>JBDSLK010000097.1:0-6138 GCA_039916425.1 Nocardioides sp.
ACGCCGCCCCCGTCGCCGTCGCCCGGGCGGCCGGCCTCTACTGCTCCCGCGTCGACGGCTCCAGCCTGGTCTACAACCAGGAGGATGTCTCGCTGCCCGACCTGATCGTGTGCCGAGCCGAGCTCGCGGACGCGATCGTCTCCTTCGTCCGCCGCCACGGCACCGGCTCCTGACCGACGTCTAGTCAGTTCGGGCTATGCCGTGGGCATAGCCCGTTCGGACCAGCCGGGAAGACTTCCGGCCCGACCTGCCCGCCACGCCCCCAATCCTCTGCGGGTCTCCGCCCTGTCGCCGCATGATGGTGGGCAGGAGGTCATCTCATGTGGGACACAGCAGTGGAGATCGGGTCGCATCTCTCGCACGACGCACCTTGTGTGCGATGCGGGCACGCCATGCACACGTTCCTGCCCTGCTCCGACTTCTGTGACTGCGCTCCACCGGCGGGTCTCGTGGTGACGCACGGGCTGGTGCTCGTCACCGCCTAGGGTCCGGGGGAGGTCATGGCTGGACGCGAAAAATTGTTTGCGTACCGGGGGGATGCAACCGAGGCTGTCCGACCATGACCTCCTTCGTGTCCCACACCACCATCGACTGCGCCGACGCCTACGAGCTCTCCGAGTGGTGGAAGCAGCTGCTGGGTTACCGCGACCTCGAGGACGACGTCAACGAGCAGGGGCACGAGGAGTGCATGATCGAGGACCCCGAGACCCGGCACCAGCTCCTGTTCATCGAGGTGCCCGACATCAACCAGGGCAAGAACCGCCTCCACCTCGACCTGCGTCCGCGCGTCGGCACCCAGGCCGACGAGGTCGCGCGGGTGCTCGGCCTGGGCGCGACCGAGGTCGCAGACCACCGCGGCAAGTACGGCGACGCCACCGGCTGGGTCGTCCTCGCCGACCCCGAGGGCAACGAGTTCTGCATCCTGCGGTCACCGGCGGAGCGGGTGTCGTAGCCCTCGCCTAAACTCCGGTGTGCACCCCGTCCTGGACCAGGCCGGGGCCTGTCGTGCTGTGCCCACCTGGCCTACCTGGGCCACCTGGGCCCACACCGTCGTTTGGAGGACCCGTGCCGCTCACCGGCCTGACCCAGGCCGTCCTGGCCGAGCCGGCGCTGGCCGGCGCGCTCGAGGACGCCCGCGGCGGAGCGGTCCCGGCGCTCGACCTCACCGGGCCGGCCGGCCTGCGCCCCTTCGTGGTGCGCGGCCTCGTCGACACCGGCCGCTCGGTGCTGGCGGTCACGGCGACCGGCCGGGAGGCCGAGGACCTCGTCGCCGCGCTCGGTGACCTCATCGACCCGGCGCTGGTGGCTTACTACCCCAGCTGGGAGACGCTCCCGCACGAGCGGCTCAGCCCTCGCAGCGACACCGTCGGCCGCCGGCTCGCCGTGCTGCGCCGGCTCTGCCACCCCGGCACCGACCCGGCCAACGGTCCGCTGCGCGTCGTGGTCGCCCCGGTGCGCTCCATCCTCCAGCCGCAGGTGAGCGGGCTCGGCGACCTCGAGCCCGTCGAGCTCGCCGTCGGCGACTCCCAGCCCCTCGACGGCGTCGTACGCCGACTCGCCCAGGCGGCCTACAGCCGTGTCGACCTGGTCGAGAAGCGCGGCGAGTTCGCCGTGCGCGGGGGCATCGTCGACGTCTTCCCGCCCACCGACGAGCACCCGCTGCGCGTGGAGTTCTGGGGCGACGACGTCGAGGAGATCCGCACCTTCTCCGTCGCCGACCAGCGCACGCTCGAACCGGTCGAGCGGCTGTGGGCCCCGCCCTGTCGCGAGCTGCTGCTCACCGAGGAGGTGCGGTCCCGGGCGGCCGAGCTCGGTCGCACCCACCCGCAGCTGCTGGAGCTGACCGACAAGCTCGCCGCCGGCATCGCCGTCGAGGGGATGGAGTCGCTGGCGGTCGCCCTCGTCGACGAGATGGAGCTGCTGGTCGACCTGATGCCGCCCGACACCCATGTGCTGGTCCTCGACCCCGAGCGCGCCCGGTCGCGGGCCCACGACCTGGTCGCGACCAGCGAGGAGTTCCTCGGGGCGTCCTGGGCGGCCGCGGCCGGCGGTGGCCAGTCCCCGGTCGACCTCGGAGCGGCGTCCTACCGCTCCCTCGCCGACGTGCGCCACCACTCGTTGGCGCGCGGGCTGGCCTGGTGGTCGGTGAGCCCCTTCGGGATCGCCGACGACACCACCGACGGGCTGCTCGACGGGGCCCGTCCGTTGCTTCGCGACGAGCTCGGCGAGGTCGTCACCTCCGGCATCGACGTGTCGGTCGGCGCTGTTCCCAGCACGCCGCTGCCCGCCCGCCCCGCCCCTGAGTACCGCGGCGACGTCGAGCACGCCATCGAGGAGATCGGAGGCTGGCTGCGCGAGGGCTTCCGCGTGGTCGTGTCGCACGCCGGCCACGGACCCGCTGAGCGGATGGTCGAGGCGCTGGGTGAGCACGACATCGCAGCCCGGCTCGAGGCCGAGGTCGACACCCTCGGCGGCGACGTCGTGGTCGTGACCTGCAGCGCCCTCCAGCGGGGCTTCGTCGACGACACCCACCGGCTGGTCCTGCTGACCGGGGAGGACCTCTCCGGGCAGAGCAGCTCGACCAGCGACATGCGCAAGATGCCGGCTCGCCGCAAGCGTCAGATCGACCCGTTGGAGCTCACGGCCGGCGACTACGTCGTCCACGAGCAGCACGGCGTCGGCAGGTTCGTCGAGATGCGGCAGCGCGAGGCGGCCGGGGCCACCCGCGAGTACCTCGTGCTGGAGTACGGCGCGTCCAAACGCGGCGGCCCCCCCGACCGGCTCTTCGTCCCCGCGGACGCCCTCGACCAGGTGACCCGCTACGTCGGGGGCGAGCAGCCCTCGCTCGACCGGCTCGGCGGGGCCGACTGGTCCAGGCGCAAGAGCCGCGCCCGCAAGGCGGTCCGCGAGATCGCCGCCGAGCTGATCAAGCTCTACGCCGCCCGGCAGGCGACCCAGGGCTACGCGTTCGGGCCGGACACCCCCTGGCAGCGCGAGCTCGAGGACGCCTTCCCGTTCACCGAGACCCCCGACCAGCTGAGCACCGTCGACGAGGTCAAGCTCGACATGCGCCGCACCGTGCCGATGGACCGGCTCGTCTGCGGCGACGTGGGCTACGGCAAGACCGAGATCGCGGTGCGGGCGGCCTTCAAGGCGGTCCAGGACGGCAAGCAGGTCGCGGTGCTGGTGCCGACGACGCTGCTGGTCCAGCAGCACCTGTCCACCTTCGCGGAGCGGATGAGCGGCTTCCCCGTGGTCATCAAGGGGCTGAGCCGCTTCCAGAGCGACGTGGAGGCCAAGGAGGTCGTCGCCGGCCTGGCCGAGGGCAGTGTCGACATCGTCATCGGCACCCACCGGCTGCTCAACCCCGACGTCCGGGTCAAGGACCTCGGCCTGATCGTGGTCGACGAGGAGCAACGTTTCGGCGTCGAGCACAAGGAGCAGATGAAGCGGCTTCGCACCAGCGTGGACGTGCTGTCGATGTCGGCCACGCCGATCCCGCGGACCCTGGAGATGGCGGTCACCGGCATCCGCGAGATGTCGACGATCACCACTCCACCCGAGGAGCGGCACCCCGTGCTGACCTACGTGGGCGCCTACGAGGACCGTCAGGTGGTGGCCGCCGTCCGCCGCGAGCTGCTCCGCGAGGGGCAGGTCTTCTACATCCACAACCGGGTGCAGAGCATCGAGAAGGCGGCCGCGCACCTCCGCGAGCTGGTGCCCGACGCGCGGGTCGGCGTCGGCCACGGGCAGATGGGCGAGCACCAGCTCGAGCAGGTGATGCTGGACTTTTGGGAGAAGCGCTTCGACGTGCTCGTGTGCACCACGATCGTGGAGTCGGGCCTCGACGTGTCCAACGCCAACACGATGATCATCGAGCGCGCCGACATGCTCGGCCTCTCCCAGCTCCACCAGCTCCGTGGCCGGGTCGGCCGGTCCCGGGAGCGGGCCTACGCCTACTTCCTCTACCCGCAGGAGAAGCCGCTCACCGAGACCGCCCACGAGCGGCTGGCCACCCTGGCCCAGCACTCCGACCTCGGCGGAGGCATGGCGATCGCGATGAAGGACCTCGAGATCCGCGGGGCGGGCAACCTGCTCGGCGGCGAGCAGTCCGGGCACATCGCCGACGTCGGCTTCGACCTCTACGTGCGCCTGGTGGGGGAGGCGGTCGCAGACTTCCGCGGCGACACCGGCGAGCCCGAGCTGGGCGAGGTGCGCATCGAGCTGCCCGTCGACGCCCACCTCCCGCACGGCTACATCGGCTCGGAGCGGCTGCGCATGGAGATGTACAAGCGGCTCGCCGAGGTGCGCGCCGACGAGGACGTCGACCTGCTGGCCGAGGAGCTCCTCGACCGCTACGGCACGCCCCCCGACGAGGTCACGTCGTTGCTGCTGGTCGCCCGGTTCCGGGCCCGCGCCCGCCAGGCCGGCATCGGCGAGGTCACCATCGCCGGCAAGCACGTGCGCTTCGCGCCCGTGTCCCTGCCCGAGTCACGCGTCGTACGCCTCCAGCGGCTGCACCCGGGCGCCATCGTCAAGGCGGGCCTCTCCTCGGTGCTCGTCCCGCGCCCGCAGACCGCCGTGGTCGGGGGGCGTCCGATCGCGGGCGTCGCCCTGCTTGAATGGGCGCGCCAGGTGATCGACGCCGTCATCGACCCGCCCGACCAGTCGTAGGACCAGAAGGAGACACCTCGTGAGGCCCAAGAAGCTCGTCGCCGTGCTGGCGCTGTGCACCGCCGGACTGCTG
Source organism: Nocardioides sp. (assembly GCA_039916425.1). Taxonomy (GTDB): domain Bacteria; phylum Actinomycetota; class Actinomycetes; order Propionibacteriales; family Nocardioidaceae; genus Nocardioides. Next base: position 4,748 of record JBDSLK010000097.1, read on the forward strand.
TCGGGGTGCGCCGGGCTGCAGCCCGGGGTCGCGGCCCGGGTGGGCGAGGAGACGATCAGCGTGCAGGACGTCAACCGGATCACCGACGGCTACTGCCAGGCCTACGAGCCTCAGCTCGAGAGCGACGGCGACACGCTCACCATGGAGTTCCTCTCCAGCAACATCCTCTTCCGGCTCGCCCTGTCGTCGGCTGCCCGGCAGCTCGCCGACGACTACGGAGTCGAGCCCACCGCCGCCTACGTCGACAACCTGGCCACCCTGAGGCAGACGGTTTCGGTGCTCAAGCCACAGGCCGCCGAGGCCCGGCTGGCGGTCGACTCCAGCGGCACCTACGTCAGCGACGTGCTGAGCACGATCGGTCGCCAGCAGCTGGCGGAGGACGGCGTCGCCGAGCCGACGACCGAGGACTCGCTGGCCCGCGGCCAGGACGTCATGAAGCGCTGGCTGAGCGACAACGAGCCGGAGATCGACCCGCAGTACGGCCTCGTCGTCGACGACCTGGCGCCCGCCTTCGTCGACACCAGCACGTCGTTCGCAGCCAGCGACCAGGCCGTGGCCGGGGCCGTCCGCCAGCCCGACCCGTCGTACGCCGCGTCCCTGCCCGACTCCCAGCGCTGCGGCTGACCCGTGGCCGGCGCGGAGAGCTCGCTGGTCGAGTTCGGGGCGGTCATGCGCCGGCTGCGCGCCGAGTGCGACTGGAAGCGTGCCCAGACCCACCGGTCGCTGGCCCGCTACCTGCTCGAGGAGACCCACGAGACCCTCGACGCGATCGACACCGGCGACGAGACCGGTGACTGGGCACACCTGCGCGAGGAGCTCGGCGACCTGCTGCTCCAGGTCTACTTCCACGCGGTGATCGCGGAGGAGGCCGGGGAGTTCACCCTCGAGGACGTCGCCGCCGACATCGTCGAGAAGATGCGGCGCCGCAACCCGCACGTCTTCGGCTCCGCCGACGCCACCGGTCCGGCCGCGGTCAACGACCTCTGGGAGTCGGTGAAGGCGGCCGAGAAGCCCCGCACCTCGGTCACCGACGGCCTGCCGCCCGGCCTGCCCGCGTTGCTGTACGCCGACAAGGTGCTCGACCGCCTCGGTCGGACCGCCGGCTCGCCGGTCGTGATCGACCCGGCCGACGACCTGGGGGACCGGCTCCTGGCCCTGGTCGCCCAGGCCCGGGCCGCGGGCACCGACCCCGAGCAGGCGTTGCGCGACGCCGTGCGCCGGCGGCTGGGCTGAGCTGCCGGCCAGATTCCCCGGCTCACCGGGGAATCTGGCGCTTCTCGGCCGTTGCGAAGGCCGAGAAGCGCGAAGGATCACCGAGCAGTGAGGCGCCGGTGGAGCGTCGGCGGGTGCTGGTAGAACTCGACCTGTGACCGAGGCGAGCCAGAGCGACG
>JBDSLK010000098.1:0-4737 GCA_039916425.1 Nocardioides sp.
TCCTGGAAAGTGGTCACTTGCCCGCCTCCTGAGCGGTGAGGGACGTGGACAGGTCGACGGACAGGTCCACAGGGACGCCCTCGGCCTGCGCCACCAGCTCGCCGATGGCCTCAGCGAGCTCGGCGGCCTTGAGCGGCAGTCCGCGGACGTGGTTGTAGCCGATCGCGTCGACGAGGTACTTGGCGCGCAGCAGCATCGAGAGCTGGCCGAGGTTCATCTCCGGCACCAGCACCTTGTCGTAGCGCGCCAGGATCTCGCCGAGGTCCCTCGGGAACGGGTTGAGGTGGCGCAGGTGCACCTGCGCAACGTCGTACCCTGCTTTGCGGACGCGCCGGCAGGCAGCGCCGATCGGGCCGTACGTCGAGCCCCACCCGAGCACGAGGACCTTCGCTCCCGCCTGTCCCGGGGAGCCGGTCGGGTCGTCGACCACCAGCGGCGGGATCGACTCGGCGATCCGGTCGACCTTCGCCTGACGAGTGCGGACCATGAAGTCGTGGTTGGCCGGGTCGTAGGAGATGTTGCCGTGGCCGTCGCCCTTCTCGAGCCCGCCGATGCGGTGCTCGAGACCGGCGGTGCCGGGGATCGCCCACGGCCGGGCCAGGGTGGCCTCGTCGCGCACGTAGGGCCAGAACTCCTGCTTGGTCTTGTCGCCCTCGCCGACGGTCTGGTTGCGCTCGGCGGCGAAGGCGGGGTCGATCACGGCGAGGGCGTCGACGTCAGGGATCCGCCACGGCTCGGAACCGTTGGCGAGGTAACCGTCGGAGAGAAGCAGCACCGGGGTGCGGTAGGTGATCGCGATCCGGGCGGCCTCGATCGCGGCGTCGAAGCAGTCGCCTGGTGACTGGGGCGCGACGATCGGCACCGGCGCCTCGCCGTTGCGGCCGAACATCGCCTGCATGAGGTCGGCCTGCTCGGTCTTGGTGGGCAGACCCGTGGAGGGCCCGCCCCGCTGCACGTCGATGACGAGCAGCGGGAGCTCGGTCATCACCGCGAGGCCGATGGTCTCCGACTTCAGTGCCAGGCCGGGGCCGGAGGTGGTGGTGACGCCGAGGTGGCCCGCGAAGGCCGCTCCGAGCGCCGCGCCGATGCCGGAGATCTCGTCCTCGGCCTGGAACGTGGTGACGCCGAACGACTTGTGCTTGCTGAGCTCGTGGAGGATGTCGGAGGCCGGGGTGATGGGGTAGGACCCGAGGAAGACCGGCAGACCGGAACGCACCCCGGCGGCGACGAGGCCGTAGGAGAGAGCCAGGTTGCCGGTGATGTTGCGGTAGGTGCCGGGCGCCATGGTGGCCGGCTTGACCTCGTACTGGACCACGAAGGTCTCGGTGGTCTCGCCGAAGTTCCAGCCCATCGTGAAGGCCGTGATGTTGGCGTCGCGGATGTCGGGCACCTTGGCGAACCTGTTGCCCAGGAAGGTGATCGTGGTCTCGACCGGGCGGCCGTACATCCACGACAGGAGTCCGAGGGCGAACATGTTCTTCGCCCGAGCGGCGTCCTTGCGGGACAGCCCGAACTCCTTGACAGCGGCGACCGTCATCCCGGTCAGGTCGAGCGGGTGGACGGCGAACTCGGCGAGCGAGTCGTTGTCGAGGGGGTTCTCGGTGTAGCCGGCCTTGGTCAGGTTGCGCGCGGTGAAGTCGTGGGTGTCGACGATGATCGTGGCGCCCTTGTGGAGGTCGCCGAGGTTGGCGCGCAGTGCGGCGGGGTTCATCGCGACCAGCACGTCGGGGGCGTCGCCGGCGGTCAGGATGTCGTGGTCAGCGAAGTGCACCTGGAACGACGACACGCCCGGCAGGGTGCCCTGGGGTGCCCGGATCTCGGCCGGGAAGTTCGGCAGCGTCACCAGGTCGTTGCCGAACGCGGCCGACTCCTGGGTGAACCGGTCACCGGTCAGCTGCATGCCGTCCCCGGAGTCGCCGGCGAACCTGATGACGACGCGGTCGAGCTGCTGGACCTGCTTGCTCACCCTGACAACTTCTCCCGGATCGTGGGGTCACGCGTGCCCCGGGGCGGTGCACACGACTTCCCACGATAGTCCGCCCGGCCAGCAGGAGCCGCTCGTCTCCCGAGGTGGACGCGTGAGTGTGCTCACGCCCGGGTCCCGGGACGAGGGCCGACACGCGAATGTTGAGATCCAGTCCATTCACACACAAGCGAGTAGTGCTGTCCTTCCTCGGCGACGTCACCGCGTTGGGCGACGTCCGCCTTCGCCCCCATGACATCGAGCTCTCGCCTCTGCCCTCGCTGGCCGGTGGCGTCGAGGGTGTCGTGGCGCGAGTGAAGCGGATCGGCTTCGAGGTGCGGCTGTCCGTGCTCACGATTGGCGGCCAGGGGCGTCACCGTCGTGCTTACCCGCACGCATGCCCGTGGGCTCGGCGTGGCTGAGGGCGTCAGGGTCTGGCTGACCCGGCGACGGGAGCCAGCGTGGTGGCGCGGATGGGGCTCGCGGCTGATCCCGGTCAGGACTCCAGGGCCTGGTCGACGATGTAGACCGTGGCGTCGCGGGTCTCGATGTTGCCGCAGACGACGTCCGCCCCCTGGAGCCCGACCCCGACGTCCTCGCCGGACACCGTAATCGTCAGGGTGTCCCGCGCCACCGTGCTGTGCTCACCGGAGAGGGCTGACGGTGCCAGCCGCTCGGTCACGATGTGGTGCCCGAAGAACCTCCGCGCCCGTCGGTCGTCGGTGACGATCTCGCCCCGGACGTCGAGGGGCAGCGCGTTGACGGCCTTGTTGGTGGGGACGAAGTAGGTCACGTCGCGCGTCTCGGCGAGCCCGACCTGGAGCATCTTGCCGAAGGAGTCGCGCAGGGAGTCCTGGACGAGGACCCACTCCAGCGTCGGGATGTCGGCGACCACGTCGAGGTCCGGCCCCGACCGGGGGAGGTAGCGGTCGCAACCGGGCCCGAAGGGCTTGCCGTCGGGCGGGGGCGGGTCGGCTGCCGCGCTGGGGGTTGAGGTCGAGGCCGTCGCGTCCGAGGCCGTCGGGGCGGCCGGGCCGGGCCCGCTCTCCGGTTCTGGGTTGTCGGCGCACGCCGCGAGCCCGCTGGACAGGGCGAGGGCTGCGACGAGCGTCGCGCTCCGGCGGACGGCCAGGTGGTAGGGGGTCCGAGTCATGGGTACGACTCTAGGACGGCGTCGTCGCCGACTACGCTGGCGACGATCAACCCTGTGGAAGGACATCCATGAGCACGGCAGATCCCACCCCCACCACCGAGCACGACCGGGCTGACAGCCCGCTGCGCGGGTCGCGCACCAGCGGCACCTGGCTGGCGGTGCTCGTCATGCTGGTGGTGCTCCTGCTCCTGGCCGTCTTCATCATCCAGAACACCCAGTCCGTGGAGATCAGCTTCTTCGGCTGGAACGGGCAGGCGCCCCTCGCGGCGGCTCTCCTGATCGCCACCGTCGCGGGACTCTTCATCTCTGCCGTCGCCGGTGCGCTGCGGATCCTCCAGCTGCGGCGCCGGGTCAAGCGCGCCCGCTGATCGGCGTGGCTGGTCGTCGGCTCAGCTGGGTAGTTGGTGGAACACTCGACGCTTGGCGGCCAGTCACGGCAGTGGTTGGCCCTTGGGCCTGACCTGCGGCGATTGATTGACTGTCGCGGTGCACCGATGGTCCCCGCTGAACATCTTGCGGACTATCTGCGGGCTGAAGACCCCAAAGGGCCAGCAGCTTAGAAGCCGCTTCCGTCGGGGGTGAATCAGGTCTAACCTCAAAGAGTCACCCGAGGGGCGCGAACTCAGGTTGAGGTGAGAGCGATCGCGAAGAACTTGGTGTGCCTAGTGTTGGGGCACACGTACCCGGATGAGCGGCTTTACTCCGAGGACGAGGCCAAGGTGTCGGCTTGCAAGCGGTGCGGCCACAAGCGCTATGCGCCGCCCACCGATGCCCCTCCCGGCTTTCACCACGGCTAGCCGTCGTGGCTCCTTGATCTCCCGACCGGAACTCATGAACGCGGCGATTAGTTTGAGCCGAGAGAACACACGTCCCCCGGAGGCATGCTGGGCTCTCGCCACCATCGACTTCCGAATCTCCGCGGCCAACTTCAAGTCCGGGGCGGAAGCCTGAGCCTGACTGCGGTCAGGTCGGGCTCGTGCGGGGAGTCGGTCACGATCACGTCGTCGGCTTATTGTGCGGGGATTCCGGCGGGAAGGGTGACGTCGCACTTCGAGACGGCCCAGGTTGTGGCGCCGACTTCGACCTCGCGCGGGTCGAGGGCTCGAGGACGGACTAGGAGCGGGCCTTCGTAGACGACCGTGAACGTCTCGACCTCCGTTTGTGTCTCGGGGTCGTAGGCGAGCCCTTCGCGGCGCTCCACCTCCGTCGCACTCGCTCTCACCCTCGATGAGAGGCCACCTAGTCACGACTTGTCGACCGAGGATCATTCCGTCCGCCGCGGGTGGAACCTCTGACCCCGGATCGTCGCCAGCAGGCCACTGGGCATCTGCGATCCAGTGTGGCGTTCTCGACGGTCCCGTCACGATCGGACGATGCTGCCATGAGACGAGGTGTCCTCGTGGCCGTCAGCCTGTAGTTGTGCGCGGCCCTGGGAACGTGCCTAGCCGAAGCTGCCGGCATGCGTCGATGCGACTGTTCGTCCTCGTGCTGGTGCCAAAGACCACTGCTCAGCGCGTTCCGCTGGGTGGCGCCTGTGCGTCACCGATAAGCGATCCCGCCCGGCTCGAGGACGACCCGTGTTCACCTCGCGCGCGGGCTGACCGGACTGCATCCCCCGGCC
>JBDSLK010000099.1:0-30132 GCA_039916425.1 Nocardioides sp.
GCCGAGGCCGGGGTGGAGCACGAGGTCCACAGCGGGGTCTCGATCTACTTCCGCGACCCCGACGGCGCGCGCATCGAGCTGATCGCCGACCCCCTCGGCGAGATGTACGGCGAGCACGTGCTCTGAGGACTCACCCGGCCGGACCCGCCGCGGGCACCGCACCCGACCAGGCCCGCTGCAGCAGGGCGCGCACCGCGGCTGCCGTCACCGGGGCGGGGTTGTCCGGCGGCGCGGCCGCGACCACCTGATCGACGACCTCGTCGATGTCGTCCTCCGCCATCGCGAGGTCACGCAGGGCGCGCGGCGCCCCGAGGTCGTCGTAGAGGCCCAGCAGCGCGACCACCGCGTCGGAGCCGCCCAGGGCGCCGGCGACCCGAGCCGCCGCCTCGGGAGCGTAGGGCGCGTTGAGGGCCAGCACGTGCGGCAGCACCACGGCGTGGGTCTGGGCGTGCGGCAGGTCGAGGGTGCCGCCGAGGACGTGGCAGATCTTGTGGTGGAGGCCCGAACCCGCCCCGGCGAACGTCGATGCCGAGAGGTAGGCGGCGTACAGGCAGCCCCCCCGGGCCTCGAGGTCGGTGGCGTCGCGGACGATGCCACGCAGCGCCGGCGCGAGTGCCCGGATCCCCTCCGTGGCCATGGCGGACAGGATCGGGTTGGCCCGCGGCGCCCACAGCGAGTCGACACAATGCGCCATCGCGTTGAGTCCGCTGGCGACCGCGAGCGCGACGGGCAGGCCGACCGACAGCTCCGGGTCGTAGACCAGGGTCCGGGGCAGCACCCGGACGTCGGTGCCGGTGGTCTTGCGCCGACCCTCGGTCATCCCCCACATCGGCGTCGCCTCCGACCCGGCGTACGTCGTCGGCACGGCGACCACCGGCAGCCCGGTGGTCAGGGCGACCGCCTTGGCCGTCCCGGTCGTGGAGCCACCCCCGATGCTGAGCACCAGGTCGGCGCCGGAGTCCACCGCTGCCGCGCGCGCGGCGCTGGCGACCTCGACGGGCACGTGCGGGCGTACGTCGCTGAAGCGGTGCACCACCTCGACCCGAGCCACCAGGTCAACGGCGAGCCCGCTCTCCCGGTCCGAGGCGACGAGCAGGACCCTGGTGCCGCCGAGGCGTCCGACCTCATCGGCCAGGTCGGTACGGGCCCGGCCCGCCCCGAAGACGACGCGCTGGGACAGCGTCTGGTGCACGAACGCGGTGCTGCTCATCCGGTGGTCCTCTCCTGGGGCGCTCCGGTGGGGCGCGCGGCGACCGCCAGCCGTTCGGCCGTCCGCGCGAAGGCCGTCCGGAGCTCGGGCGGCTCCTCGACGGTCATCGTGAAGGGGTGGTCGCTGATCCGCAGGACGGTGGCGTCGAGGTTGCGGGTCGAGAGTCGCAGACGGGTGGTGACGGCGTCCACGCGCTCGCACAGCGCGAGGTGGCGGGGGAAGTAGGGCTCGACCTCGTCGAGCGGAGCGTGCAGGAGCACGCTCACCGCGTGCTCGGTCCAGGCCAGGGCCAGCGACCGCTGGACCGCGTCGGCCACGTCGAGATCGGCCGGGGCACGGAAGGTCTTCGCGAGCAGGTCGACCCGGTCGAGACGGTCGATCCGGAAGGTACGCCGCGCGGACCGGAGGTGGCACCAGGCGTGCAGGTAGGTGTGCCCGCGGACCACCACCACGCCGTAGGGGTTGACCTCGCGGACCGTCACCCCGCCGCGACCGTCCCGGTGCCGGATCCGGCAGACCCGGTGACCTACGACGCCGGAGGCGAGGGCGGCCAGCCGGCCCGGGTCGGGCACCCCGGCAACGAAGGGTCCGCGGCCAGGGGCCGTCACGGCGGCGAGCACCTCCTCCACCCGCTGCGCGGTCTCGCGCGGCAGCGCCCGCAGGAGCTTGCGGAGGGCGGCCTCGGCCGGCGTGGTGTCCCCTTCCTGCGCCCCGTTGACGACGGCGAGGGCCAGGGTGATGGCGACTGCCTCGTCGGTGCTGAGCATCAGGGGCGGCATCCGGAACCCCGGACGCAGCCGGTGACCGCCCTGGCTGCCTCGAGAGGCCTCGACGGGGATGCCGAGCTCCTGGAGCGTGGCCACGTAGCGACGCACGGTGCGCTCGCTGACGCCGAGGCCCTCCGCGAGCTCGCGCGCGGTCAGGCCGGGCCGCTCCTGCACCCGTTCGAGCAGCGCGAGGACGCGGCCCGCGGGACTGCCCATCATTGGCTCCATCCGGTCGGAAGGTGTCCGGTTGTGCGGCTAACCTAGCCGCCATGACCGCTTCGGAGAGCAGCACCCGCACCAGCGCCCTGCTGGTCGTCGACGTCCAGAACGCCAACACCCGCGGGGCCTGGCAGCGCACGGAGGTGATCGGCCGGATCCGTGGGCTCATCGACCGGGCCAAGGCCGCCGGAGCGCCCGTCGTGTGGATCCAGCACGAGTCGGGGCCGTTCGTGCCGGGCTCGGAGGCGTGGCAGATCGTGGACGAGGTCCGGCCGGCCGAGGACGAGACCGTGGTGGCCAAGCAGTACCTCGACTCCTTCGCCGACACCACGCTGCGTGCCGAGCTCGACGCACGCGGGGTCGGGCACCTGGTGATCTGCGGCGCCGCGACGGACGCCTGCATCCGCGCCACGTCGGCCCGTGCCCTCATCGAGGGGTACGACACCACGTTGGTCGCCGACGGCCACACCACCGACGAGGGCCCGTGGGACCTGCCGCTGCCCGACGGCCGGGTGGTGCCGATCGGGGCCGAGACGATGGTGGCCTACACCAACTTCTTCGTTGCCGACACCGAGTACCCCGGCGTGACGACCGCCGTCGTCAACGCCGACGAGGTCGAGTTCCGGGTCTGAGCCTGACGCTCAGGCATCGCCGGTCGCCAGCACCCGCTGGGCGATCCGGTACGCCGCCTCGGCCGCGGCCGGGTCACCGTGGACCGCGGCGGTGACCAGCACCTCGCGGACCTCGTCGTCGGTGACGCCCTGGGCCCGTGCCGCGAGGAGCCGGGCGGGCAGCGCGTCGAGTCGGCCGCTCGCCACCACCGCGGCCACCGCGACGAGCATCCGGCCGCGGGGCTCCAGTCCGGGGCGCTCGTCGAGGTCGGCCTCGGGCCCCCCGGCGAGCACCCCGCCGAGCACCCTGTCGATCACCTCGGCGACGTCATCACGCAGCCCTGCGGTCGGCGCGGGAGGCTGCTCCCCGAGCAGGTGCTCGCGGAGCAGCGCGGCCACCCGCTCGGGAGCCTCCGCGGGCGCGAGGTGGGCGACCCCGTCGAGCATCACGAGGCGCCCGTCGGCCACGGAGTCCGCGATCTCCTCGAGCAGCGCGGGTGGGGTGGCGACGTCCAGCGCGCCGGCCACCGCCAGCACCGGTACGCCGATCTCGCGAAGTCGCCCGCGCACGTCGAACTCCGCCAGAGCGGCACACACCTGCACGTAGCCGCCGCCGTCGGTCCGCCGGAGCGCCTCCAGCAGGGCGGCTCCGCGCTGGGGCTCGGCGTCGAGGAAGCCCGGGGCGAACCACCGCTCGGCCGACCCGGCGACCATCACCGCGGTGCCGGACACGTTGACCTGCCCCCGCCGGCCCGCCCACATCTCCGGGCTGCCGATCCGGGCCCCGGTGCAGAGCAGGACGGCGGCGGCCACCCGCCTCGGGGAGTCGAGCATCAGCTGGAGACCGACGCAGCCGCCCACGGAGTCGCCGGCGTAGTAGAACCCGCCCTTCAGCTCGCCGCGCTCGGCGAGCACGTCGTCGACGACCCCGAGGACCCCGGCAGCCAGCTCGGCCATCGTGAACGGCTCGGCGGGCACGGTGCGGTTGTGCCCGTGACCGGGCAGGTCCCAGGCGAGCACGTCGAAGACGTCGGTGAGGTCGGGCGCGCAGGCGGTCCACAGGGCGTCCGCTGAGGTGCCCAGCGACGGGCCGAGCACGAGCAGCGGCAGCTCGGCCCGGTGCCGAGCCCCGCTCAGCCGGGCCGCGGTGATGCCGGGGATCATGCGCGCTCCCCCGTCATGGTCCGGACCCGAGGGTCCGGTGGCGTGTCGCTCACCAGACTCTGAGCCGTGCCTGCACGGTGTCGGACACGCCTCGGTCCGCCGTCGAGGACGTGGCGATCTCGAGCCGCCGCGTCCCGGGGCTGGCCTTGTCCGTCGCGGTCGCGGTCACCTGCAGGTCCACCGATTCCCCGACCGGGATCGGCCCGACGGTGAGAGTCCCGCGGCGCACCCGACGGGTCACGTCGCGTCCGTGGAGCTGATAGCGCACCTGGACGTCACGGCTCCGGCCCGAGCCGTCGACCGTCCAGGTGTCCTCGGTGGACCCGTCGTTCTGGAGCCGCACCGTGGCCCGGGCCGTCGGCCGCCGGTCCGAGATGTTCAGGCGCACGCCCTGACCCGTGCCGTACTCGTCCTTGCCCACGAAGTCGCCCCGACCCCGGATCGCCGCGTCGGGCCGCGGGAAGGAGGTCGGCGTCGGTGTCGGTGTCGGCGTCGGCGCGGGCACCGGGGTGGGGGTGGGCGTGGGCACGGTCGGCGGCGACGGCTCGGGCAGGACGATGTAGGTCCTTGTTTGCGTGGTCGTGCTGCCCGCACCGTCGCGGGCGGTCACGGTGAAGGCGTGGGTCCCGGACGTGTGGGTGTCCACCACTGCACCGGACTCGGCAGGACCCGAGCACAGGACCAGGTTCGAGCCGCCACGGTCGGTACAGCCGTAGCCCGCGGTCACCGTCGCGCCGAACGCGTACGTCGCGCCCTCGCCGGGGCTCTCGATGGTGGCCGATGGAGCGAACGCGTCGGGCACCGTGGCCCGGTGGACCCGATAGCTGCCGTAGTTGCGCGCCAGGCCGGCCGCGTTGTCGAGGGTCCAGACGACCTCACCACCGGGCGCGACCTCGCTGGCCATGGTCTTGTTGACGTTGTTGCCCCAGCCGATCACCGTGTTGCCGTTCGGCATCCTCCTGGCCGACCCGGTGAACGCCGCGAAGAAGCCCGCCGGCGTGTGGTCGAAGACCCTGGTGGCGGTGCCGGTGACCTCGTCGAGCTCGAACTCCACCGCCCGGCTCTGCAACCGGCCGTGCGTGGGGCCGGCCGGCGCCTGCGGATCCACGCACAACGCGCTCGGACCGTCGACGGACCCGTTGTCGAACACCATGATCCGGGTGGGCTCACCGGGGCCGTTCGTCTGCGTGGCGGTGTGCTGCGCACACTGGCCGCCGAACGGGTCGTCCATAAAGGTGAAGTCGCTGCGACGCCCGCCCAGCCGCCACACCACGTCGCCCTGCGCGAACCCGTCGTGGGAGGTGCGGGCGATCTTGAACACCGCGCTGATGTTCCGGAACGACGCAAGCAGGTCGCCGTCGTCCATCACCGCCACCGAGTTGAGGTGCGCGTAGTCGGCCGAACCGGAGACCCGCTCGGTGGCGAGGTCGACGTGGTCCGCCGTGCTCCAGACAAACACCGGGTCGCCGGTCCGGTCGATCTCCTGGATGACCGAGTCGAACAGCCCGCTGCCGTCAGTGCGCGGCTCGTACGCCATCAGGATCTTGTGGCCGTTCGCCAGGAACACCGACTCGTGGAAGTCGGTGTCCTGGAGGTTGACCGTGCGATGAGCGCCGACCTGCTCGAACCGATCGTCGAGCTCGAGGATGCGTTCGGGGACGCTGCGGGCGTTGCCCCAGTCGGAGCTGACCGAGTAGCTGCCGTCCGGCTGCTTCTTGAAGTCGTGGCTGTTGCCGTCGTACCGCTGGACGTAGGTCGGGACCGCGTTGCCGTCGAGGACCGCCCGGAAGCGGTTGGGGTTGCCGGTGAAGTCGTTGAGCGTGACCATCGACAGACCGGCCGCTGCGGCCGGGCTGCTCGTCGCGTCGAGCACCGGGAAGCCGGCCGGCAGGTACATCACGGAGTGGATCGCCGTCCCACCGGCGTCCTGGAAGATGACCGAGATCTCGTCGCCCGGACCCAGCCCGGTGAGGCGGACGGTGCCCGTTGCTCGGCGACCGTTGACGAAGACCTTGCCGGAGGGGTCACTGGTGGTGGCTGCGACGTCGAGGGAGCCGGCTGTCTGGCCGGTAGTGCGCACGGCGTACCTCGCCGTGCCCGGAGCGAAGCCGGGATACATCGTGGTCGCGGTCCCGGTGACGACGAGTCGGTGCTCCGCGACGGCCTCCGCGCCGGAGGACGGCGTCACCACCAGGGCGGCAGCCAGCCACACCGTCACCAGGACAACCACGAACCCCGAGATTCTCTTCACGCGGTGAGCGTAGGCGCTTCCGAGAGGATCCGCGGTCGACTCGACGACATGGGCGCGACGGCCACTCAACCGGCGTTGGAGCCCAGTCCGGCCTCGATCGCCTCGATCACCCGCGGTCGCAGCCGGGCCACCGTGATCACCTCGTCGACCGAGCCGACCCGGACCGCCCGGTGGATGTCGTGCACCCCGTCGAACTCCGCGGCCACCTCGCTGATCTTCTCGGGACGCACGGCGGACCGCGCCTCGGCGAGCTCGACGACCAGCCGGCCACGGTCCGGACCGGAGGTCTCCGCCATCGCTGCCTCGAGCTCCTGGAGGCGCGGGTCGGCCGAGGTCCGTTTGTCGACCTCACCGGCGAAGACGACGGCAGCAGCCGGCGCGCCACCGATCACCGAGGCGAACGAGCCCTCGAGCGCCAGCACCGTCATGCGCGGGTTGAGCGCCTTAGAGAAGACCACGAACGCGCCACCGTGGTAGCGCGAGATCACGCAGAAAACGATCGGGCCGTCGAAGTTGACGATCGCGCGGCCGATCTCGGCGCCGTACTCGAGCTGGAGGTTGCGCATCGACTCGGGTGAGCCGTCGAAGCCGGACAGGTTGGCCAGCACCACCAGCGGTCGGTTGCCGCTCGCGGCGTTGATCGCGCGGGCCGTCTTCTTCGACGAGCGTGGGAAGAGCGTGCCCGCGGTGTAGACGTCCGGCCCGTCGGTGGGGGGGAAGCCGTGGCGCGGCACCTGGCGTGACTCGATCCCGAGCAGGCAGACCGGGTAGCCACCGAGGTGCGCGTCTTGCACCACGGCCGTCTCCGCATCGGACATCCCCGCCCAGCGCTCGAGCGTCGGATGGTCCTGGTCGGCGACCGCCCGCATCACCGTGCGGATGTCGAACGCCTTCTTGCGGTCCGGGTTGGCTGTGGCCGAGAAGATCTCCCCGACCGTGGTGAAGTCGCTGTCGGGGATCTCGTGGGGGTAGGTCGAGACGTCGCGGTCGGTGGGGTCGGTGGTGGTGGCGCGGCGGGGCCGGGACTCCCCCGGCACTACGTAGGTGTGGTCGTAGTGCGCCATCAGCACCGCGAACGCGCCCGCCAGGTCGGGAGCCCAGTACTGCGCCTGACCGTTGGGACCCATCACCCTGTCGTAGCCGCCGATGCCGAAGTTGTCCTCGGCGGAGACCCCGCCGGAGAAGTCCAGCGACTGCTTGCCGGTGAGCACCATCGCGCTGTCCGGGGTCATCACCAGGATGCCCTTGGTGTGCATCAGCATGGTGGCCTCGGCGTTCCAGTACGGCTGAGCCCCCACGTTGATCCCGGCGACCACGATGTTGATCTCGCCGCCGGCCTGCGTGAACTCGATGATGCGCTTCAGCCCGGCCGCGACCCAGTCCATGTTCTCGGTGCCGGAGTCCATCGAGATCCGGGCCCCCGCCGACAGGGCGAACCACTCCAGCGGGACCTGCAGCCTCTCCGCCAGGTCGAGGGCGGCGATGATCCGCGAGCACTCCGGCTCGGACACCGCGCCGAGCGCCTTGGTGGGGTCACCGCACAGCACGACCCGGGTGACTCCCTCGGGGTGCCGGGCGGTGGGGGTGCTGACGACCGCCACCAGGATGCCGGCCTTGTTGAGGCCGCGGGGTCGCTCGACCGGCACCAGGGCCCCGGTGTCGTCGAGGTCGTGCTCGACCAGCGTGCCGCCGGGGCCGGCAAGGACCCCCTCGAGCTCGTAGGGGTAGACGAGGCCGCGGCGGCGCGCCCGCAGGACGTTGCCGGCGTACTCGTCGAGGGGTTTGAGCGGCTCGGTGGGCGGCTCCTCCAGCGAGGCCGTCACCCCGGCGCCCGGGCGGGCGTGGAAGCGGATGACGAGCGGCACCGGGGTGCCGTCGGGGCCGGCGACGCGGCCCTGGGCGACGACCTCCTCGATGCCCGCGCCGTCGGAGAGCGGGGTGATCTTGCTCTGCAGGGCCGTGAGCTGCTCGGGGTCGGCCTCGACCAGGGGCCACACCTGGACCCAGACGTGGTTGGTGTCGAGCCGGTTCTTGGCGCTGCCGCGCGAGGTCCGGGCGCGGCGGATCGCCTCCAGGCAGTTCTCGATCGCGCGCTCCGCGTGGGGCACGCCGAGCACCCGGCCCTCGTCGTCGCGGACGACGGCGAGCTGACGCACCTGCGCCAAGGCGACCAGGCGATGGTCGGAGGGGTTGTCGCGTGCGACGCACTCGTAGAGGAGCACGTCCTCGGGCGCGTCGATGCGGGTGACGTGGAAGTTGCGCAGCCGCCACAGGTTGAGCCGTCTGCCCACCATTGGGTGCACGCCCCGGACCAGCTGGTCCTCGACGACACCGCCCTCGGTCATGGGCCGGTAGGTGAAGTAGTCGACCTCGCGGTCACCGTCGGGACACACCGCCACCGCGATCCGGCGTAGGTCGGCGGCGTAGGGCAGTGCCCCGACCAGGGCGGCCAGCCGCTCGCTGGCCCGCTCGGGCGACCCGGGCGCATCCGGCCAGGACAGGTAGAGGTCGACGACGGCCTGGTGTCCCGGGGTCCGGGCGGCCAGCTCCGCCGCGATGGCCGCGTTGAGCGGGCTGTCGGGGTCGCCGAGCTCGGCGAAGGTCCCCTCGGTCGACACCAGCCGGGTCGGCCGGTCGTCGAGGGTGTAGTCGGCGACGGCGAAGGTGCGCTCGGCGCGGACCACCGAGGCGAGGCCGTGCAGGTCGTACTCGCGGTAGTGGCGCCGCACGAGCACCTCGAGCATGGGCTCCTGCTCGGGCACGCCGTCCTCGAGGCGCTTGGCGAGGAACCGGACGATCTGCTCGGGGATGGCGGCGAGCGCCTCGATGCGGGCAGTGCGATCCGGCGCCTCGGGGTCGGCCGCGAGCGCCGCGACCTCGTCACGGACCCCGGCAAGGACGCCGGCGCGTTCCTCCTCGACCAGCGGCTGGTCGAACCAGCGGAACCGGATGCTGCGCGCGAGGTCCCCGATCACCGGGAAGCGCAGCTGCGTGGCTCGCACCAGCCTCTCGAGCAGGTCGCGGGCGGCGACGGCCAGCGGCTCCGCGGGCGGCGGCTCGACGATCCAGCGCTGGAGCACCGCCGTCGCGAGCTGGACGTCGGGGGCGGAGCGCTGCTGGGCCAGGAACACACGGAAGACCGCCTCCTCCAGCTCCGGGCCGCGGTCGGAGTCGTCCACCCCGTAGTGGGCGAGCACGGTGGTCAACCGGTCGCGGAACTGCTGCGGCAGTGCCCCGCGGTCGGCGTCGAGGCTCTGGAGGTACTTGTGGAAGTGCTCCTTGGAGGTGTGCACCCGTAGCTCGGTGTGCAGGTCGTCGCCCACCGGGCGGTTGCGCCCGAGCTCGGCGAGATCGGCGATCATGCCCAACAGGGCCATCTCGTCGGCGATGACGTCGACGCCCTGGTCGCGCAGCTCGTCGCGAGCGGTCAGATAGTTGGCAAGCACGGCCCCGTCACGGCGTACGTCGAGGTCGAAGCCCATCAGCACCGCCGCGAGGTCCTCACGGCCCCGGGCAGCACGCTCGCGCGCGCTCGCCGGGGCAGCCGGCTCGGGCAGGTCGAGGCTCGGTCCCTCCTCGGCGGGGGCGGCCTCGGCGGGGGCGTCGTCGGCCACCGGCTCCAGCCGGACCAGGGGCGCGCCGGTCTCGACCTGGCTGCCGGTGGACGTCATCAGCTCGCGGACCCGGGCCGCGAACGGGGCTCGCAGCACCGTCTCCATCTTCATCGACTCCAGCACCAGGACGGGGGCACCCGCCGCGACCAGGTCACCGGGCGCCACCGGCGACGCGACCACCAGGGCGGGCGCGGGCGAGCGGAGCACACCGCCCTCGTCGCGACTCACCCGGTGGGCGACCCCGTCGACCTCGACGAGGTGCACCGGGCCGTGGGTGGCGGTCACCAGGCGGTGCACCCGGCCGCCGACCTTCAGCCGGGTGTGGAACTCGTCGAGGCGCTCGACCTCGGCGTCGACGACCTGGTCCGCCGTGGCGTCGCCGGTGGCGACGCTGACCCGGAAGCGATGCGGGCCGATCTGGAGCACGGTGACCTTGTAGGAGCCGCCGCGCAGCTTGAAGTCGACGGCCCGGCCCACCTGGTGCTGCACCTGGGGACGTCCGCCGTGGGTGCTCTCGAGCAGCCGCGCGATCTCGACCTGGGCCTCGTCCTCGTAGGCCTCGATGCCGGCCGCGACGACCGCGATGCCCGAGTGCCGGTGCACGACGAGACGTCCCTCGCCCCGGACGCGGTCGATCCAGCCGGTGTCGGCCCAGCCCGGCCCCCCGGCTGCGTCCCCGTCGACCACCTCGGGCTGGTCGAGCAGGTCGAGGATGAAGCTCTTGTTGGTGGCACCGCCCTCGATCACGACGGTGGTCTCCCCCAGCGCCCTTCGGAGCCGGGCCAGCGCCTCGGCACGGTCGCTGCCGTAGGCGATGACCTTGGCGATCATCGAGTCGAAATCGGCGGGGATGGTGTCGCCCTCCGCCACCCCGGTGTCCACGCGGATGCCCGGGCCGGACGGCAGCTCGAGAAGCGCGATCCGTCCGGGGGCGGGTGCGAAGTCGCGGTCGGGGTCCTCGGCGTTGAGGCGGGCCTCGACGGCATGCCCCTTCTCGGCTGGCCGCTCGCCCTCGAGCCGGCCTCCCGACGCCACCAGGATCTGCGACTTCACCAGGTCCAGGCCGGTCGTCACCTCGGTGATCGGGTGCTCGACCTGCAGCCGGGTGTTGACCTCGAGGAACGCGAAGGTGCGCTCCCCCGGGTGGTAGAGGAACTCCACGGTGCCGGCGCCGACGTACCCCACGGCCAGCGCGAGGCGCTCTGCCGAGGCCTTGAGCTCGGCGGTCTGCGCGGCGTCGAGCAGCGGCGAGGCGGACTCCTCGATGACCTTCTGGTTGCGCCGCTGCACAGTGCAGTCACGGACCCCCACCGCCCAGGCCGTGCCGTGGGCGTCGGCGATGAGCTGGACCTCGACGTGTCGGGCGCCGGTCACGAGGCGTTCGAGGAACACCACGCCGCTGCCGAACGCGCGTTGTGCCTCGTCGCGGGTCCGCTGGTAGGCGTCCTCGAGGTCGGCGCCGGTGTCGACGCGGCGGATGCCGCGGCCGCCGCCCCCGGCGGTCGCCTTAAGCATCAACGGGTAGCCGATCTCGTCGGCCGCGATGAGGGCGGCCTCGAGCGTCTCGACGCCACCGCGGCTCCACGGGGCGACAGGGACGCCGACCTCCTCGGCGATCAGCTTGGAGCCGATCTTGTCGCCGAGCTTGCGCATGGCCTCCGCGCTCGGGCCGATGAAGGTGACGCCCAGACGGGTGCAGAGGTCGGCGAAGGCAGGGTCCTCCGCGACGAAGCCCCAGCCGACCCACGCCGCGTCGGCGCCGCTCTCGGTCAGGGCGCGCTCGAGGACGGCGAGGTCGATGTAGGGACGGGCGGACGCCGGTCCGAGCGGGAAGGTCTCGTCGGCCTTGCGCGCGAACATCGCGGTGCGCTCCTCGTCGGTGTGCAGCGCGATGGTCCGGATCGTCGCTCCGCCCGCTGCGTTGAGGTCGCGCACGGCGTGGATGAGCCGCATCGCGGACTCGCCCCGATTGACGATCGCAATCCGACTGAACACCCGCTGGACCTCCATCGCACGGTCCGCCGTCGGGACCCTCGTTGCGACCCTGCCACGTCCGTGTGGTTACGAGCCAGTCACCTGGGGCTCGGCGCGCCGATCACCCGGCTCCGGCCGCCCGTCGAGGTGGGAGCGCAGCGCGCGTCGCGATCGCCTGGCACACTCTCCTCGCGTGCAGATCACCTCGCTCCACCGCTATCCGGTCAAGTCCATGGCAGGCGTCGGTGAGGCCTACCTCGACATCGACGCGGGTGGCCCCGCGGGTGACCGGCGCTGGGCCGTCGTCGAGGCGGAGACCGGCGACAAGGTCACGGCCAGGGAGCTGCCAGGGCTGCTCCACCTGGTGGCACACACCACCGAGCACGGTGTCGGCCTGCGGACCGTCCACGGGCGGACGCTGGCCGTGCCGTTCCCGTACGACGGCCGGCTCGTCACCGTCGGCTTCTCCCGCCTCAGCCACGCCCTCGACGCCGGCGACGAGGCGGCCGAGCTGCTGTCGAGCGAGCTCGGGCGACCACTCCGACTGGTCTGGCAGGCGTCGGTCACGGACCGTTCGATCCGGCTCGACCTGGGCGGTCGCGAGGGAGAGGCGCTCAGCCTCGCCGACGCGGGCCCCCTCCTGCTTACCTCCGAGTCGTCGCTCGCCCGGCTCCAGGAGTGGCTCGACACCGAGACTCGCGTGGGGATGTCGAGGTTCCGACCGAACGTCGTCGTCGACGGGGGCGAGCCGTTCGCCGAGGACACCTGGGACCGGGTTCGCCTCGGCGACGTCGACTTCCGGATGCAGCACGCCTGCGACCGGTGCGTCATGACGACCATCGACCCCGTCACCCTGGACCGGGGCAGGGAGCCGATCCGGACCCTGGCCCGGCACCGCTCGTGGGACGGAGCGGTCTGGTTCGGGGTGTGGTTGGTGCCACTCGCCCCGGGACGGATCCACGTCGGCGACGACGTCGGCGTCGAGGCTGGCCATGCCCTGAGCACCGACGCCGGTCCCGACTGACGCCCGGGCGGAGCTACGGCACCATCCAGTCCAGCACGGGCGTCGACTGCAGGAACACGATCACGCACATCAGTGCCAGCATCGCCAGGCTCCAGCCCACGACCTTGCGGAAGATGTCGCCCTCACGGCCGGCCATCCCCACCGCAGCCGCGGCGATGGCGAGGTTCTGCGGGCTAACCATCTTGCCGAGCACGCCGCCCGAGGAGTTCGCGGCGGCCATCAGCACCGGGTCCAGGCCGGCGCGCGTGGCCGTCTGCACCTGCAGCGCCCCGAAGAGTGCGTTGGCCGAGGTGTCCGAGCCGGTGACCGCGACCCCGATCCAGCCGAGGATGGGAGACAGGATCGCGAAGGCCGCGCCGGCACCGGCCAGCCAGGCACCCATGGAGGCGGTCTGGCCGGACAGGTTCATGACGTAGGCGAGCGCGAGGACGGCCATCACCGTGATGATCGCCGACCGCAGCTCCACGTACGTCTTGACGTAGGTGCTCACCATCTGTCCCGGGGAGAGCTTCAGGATCAGGGCGGTGATGATGCCCGCGAAGATCATCAGGGTGCCCGCCGCCGGCAGCCAGTTGAAGGTGTAGATCGTCGACGCCACCGGGTCACCGGCGGTGTTCAGCACGTCGAGTCCGGGCCAGTTGAACGCGTAGGTGAACGGCTCCTCGGCGAAGAAGGCCTTCACCGCGGTGATGTTGACGATCGAGAAGATGGCGATGATCACGAGGTACGGCGCATAGGCCTTGGCCACCTCCGCGGCCGGGTCGTGGACGTCGGCGTCGGGCAGCGACGACGAGCCGCCGGTCGAGGGTCCGCGGGGGGTGGGGGCAGTGGCGCCGACATCGCGACCCGCTCCGACGACCGCGTCGGTGGGGACGCTGCTGCCACCGGCTGCCGCCGGGCGGTGGGCGACGGCCAGGTCCGCGGCAAGCACCTCGACGGGCTTCCAGACCCGCAGCAGGAGGACGACGCAGGCGGCGGCGACCAGCGAGGCGACGATGTCGGCCAGCGGGACGGAGATGTAGTTGGCGGCCACGAACTGGGCCAGACCGAAGGCCACCCCACACACCAGGGCAGGGAGCCAGGTCTGCTTGACCCCACGGCGACCGTCGACGACGTAGACGAGCACCAGGGGGACGATGATCGCGAGGATCGGCGTCTGCCGCCCCACCATGCCACCGAGGGTGGAGACGGTCAGGCCGGGGTCGTCACTGACCCCCGACGTCACCGTCGCCAGCGTGACGATCGGCGTGGCCAGCGCGCCGAAGGCCACCGGGGCGGTGTTGGCGATGAGCGCGACCGCAGCGGCCTTGATCGGCTCGAAGCCGAGCGCCATCAGCATCACCACGGTGATCGCGACCGGGGTGCCGAAGCCGGCGAGGGCCTCGAGCAGGGCTCCGAAGCAGAACGCCACGATGATCGCCTGGATCCGCTGATCGGGGCTGACCTTCGAGAACGAGCGCCGCAGGACGTCGAAGTGTCCCGAGGCCACCGTGAGGTTGTAGACCCAGATCGCGTTGAGCACGATCCACAGGATCGGGAAGAAGCCGAAGGCAGCGCCCTGGGTGCCCGCGAGCACCGCCTGTCCGACGGGCATCTCGAAGAGGAGCACGGCGATCAGCAGCGCGACGCCGAGTGAGATGAGTCCGGCCACCCAGGCTTTCAGCCGGAGTCCGCCGAGCAGGACGAAGAGCGTGAGCAGCGGGATGGCCGCGCACAGGGCGCTGAGGCCGAGTGACCCCCCGACGGGGTCGAGACTTTGCTGGAACATGGCGATCGACAACTCCCGAGTAGATTCGAAATGAAGGTGTGCTGCGGTGCTGCGGTGCGGCGGTGACTAGGCGTGGTGGGTCAGGGCGTGGGCCGACCGGCCCCGGATCGAGGCGTCCAGGACCTCGATCGTGTGGGCCATCCCCATCGGGTGACCCGAGCGTTCGATCGCCGACCGGACCTGCATCAGGCAGCCCGGGTTGGCGGTGACCAGGACCTCCGCTCCGGTCGCCACGATGTGGGCGGCCTTGCGGTCGCCCAGCTCGCGGGCCGGCTCGGGGTTGAGGATGTTGTAGATGCCGGCAGAGCCGCAGCACAAGGAGGCGTCCGCGATCTCGCGGAGCTCCAGGCCGGGGATGGCGGTGAGCAGGTCCCTCGGTTGGTCCCGGACCCCCTGGGCGTGGGCCAGGTGACAGGCGTCGTGGTAGGCGACGGTCAGCTCGAGCGGGTGCCGGGTCGCCACCGGGCCGAGCTCGTGGAGGAGCTCGGAGATGTCGCGGACCCGGTCGGCGAAGGCGCGGGCCCGCTCGGCGTACTGCTCGTCGTCGGCGAGCAGCGTGGCGTAGTCCTTCATCGTCGAGCCACAGCCCGCGGCGTTGACGACCACCCACTCCACGCCGGCCCGCTCGAACCGGTCGATCAGGGCCCGGGCGTACCCCTGGGCCTCCTCCTCGCGCCCGTTGTGCACCGAGAGCGCACCGCAACAACCCTGACGGGGAGGTACGACGACATCGCAGCCCTCGGCCTGCAGTACGCGCGCCGTGGCGGCGTTCACCCCGGGGAAGAATGCTCCCTGGACGCAGCCGGTCAGCATGCCGACGACCGCGCGACGGGTGCCGGCCGCCCTGAGGTGCTGCGGGAGCTTCTCGGGCTTGCCGAGCGCCGGGGCCAGGCTCTCCATCGCCGCCAGCTGCGGCGCCATCCGCTCCAGCAGGCCGGTGCGACGCAGGGCCCGGTCGAGCCCGCTGCGCTGGAGGACCCGCAACGGACCGCGCAGCAGCCGGAGCCGGCGCGGGTGGGGGAAGATCGCGAAGATGAGGGCGCGCAACGCTCGGTCCCCCGACGACCTCTCGTGACGCCGCTCGACCTGGGCGCGGGTCTGCTCGATCAGCCGGTCGTACTGCACACCGGACGGGCAGGAGGTGACACACGCCATGCACCCCAGGCACGCATCCCAGTGCTCGACCATCGAGTCGCTCATCGGCTCGCCCTCGAGGCCCTGCTTCATCAGGTAGATCCGGCCGCGTGGCGAGTCCATCTCCTCGCCCCACAAGACGTACGTGGGGCAGCTCGGCAGGCAGAAGCCGCAGTGCACGCAGTCCCCGACCAGTGCGGCGTCCGGCGGGTGGTGCTCGTCGAAGGCGCCGCCGGCTGCGGGCATGCCCAGGTCGATGATGCTGCCGGCCTCGCCCAGCCGGCCCTCCTCGATGCGCTCGCTCATCAGATACCTCCCACGAATCGGCCCGGCGCGAGCCGGTGCTCAGGATCGAAGCGGTGCTTCACCCGGCGCATGAGGTCGAGCGCACCTACCGGTCCCCACACGTCGACGGACTGCTTGACGGCCGCCGGCGCGTCGATCACGACCAGGGCACCCGAGTTGCGGGCGCAGGCGGCGCGCAGGCCGTCGATCGTCGACACCACCGCTGCGGCGTCGGTGCCGACCGGGATCTCGGCGTACACCACCCCGGTGCCCACCGAGCCGCGCAGCGACACGGGGGCGGCGGCCTCACCGACCGCCGTGAGCACCTCGGCCAGGCCGGAGATCACGAACGTCAGCTTCAGGGCGGTGGCCCGGTCGTCTCCGCGCAGACCAGTCGTCCAGGGATAGGTCGCGACCGCCGACGGCGGGTCGGCCACCTCGGCCCCGGTGCCGAGCGCGGCGCGCGCGGAGGCCACCCGACCCTCGACCCCACCGGGCCGTCCTTCGAGCAGGACGCTGACGACGCGCGGACCGCTCGCCGGCCAGTCGATCTCGACAGCCGACGGCACGGCTTGGGAGTGCACCAGCACCTGCACCAGCCGGTGCGCGTCGGTGGCGTCCCCGACCGGTGCACTGACCCACGCCCGTGCGGCCGGGACGGGGTGCAGCCGGAAGACCGCCCGGGTGACCACGGCCAGCGTCCCGAAGGAGCCGATCAGCAGCTTGCCCAGGTCGTAGCCCGCGACGTTCTTGACCACGCGGCCCCCGGCCTTGGCCACGACCCCGTCCGCGCGGACCAGCGTGACCCCGATCAGCAGATCACGGGCGGTGCCGGTCAGCAGTCGCTGCGCGCCGCTGGCATTGGTCGCCAGGGTGCCGCCGACACTGGCTCCCGGGACCGTCTCGTCCAGTCCGAGCCGCTGCCCGGCTCCGGCCAGGTGCTCCTGGACCTCGGAGAGGCGGGCCCCGGCCTCGACGTCGACGATCAGGTCGCCGGCCGCGTGGTCGAGCACCCGGTCCATCGCGCTCACGTCGACGAGCACGTCCGCGGAGGTCGGAGCCTGGCCCCAGGTCATCTTCGTGCCGCTGCCGCGCGGCACGACGGTGAGGCCGTGCCCGGCCGCGGCCCGCAGCACCTCCGCGACCTGCTCGGTCGTCGCGGGCCGGGCCACCACGCCCGGACGGACCCCGTCCACCAGGTCGCGCTCGCCCGGCTCCTCGACCCGGTCACAGGCCGAGGACAGCGCCTCCCGGGCCGTGGTGCCGAGCCCCGTCTCGACTGCCATCAGAAGACCTCCGCCATGCCGGCTTCCTGAAGCGGATGCGCCCCCTGGTGCCGGCCCGGGACCTCGCCGCAGAGCCGCGGTGTCGGGAAGATCTTGCCGGGGTTGGAGATGTTGTCGGGGTCGAACGCGCAGCGGACGAGCTGCATCGTGTCGAGGTCCTCCTCGGTGAACATCCTCGGCATGTACGCCGACTTGTCCATCCCGACGCCGTGCTCGCCGGTGATCGAGCCGCCGTGCTGGATGCACAGGTCCAAGATCGCGCCGCTGACCTTCTCGGCCGCGTCGCCGGCTCCCGCGATGGCGTCGTCGAAGAGCACCAGCGGGTGCAGGTTGCCGTCGCCGGCGTGGAAGACGTTGGCGACCCGGACGCCGGACTCGCGCGAGAGCTCCTGGATGGCCCGGAGCACCTCGGGCAGCGAGGTCCTCGGGATCACGCCGTCCTGGACGAGGTAGTCGGGGCTGATCCGACCGACGGCGGCGAACGCCGACTTGCGACCCTTCCAGATCAGGGCCCGTTCGGCGGGGTCCGTGGCCACCCGCTGCTCGAAGGAACCGTTCTCCGCACACAGCCGGACCACGTCGTCGTACTCCGCCACCACGTCCACCGTGGCGCCGTCGAGCTCGATCACCAGCACGGCACCGGCACCGGCCGGGTAGTTGCAGCGCACGGCCGCCTCGGCCGCCTCGATCGCGAGGGCGTCCATCATCTCGATGGCGGCCGGCACGATGCCGGCGGCAATGATCGCGGAGGTGGCGGACCCGGCCTGATCGGTGGAGGCGAAGCCGACCAGGATCGTGCGCACCTCCTGGGGCAGCCGGACCAGTCGCAGGGTCGCTGAGGTGACGATGCCGAGGGTCCCCTCCGAGCCCACGACCGCGCCGAGCAGGTCGTAGCCGGGAGCGTCCGGGGCCGCGCCCCCGAGCGGTACGACGTCTCCCTGCGGGGTCACGAAGTCGGCGCCGAGGACGTGGTTGGTGGTGAAACCGTACTTGAGGCAGTGGGCTCCGCCGGAGTTCTCGGCGACGTTGCCACCGATCGAGCAGATCTGCTGGCTCGAGGGGTCCGGGGCGTAGTAGTAGCCGTGCGGGGTGGCCGCCCGGGTCACGTCGAGGTTGATCACGCCAGGCTCGACGACCGCCCGCTGGTCCTCCGGGTCGACCCCGAGGATCGCGCGCATCTGCGAGGTCACGATCAGTACGCCGTCGGCGTGCGGGAGCGCGCCGCCCGAGAGGCCGGTGCCCGAGCCGCGCGCCACGAACGGCACGTCGTTCTCGGCACAGGCACGGACCACGCCCGCCAGCTGGGCTGCGCTCTGCGGGAGCACCACCAGTGCCGGCGTGACCCGGTAGTGCGCCAGACCGTCGCACTCGTAGGTGCGCAGCCGGGCGCGATCGGTGATCACGTCGCCGACGGCCAGGAGCTCAGCGGCACGTCGGGCCACGGCAGCGAGTCCGGCGGAGTTCCCGGTCATCTCAGGCGCCCCCGGGCTGGGCGACCAGTCCGACCGCCTCGATGCCCGCGACCGCGACCTCCTCGTCCTTGTCCGAGGTGTCGCCGGAGACACCGACCGCCCCCACCAGGGCGCCGTCGCCGTCCCGGACCAGCACGCCGCCGGGGACGGGGACCAGGGCACCACCAATGGCCGTTGCGGCGGCGGAGATGAAGTAGGGCTGCTGCTCGGCTCGCTCCATCAGCGCGCGGGAACCCAGTCCCAGGGACACCGCCCCGTGCGCCTTGCCGAAGGCGATCTCGAAGCGCTTGTTGGACGAGCCGTCCTCGCGCTCGACGGCCACCACGTGACCGCCCGGGTCGATCACCACGACCGTCATCGGCTTGCAGTGGGTCGCCGCGGCGTGCGCCCTCGCCGCGGCGACGAGCCGGCGGGCGGTGTCCAGGTCGATGCTCATGAGCCGCTCCCCTCGACGTCGTGCTTCCGGGCTCTGCGCCGGCGGTGGAGCAGCGGCTCGGTGTAGCCGCTGGGCTGGCGGGTGCCCTCGAGAAGCAGGTCCCGCGCGGCCAGGAACGCCTGACCGTCGTACGAGGGAGCCATGGGGGTGTAGTCCGGGCCGTCGGCGTTCTGGGTGTCGACCACCTGCGCCATCCGGCGCAGGGTCTCCTCGACCTGATCGGTCGTGACGACGCGGTGCAGCAACCAGTTGGCGACGTGCTGGGAGGAGATCCGGCAGGTGGCGCGGTCCTCCATCAGGGCAGTGCCCTCGATGTCGGGCACCTTGGAGCAGCCGACTCCGGCGTCGATCCAGCGGACCACGTAGCCCAGCGTGCTCTGGATGTTGTTGTCCAGCTCGGCCTGACGGTCGGCCGCGGACCAGGTGGCCGGCTCCCCCAACGGGAGGGTCAGGAGCTCGTCCTGGGTCGTCCGGCTTCCGCCGACGAGCTCCCGCTGGCGGGCGGCCACGTCGACCTGGTGGTAGTGCAGGGCGTGCAGCGTCGCAGCGGTGGGCGACGGCACCCAGGCACAGCTCGCACCCGCCTGAGGATGCTCGACCTTCTTCTCCACCATCTCGGCGAGGTTGTCGGGTGCCGCCCACATGCCCTTGCCGATCTGCGCACGGCCCTGGAACCCGCAGGCGAGGCCGACGTCGACGTTGGAGGCTTCGTAGGCACGGATCCAGGTCTCGCGCCGCATGTCGTTCTTGCGCACGACCGGACCCGCCAGCATCGAGGTGTGGATCTCGTCGCCGGTGCGGTCGAGGAAGCCGGTGTTGATGAACGCGACCCGGTCGCTGGCGGCGCGGATGCACGCCTTGAGGTTGAGGGTGGTGCGGCGCTCCTCGTCCATGATCCCGACCTTGATCGACAGTGGCGGCAGTCCGAGTGCCTCCTCCACCCTCGAGAAGAGCTCGCAGGTGAACGCCACCTCCTCGGGTCCGTGCATCTTGGGCTTGACGACGTACATCGAGCCCGTCCGGGAGTTGCCCAGCGCGGTGTTGCCCCGGAGGTCGTGCACGCTGCCCAGCGCGGTCACCAGGGCATCGAGGATGCCCTCCGGGATCTCGTGGCCGTCCCGGTCGAGCACCGCGTCCGTGGTCATCAGGTGACCCACCTGCCTGATGAACAGCAGGGCCCGGCCGGGCAACGTCACCGTCTCGCCCGAGAGCGCGGTGCAGGTGCGGTCGGGGTTCATCGTGCGGGTGAAGGTCCGACCACCCTTGTCGACCTGCTCGACGAGGGAGCCCTGCATCAGCTGCAGCCAGTTGCGGTAGCCGGCGACCTTGTCGTCGGCGTCCACGGCCGCGACGGAGTCCTCGAGATCCATGATCGTGGAGACGGCTGCCTCGAGCAGGATGTCGTTGACGCCGGCGCCGTCGGTGCTGCCGATCTCACCCTCGCGGTCCACGAGGACCTCCAGGTGCAGGCCGTGGTGCACGAGGACCACTGCCTCGGGCGCGTCGGCCGGGCCCCGGTGTCCGACGAACTGTGCCGCGTCGCTCAGGCGCAGCAGCACGCCCTTCACCTCCACCGCAAGCCCCTGGTCGTCGACGGAGTACGCCGTCGCGTCGGCGTGCGAGCCACCCAGCAGCGGCACGTGCTCGTCGAGCAGCCCCCGGCCGCGGGCGATGACCTCGGCGCCCCGCGCCGGGTTGTAGGACTCCCCCCGGGCCAGGCCCCCCGCCTGGGAGATGACGTCGGTGCCGTAGAGCGCGTCGTACAGCGAGCCCCACCGAGCGTTGGCGGCGTTGGTGGCGAACCGCGCGTTGAGCAACGGGACCACGAGCTGGGGGCCGGCCTGCTGGGTGATCTCGGTGTCGACCCCGTCGGTGGTGATGGCGAAGTCCTCCGGCTCCTCGAGCAGGTACCCGATGTCGCGGAGGAACGCCGCGTAGACCTCGGGGTCGGGGTGGCCCGGCGTCGCGCGGTGGAAGTCGTCGATCTGGGACTGGAGCTCGTCACGGCGTGCCAGCAGCTCACGGTTGCGTGGCGACAGCTCGTGGACGATGTCGTCGGCGGCTGCCCAGAACGCTGCCGGGTCCACGCCGGACCCGGGCAGGGCCTCGTCGGTGAGGAAGCGATGCAGGACCTCCGCCACCGCAAGGTCGCCTACTTGTACTCGTGCTGCCATCTGCCGATCCTCCCGAGTCGATGATCGAGGTTGTGCCCGGACGTCCCCTCGAGCGCCCGGTCAACCCGCTGGATCGAGCGCGCACTCTCGTGCTGCCCGCGTCCGCATCGACACGAGCCTCCCACACTCGCGCCGCGGCGTCGCCCGTCCAGACCCCGACGTCGACGACGCTGGCGCGCTACCCACCTAGCCGGTGGCGAGCAGGCGCGCGAGGCCGTCGAGGATGAGCTCGAGGCCGAAGCCGAACTCGTCGCCGAAGTCGTAGCCCGGCTGCAGAGCGTGCTCGACTGCGAGTTCGACGAGGTGCGGATAGGCGCCGGTGGCCATCAGGGCCATCATCGGCTCGGCCACCTCGGCGGCACCGTCGGGACCTTCGAAGGGCAGGGACGCCTCCTGGAGGGCGAAGCCGTAGACGAAGCTGTCGAGCAGTGCGTAGGCGTGCGCGGTCTGGGCGACGGTGAACCCTCCGCCCCGCAGGGTGGCGATGTTGGCGTCGTGGTGGGTGAGCGTCGCTGCCCCTGGCGAGGTGCGCGACTCCAGCAGCCCGATCGCCCACGCGTGGCGGCGGAGCACGGCCCGCGCCGAGTGGGCGCGTCGAGCGATCTCGGTGCGCCACGCCCCCGACGGCGACGGCAGGTCGATCTCGGCGAAGACCCGGTCCACGAGCCCGTCGAGGATCTCGTCCTTGGTCGCGACGTAGTGGTAGACCGCCATCGGCTTCACGCCCAGGTGCTCGGCGAGCGACCGCATCGTCAGCCCGGCGATCCCGCCGGTGTCGGCCACGACCAGGGCGCCGTCGAGCACGCGCTCGCGACTGAGGGCTGGTCTGGACATGTCACTCCTGGGATCACCGATTTCGTACAGTGTACGATAACCTAGTCGTACTTAGTACGAATCCGCCGAGCCCCAGGAGAAGCGTCATGTCCACCTCCACCCGCACCATCACCATGCGCGCCGTCGTCCAGGACGGGTACGGCAACGCCGACGTCCTGCGGGTCGCCCGGGTCGACCAGCCGACGACCGGCGACCGGGACGTGCTGGTGCGCGTGCACGCCGCCGGCCTGCACCGCGGCACCTGGCACGTGATGACCGGCCGGCCCTACGCCCTGCGTCTCGCCTTCGGCCTGCGCCGCCCGCGGCAGCCGGTGATCAGCACGGAGCTGGCCGGCACCGTCGTCTCCGTCGGCGCCGGCGTGTCCCGCTTCGCCCCCGGCGACGAGGTCTACGGCATCGGCTCCGGCACGTTCGCGGAGTACGCCGTGGCACCCGAGGCCAAGCTCGCCCGCAAGCCCGCGAACCTCACCTTCGCCCAAGCCGCGATCGTGCCCGTCTCGGCACCCACGGCGCTCCAGTGCCTTACCGATCTCGGTCATGTCGGGGCCGGGCAGCGGGTGCTCGTCACCGGAGCGTCCGGTGGCGTCGGCACCTTCGCCGTCCAGGTCGCGAAGGAGCTCGGCGCCCATGTGACCGGTGAGTGCAGCACCGCCAAGGCCGACCTGGTCCGCTCGCTCGGGGCCGACGAGGTGTTGGACTACACGAGCGACGACTTCGCTGACGGCACCCGTCGGTTCGACCTGGTCCTCGACCTGGCCGGCAGCCCGTCGGTGGCGCGGCTCCGGCGGTCCCTCACCCGCACCGGCACCGCCGTCATCGCCGGCGGCGAGGGTGGCGGCCCCGTGACCGGCATGAGCCGCCAGCTCCGGGCGTTGGTGGTCTCACCCTTCGTGCGCCAACGGTTCGCCGTCTGTCTCGCCAAGGAGCGGGCATCTGACCTCGAGCACCTGACCCCGCTGCTCGAGGCCGGCCGGATCACGCCCGCCCTCGACCGCACCTACCCGCTGGAGGACGCCGCCGACGCGATGCGCCGACTGGCTGCGGGCGAGGTCAGCGGCAAGGTCGCCGTCACCCTCTGACCCCGATCGCTGGACCGGCAGGCGCAGCAGGCGGTGATGCCGGGCACCGGACCGCGGTCGAGGACCGGGGGCGCAGCTCGACGAGTGCACCCGCAGGACACTGGCACCGCGCAGTGGGTTCTTCGGCCCAATGCCCCACGCCGACACCATCACTGGTCCTATCCTGGCTCTCGCCGACGTCAGCCGGCGCCCGGCGATCGGCGGCCGGGCACGACCAGCAGAGATGCAGAGATGCAGGCGACATGACGGCAGCCAACCCTGACGGGTTCGACGTCGACCGCACCCGACTCCTCGTCCTCGAGGACAGCCCGGGCGTGGGGATGGTCCTGGGCCAGGCCCTGCGCGACGGCGCCCTTCGCACCGCGTCCGTCGAGCGGGAGACGACGCTCGCGGGGGCCCTGGCCCGGCTGGCCGGTGAGGAGTTCGACGGCGTCCTTCTCGACCTCGACCTGCCGGACAGCCAGGGGCTGGCGACGCTCGCACCCGTGCTGGCAGCAGCCGGCGGGGCCGCGGTCGTCGTGATGACCGAGATGGGCGACCAGGTCGTCGGCGACGAGGCAGTGCGGCTCGGCGCCACTGACTTCGTCACCAAGGGTGAACGACGCCGGGGAGTGACGGGGCGCGTCATCGACTACGCGGTCCGCCGCGAGCAGGTCAAGCGGCTGGTGCACCGAGCCAAGCAGCAGCTGGCGACCAAGGACCACTTCCTGAGCCAGGCCTCGCACCAGCTGATCGCCCCCCTGTCCGAGGTGAACCGCTCCGGGCATCGACTGCGCAACGGCGCCCATGGCCCGCTGTCGCTAGCGCAGCAGGACGAGCTGAACGTGATGATGACGAACGTAGACAAGCTGCAGGCCATGATCGACGACCTGCTGGAGGTGAGCCAGGTCCAGCAGGGTCAGGTGTCCGTGGCCTGCGTGGAGATGGACCTCGGCAGCCTGCTGGCGGACACCGTGGCCACCCGCAGCGCCGCCGCCCAGCGGGAGGGCCTCCGGCTCGAGCTGGACTGCAGACCGCTGCCGGCGGTCCAGGCCGATCCCCAGCGGATGCGCCAAGTGGTGGGCAGCCTCCTCGACAACGCGCTCAGGTTCACGCAGGGGCCCGGCACCGTCGTGGTCGAGGCGGTGCCCGCCGGACGCGACGTCCTGGTCACCATCCGCGGCACCAGAGCGGGCCACGACGACGGCACCGACATCATCGAGAGGCTCGCGCAGGTCCACGACCCGTCCGACAGCGACGGCTGGGGGCCCGGGCTCTTCCTCAACCACGAGCTGATCGCACGGCAGAGCGGCCGCCTGTCGATGGACACGACGGCCAACCACGGAACTGTCGCCTGGTTCACGCTGCCCAAGGCGCTGCGAGCGTCGGTGGCCGGACGCGGGACCCCGTCGTCGGAGGTCGCCGCCGGACTGACCTGAGTCGTTGGCCATGCGAACGGCTCGGAAGTCGTCGCGCTTGCCCAGTGGACCGGGTCGGCCGTCGGGGTCGTGCCTGCCCCAGTTCATCGGCAGGACGAGCCATCGGGCGCGGATGACCGTCGGCAGCGTGGGCTGTCTGGTGTGAGTGTGCGCCCCGAAACGACGAAGTGGTCTCATGTCGACTGGTTCCTCGGTGCTCCCCCCCAGTACGCCGACCAGCCAGCGTGCTCTTCCTCGCGGTCCGAGAGTCAGTCCCGCACCCGCACCCGCACGGGTGCCGGGGACATCAGGCCCTCCTGCCGCGCCACCGCCGCGGCGGCCGTCACGGTCGCCAGGATCGCCAGCCCGGTGAGGGCAAGCACGCCGAGGCTCTTGAGCAGCACGAAGGTCTCCAGCGACGTGGACTCCAACAGCCACAGCGCCAGGGTCGCCTTGACGACGGCGATCGCCGCCCACAGCGCGGTCAGGTTGCGGAACAGCAGCCGGACGCGTGGCCGCAGGTGCAGCTCGTGATCCATCGGATAGAAGTCGCCGGCCACCCGGGCCACCATCGGCCGGGCGGTCACCAGCGAGAGGCCGAACGCCAGCGCTACCAGGCCATCGCCGATCACCGGCTGGAGGAAGTAGAGGAAGGTGCTGTCGCTGACCAGCGCGAGGGACGTCCGCCCGGTCATCACCAGCGCGCTGAGGATCAGCAGTCCCGACGTACGCCGCCCGGTCACCAGCCGCCACAGGATTGCGCCGTACGACCACCCGAGCGCCACCACGATCGCCGGCCAGACACCGAGCGACATCATCACGACGTAGAACAGCGCGGCGGGCACGACGCAGGCCACGAGCACGCTGATCGCGACGCGCCGCAGGATCGCGGGCAGCGTGGGGTGGTGCGGGTTCGCCTCGAGGAGGGCGGGTGACGACATGCGGGGGGCCTTGTCTACCAGCCGGTGCGGACCGGACGTGAGGGTGCTGCGGCACGCTCACCGTACGCCGCGGAGCACCGCTCCGCGGGCGGATCCTTGCAACCCAGTCAGGCGAGCACGGCCCCCGGCCGACCGTCCTCGACGACGAACGACCTCAACACCGAGGCGCGCGAGGTCGGCCGGGTCACGGTGTCGACCATCACCAGGTCGGTCCGCCAGGCGTCGGGAGTCAGCGTGTGCCGCTGGTAGCCTCGCCGGTCGCCGTCGAAGTACTTGATGTGCGGGTTGAACGTCACCATCGGCCCGTAGTAGGGCCCGTAGACGATGCCGTCGCCGTTGGTCGAGATCGAGGTGCCGACGAACTCCGTCGCCACCACCGGGGAGTCCGGGACGTCGAAGTCCTGCCGGATGTCGTTGACGAAGGTGGAGTGCCAGTCCCCCGTGATGAAAACCGGGTTGCGCACCTGCCGCTGCACGACCTGGTCGAGCAGCCGGGTGCGGGCGGCCGGGAAGCCGTCCCAGGCGTCGTTCCACAGCAGGTCGCCGAGGTCGCCGTCGTGGTCGAGGCGGGCGATCATCACGTTGTTGCCGAAGGCGTTCCACCGAGGGCCGCTGCCACTGAGCCCGGCGTAGAGCCACTGCTCCTGGGCCGTGCCGAGCATCGTGATCGCAGGGTCGTACGCCGCCTCACAGGCCTGCGCCTCACCCCAGCCGCAAGGCGGCACCGAGCGGAACTGCCGTCCGTCGAGCATGTCGACCTGGAGCAGGTCGCCGAAGGCCAGCCGCCGGTAGAGGCGGATCTCGCCGGACTTGAAGCGGGCCGCGGCGCGCAGCGGCTGGTGCTCCCAGTAGGCCTGGTATGCCGCACTGCGGACCACGGACGGGCCGCCGCCGAACTCGTCGGGAGCGGCACCGGCGTAGTCGTTGATGTACTCGTGGTCGTCCCAGGTGGTGACGAACGGCAGGCGCGCATGCGCGGCCTGGAGGTCCGGGTCGGCCTTGTAGAGCGCGTGGGTCGCGCGCCACTCGCGCAGCGTCCGCGGCGCTCGCTGGACCACCTCAGGCACCTGCGTGCCACGGTTGCCGGCGGTCGCGGACATGCCGTACTCGTAGACGTAGTCGCCGAGGTGCATCACGAAGTCGGAGTCGTCCTCGACGATGTGGGGGTAGGAGGTGAAGAAGCCGAAGTCGTAGGCCTGGCACGACACCGACGCGAAGCTCAACCTCGCGGTCGCCTGACCGGCGGCGGGCGCGGTCTTGGTGCGGCCGACCGGGGAAAGGTGACCTCCCGCTTCGAAGCGGTACCAGTACTCTCGGCCCGGCTCGAGCCCCCGCGCCTCGACGTGCACCGAGTGCGCCCACAGGTCGTACGTCGAGGTCTGACCGCGGTCGACGACCCGGCGCATCCGTTCGTCCTCAGCGACCTCCCACCGCACCCGCACCTCGTCGAGCCCGCGCATCCCATGCCCGCCGTCGTACGGCTTCGGAGCGAGGCGGGTCCAGAGCACCACGCCAGTCGGCTCGGGGTCACCGCTGGCGACACCCAGGGTGAATGGGTAGTCGATCTTGACCGGCTTGGCCCACGCGGGAGCGGGGGCGGTGAGGGCGATGGTGGCTCCGGCGGTGGCCGCTCCACCGAGCACGAGACGACGGGAGAGGGGGGACTCCGAGAGGGGCATGGGACGACTCAAGCACTTCGAGACGGGGGTGTCGCCGGTCGCAGGTGAACGATTCTCAAATTCCTGTGGTGACGCAGGCGGCGCCAGACCCCCTGTTGGTTGAGGAGGTTGTGCGAGCAACCGTCTCGAAACCCGCGAGCTCAGAAATCGTCCTTCTTCCGCAGCGGACCGGGCCGCCCGTCGGGGTCGTGCATCCGCAGGTACATCGGCAGCGCGAGCCTGCGGGCTAACACGCCGAGATCGGGTGGGTGCATCCGGCGGAGCCGGCCGACGGGCTTCGGACCCACCCGGCCGCCGTCGTACCACGCGTCGAGGCGGGTCGCGGCCTCGTCGAAGACGGCGTACATGCCCGCAGGCTCGACACAGTCGTCCATGCCGGCGAGGTCGTCGGGACGACCCAGGTGTTCCGCCGCCAGCGTCAGGCGCAGGTCGCGGCCGTAGCGCTGCTCGCTGTCGATGACGATCGCCGACAGCTCGGAGTCGTGGGTCCAGGAGCGCCGGTTGAAGTTGTCGGAGCCGGTCGAGGTCCAGGTGTCGTCGACGACGCAGACCTTCGCGTGGACGTAGATCGGGGTGCCGGCGTCGTTCTCGACCCCGTAGACGGCGACCCGGTCGGGGGCCGCCTCGATCATCGCCAGCATCGCCCGGCGGCGCCCGAGCAGGTGCGGCGTCCGGCCGACGGCGCCCTCGAGGTCGGGGAAACGCGGCACGACGGCGATCACGTGCAGGTCGAGATGGCGGCGCAGCGCCTCGGTGAACACGTCGGCGACGTGGTGGCCCCACAGGTACTGGTCCTCGAGGTAGATCAGCCGCCGCGCCTTCTCCAGCGCCTTGGTGTAGCCGCGCGCGACGCTGCGTTCACCCCCGCGGGCGAACGGGTAGTCACGCCCGTGCCGCAGGTTGGGATAGGTCCGTAGCAGCTGGACGGTGTGGGTACCGCCGTCCACCGGCGGCGGGGGCGCGGCCTGCTCCGGAAGCGGGTCGGGGTCCATGTCCATGCCGAGGAGCTTGTCCTTGGCGAACAGGATCGGGTTGCGGCTCAGCGGAGTGGGATCGAGCCAGCGCTCGCGGAACACAGTCTCGACGTCGTGCACGGCCGGCCCGCTGATCGCCACCATCACGTCGTGCCACGGCGGGGTGGCGCCGTACTCGCTCGCCATCCCGTCCATCGGCTGCGGATCCCCGCCGTGGTCGCGGTCGTCGCGGCGCGAGTGGCACAGGTCGATGCCGCCGACGTAGGCCACGTCGCGCGTCGGATCGTCTCGATGCCGGATCACCACGAACTTCTGGTGGTGCGAGCCACCCATCCGCACCCTCATGTCGAGCAGCGCCTCGGCGCCGCGGTCCTGGAGCTGCTTGCCGAGCCGGCGGTTGACCTCGGAGGTGAAGCCGAGCATCTGGGAGTGCGAACGCCAGACCAGGCCGCGGACGTCGACCCCGCGCTCGTCGGCGCAGGCGAGGACCTCGAGCACCTCACTGCCGGGCTTGCCCGTCAGTCGCTCGTCGGCGTCGCCCTGCCAGTCGGTGAAGAAGAGCAGGTCACCCTCGCGCGTGGCCTCGATGCGCTCGTAGAGCTCGGCGAAGTACGTCGAGCCGTGGATCAGCGGGCGGACCCGGTTGCCGCTCGACCACGCCTCGTCGCCCGGGTGCTGGTCGTCGAGGATCGTCGTGGAGTTGCCGCGGTCGGACTTGCCGAGCAGCCACTCGGCGGGATCTGGCGTCGGTGCGTCCACGCTCCCCACCTTGCCGCACGCAGCGCCACCGGCACCACGCCCCACCCCGATGACCAGTCCCGAGTCACCACCCCCGGGCCATCGGTCCCGGCGCGGCGGGACGTGCTGCCCTGTGACCGGGCCGATCACCGCCCTAGCGTCGGAGGCGTGAACCGATGGCTGCTTCTCGGCGTCCTGATCTTCAACGCCGGGTCCGCGATCGGCGGGGGGCTCGCCCTGATGACGGGATGGATCCCCGCCCAGCCGGCCTGGGTCGAGCACACCGACTTCGCCGGGCTCTACTTCCCGGGGGTCATCTTGATGGCGATCGTGGGCGGCAGTGCCCTCGTCGCCGCGCTCGCGGTGGCGGTCCACGCGCCGGCGTGGCAGCTCGCCAGCCTGCTCTCTGCCGTGGTCATGCTCATCTGGATCGTGGGTGAGGTCGCCTCGATCCGCGCCGTCCACTGGCTCCAGGCCGTGTATGTCGTCACTCCGGCGCTG
Organism: Nocardioides sp.; assembly: GCA_039916425.1. GTDB lineage: Bacteria > Actinomycetota > Actinomycetes > Propionibacteriales > Nocardioidaceae > Nocardioides. The sequence continues at coordinate 29,533 of JBDSLK010000099.1, forward strand.
GTGGTGTGGTGGACGACCCGGAGGACGGAGCCCGCCGTCCCACCCGCGGTGCCGGTGCCGCGTCTTCCCACGCACCGCTGAGGGGGAGGTCGGCCGAGCTCGCAGCGGCTCCGCCGGCCAGGGCGGCCCGGACCTCGACGTGGCGCACCAGGAACGCCCGTTCGTCGAACCGCTTGCGGCGCAGCCAGCCGGTGACCTCGTCGTTGCACTTGCTGGCGTTGCACGAGCCGCAGGCGGGCACGATGTTGTCCAGGGTGTAGCGCCCGCCGCGCGACAGGGCGAGCACACAGTCGCGCTGCAGGGGCTTCCCGGTAGCACCGCAGTAGGCGCAGCCGCCCCAGGCCTCCTGGAGGGCCGACCACTGCCCGGCGTCGAGGTCGTGCTCGACCCGCCCCATCCGCACCTTGCGCCTGCGGGCGGCGCGCCCCCGCCTGCTCCGGTCGACCGCCACCCGCCTAGCCTAGGCTCCCGGCAGCCTAGTAACTCCTTGAGTGGTTGACGGGAACATCCCCCTGCTGTGGTCATGAGGGCTTGGTGTCCCAACCGCAGACAGGAGGATGTTCGATGACCAACGGTAGACGGCTCTCACGCGGTGACAAC
>JBDSLK010000100.1:0-3982 GCA_039916425.1 Nocardioides sp.
GCGGCCTGACCCGCACGCAACGGCTGAGACGGCGGATCGGCCGCACCTTGGCGGGTGCCGGCTACGTCGAGGTGATCAGCTTCCCGTTCATCGGCACCCGGGACCTCGACGCGCTCGGGCTCGACGCGTCCGACGAGCGGCGCACGCTGCTGAGCCTGGCCAACCCGATGTCCCACGAGGAGCCGTCGATGACCACGACGCTGCTGCCGGGCCTCCTGAAGACCGTGGCCCGCAACGCCGGCCGTGGCCAGGGCGACGTGGCCCTGTTCGAGACGGCGACCGTGACGCTGCCCCACGCGGGTCCGGGCGCCCCGATCCTGCCGGTCGACCGCGCTCCCACCGACGGGGAGTACGACGACCTCACCAAGGCCCTGCCCGACCAGCCGCTGCACCTGGCCCTGGTCGTCGCCGGGTCGCGCGAGGCCGCCGGCTGGTGGGGCAAGGGCCGGGCCGCGTCGTGGGCCGACGCCCTCGCCGCCGTGCATCAGGTGGCCGACGTCCTCGACGTCAGCCTGGACGTCCGGGCCGCCACCCGCGCGCCCTGGCACCCAGGCCGGTGCGCCGAGCTCGTGGTCGGTGGCCGGGTCGTCGGTCATGCGGGCGAGCTCCACCCCAAGGTCTGCCAGGCCTACGGGGTCCCGCCGCGCACCGCCGTGGCCGAGGTCGACCTCGACCGGTTGATGGAGCTCGCGGTCGACGTGGTCCCCGGACCGTCGTTCTCGACGTACCCGGTGGCCAAGGAGGACGTCGCGCTCGTCGTGGACGACACCGTGCCGGCGGCCTCGGTCGCGGCCGCTCTCCGCGAGGGTGCCGGCGAGCTCCTGGAGTCCGTGCGTCTCTTCGACGTCTACACCGGCGACCAGGTCGGCGCCGGGCGCAAGTCGCTCGCGTTCGCGCTGCGCTTCCGGGCCCCGGACCGCACGCTCACCGACACCGAGACCACGGCGGCCCGCGAGGCGGCCGTCGCGACCGCCGCCGAGCGCACCGGCGCGACCCGACGCACCTAGACCCAGGGCGTCAGTCGATCGGGTGGTGGATGGCGTTGCGGAAGCGGTCGACGATCTCGAGGTCACCGGCGAGGTGGAGGTCGGCGCCGTCACCGCGACGCCACAGCCGGGCCAGCATCGTCGCAGCAGGGCCGGAGATCACCGCCTCGGGCTCCACGCCTGGGTCGGGGACGACGGCGATGTCGTCCTCGTCGTAGCGCACCTCGTCCTCGGGGTCGGTGCCGCTGAACCGGCCGAGCTGCACCCAGACGGAGGTAGGCGTGTCGGTGCAGTCCACGCGCAGGAAGTGCGGCAGGGGAGAGAAGTCGCCCCACTCGGGGACCCGCCCGAACATCACGTCGAGCACCTCCTCGACCCCGTCGCCGGCCAGGGCGGCGTCCAGCGGGGTCACGTCGCCGACTGTCTGCTCCGCGTCGAGGCGGTGCACGAGCGCCTCGAGCGCCTGCCGGCGTACGACGAAGTCCACGGTGTGGTCCTCGGACCAGGTCCAGGCCTTCTCCGCCGGGTCGACACCCTTCAGCGCGTCCTGGAGGGCGGCGGAGCGCTGGTCGAAGAGGGCGAGCAGGTCGGCACGGGTGCCGGGCCGGTCGGGTTGCTCGTAGTCGTCGGGTCCGGCGGGGCGGTGCATGACGATCCAGGCCCAGAAGTCCTGCACCTCGGTGAGGTGCCAGAGCAGGTCGTCACTCACCCAGGCCGGACAGCCCGGCACGGGGGCGCTGGGATCGGCGCCGCTCAGGACCGCGCGGAACCGGGCGGAGTCCGACGCGAGGTGGGTCAGGTAGTCCGAGTTGTCGAGACGCGTCATGTCAGCCAGGCTAGTCACGACTCTGGGGGGCCGCGACGGCGGCGACCCCATCCTGCATAGATTTACAGATCCATGTATAGTCATGCAGATGACGAGCCTGACCGTGGCCGTGGCCGGAGCCAGCGGGTACGCCGGTGGTGAGGTCCTGCGCCTGCTGCTCGGCCATCCAGCCGTCCGCATCGGCGCACTGACCGCCGGCGCCAACGCGGGGGAGCCGCTCGGCGCTCTCCAGCCCCACCTGCTGCCCCTGGCCGACCGCGTCCTCGAGGCAACCACCCTGGAGGTGCTCGCCGGTCACGACGTGGTGGTGCTGGCGCTGCCGCACGGCCAGTCAGGGGAGCTCGCGGCCGCGCTGGGAGACGACACGGTCGTGATCGACTGCGGCGCCGACTTCCGGTTGCGGGACCCCGAGGTGTGGGCCCGCTTCTACGGCGGCGACCACGCCGGCACCTGGCCCTACGGCCTGCCCGAGCTGCCCGGCCAGCGCGACCTGCTCCGCGCCGCGCGCCGGATCGCCGTCCCCGGGTGCTACCCGACGGTGTCCACGCTGACGCTCGCCCCCGCGGTGGCGGCGGGGCTCGTCGAGCCCGACGTCACCATCGTCGCCGCGTCCGGCACCAGCGGCGCCGGCAGGGCCGCGAAGACGCAGCTGCTCGGCTCCGAGATCCTGGGCAACGCCAGCGCCTACGGCGTCGGCGGCTCCCACCGGCACACCCCCGAGATCACCCAGAACCTCTCCACGCTCGTCGCAGGCACGGTCCGGGTCAGCTTCACGCCACTGCTCGTCCCCATGTCGCGGGGCATCCTCGCCACCTGCTCGGCACCGCTCGCCGGCCCGGTCACCGATGACGAGGCCCGCGCGGCGTACGTCGCGGCGTACGCCGAGGAGCCGTTCGTGCACGTGCTGCCCCCGGGGCAGTGGCCGCAGACCAAGTCGGTGATCGGCTCCAACGCGGTGCACCTGCAGGTCACCGTCGACGAGGCCGCCGGAAGGCTCGTCGCCGTCGGGGTGGTCGACAATCTCGCCAAGGGCACGGCCGGCGCCGCGGTCCAGTGCCTGAACCTCGCTCTCGGACTCGACGAGGGCCTCGGCCTCACCACGATCGGACTCGCACCGTGAACGACGCACCTACCTACACCCTCCAGCAGTTCCCCGAGAAGCTCGCGGTGGTCAAGCTGCCTCCGGGCGCGGAGATCCCGGCCTGGGCCGAGTCCTCCTCGCTGTTCTCGATCACCGCGACCGCGACCGAGACCTCGGTGGTCTGTGCGGGCCGGAGCATCCCGACCAAGGTCACCGGGGTCAAGGGGCTCACCGGCTTCGCCCTCCAGGGCGACCACGACCCGACCGCTCCCGGCGTGCTGGTGGCGCTGCTCGAGCCGCTCGCCGCGGCGGGCGTCTCGGTGTTCACGATCTCCACCCACGACACCAACTGGGTCCTGGTGCCCGTCACGGACGGCGAGAGGGCGGCGGAGGCCTGGCGGGCCCGCGGTCACACCGTGGCCGCCGCCGTCCCCGTCAAGCCCGTCAGGAAGAGGACCAGGTGAGCGTCACCACCCCCCGGGGTTTCCGTGCCTCCGGTGTCGCCGCCGGGCTGAAGTCCACCGGCGCGCAGGACGTCGCGCTCGTCGTCAACGACGGACCGACCCACGACTCGGCCAGCGTCTTCACCCGCAACCGGTGCCTGGCCAACCCCGTGCTGTGGAGCCAGCAGGTCGTCAAGGACGGCGTGGTCCGCGCCGTGGCCCTGAACTCCGGCGGCGCCAACTGCTACACCGGCCCCGAGGGCTTCCAGACCACGCACGCGGTGGCCGAGCGGGTCGGGGAGCGGCTCGGCATCGGTGCCGGTGACGTCGTCGTCTGCTCCACGGGCCTTATCGGCCTCAGCAACGACCGCGACGCGCTGCTGGGCGGTGTCGACGCGGCGTACGACGCGCTGGCCGCCGATGGGGGGCCCGAGGCGGCCCGGGCGATCATGACCACGGACAGCGTGCCCAAGCAGGTCGTCGTCGAGGGGGCGGGCTGGTCGATCGGGGGGATGGCCAAGGGCGCGGGGATGCTGGCGCCCCAGCTCGCCACCATGCTCGTCGTGCTGACCACCGATGCCGTGGTGCCCGCGACCGACCTCGACACCGCCCTGCGTGCGGCGACCCGGGTCAGCTTCGACCGGCT
>JBDSLK010000101.1:0-22798 GCA_039916425.1 Nocardioides sp.
GGCGTCCCGGGCGGGGTCGTCGACGGCGGTCGTCTCACGCAACACGACGACCGCCCGCTCGGCGGCGGCGAGGTAGGCCAGGGCCGGTCGGAGGACGGTCACTTGGCTCGCGGTGGCCGAGAAGTTCGCGGCCTCGACCAGCTCGCTGCGCACCCGCAGCCCGCCGAACACGGCGGCAAGGAGCATCGGGATCGCGAGGGCCAGGGCGACCTTGCGGCGCAGTGACCACTCCGAGAGCGAGAGGGCCGACCGCTTTCCTCCGCCTGCGATGCGCTTCTTTGACATCCGTTCCACCCGGTCCGGTCGAAGTCAGCGGTCGCCGGGGGGGGCGGCGACGAGGATCCCGAGGGAACCTGAGGAAAAGATATGACGTCGGGCGGGGCGTGTGGTCGGAATAGCACAACTGGCCTCCACGCCAGGCCCGAGGCGCCTCCCGGCGTCCGCCGGCCGGCTGGCCGAGAGGCCGTTGTCGGTGGGCCTGTCTAGGCTCGTGCTTATGCGACCAGTGACCGACCTCGAGCGCCGGGTGGCGCCCTTCAAGGTCGTCTCCGACTACCAGCCGTCCGGCGACCAGCCGACCGCCATCGCGGACATCACCGAGCGGATCCGCGGCGGGGAGAAGGACGTCGTCCTGCTGGGCGCCACCGGCACCGGCAAGACTGCCACCGTGGCGTGGGTGGCCGAGCAGGTCCAGCGTCCACTGCTGGTGCTCCAGCCCAACAAGACCCTCGCCGCGCAGTTCGCCAACGAGCTGCGCGAGCTCTTCCCCGACAACGCGGTGGAGTACTTCGTCTCCTACTACGACTACTACCAGCCCGAGGCCTACGTCCCCCAGACCGACACCTACATCGAGAAGGACTCCTCCATCAACGAGGAGGTCGAGCGGCTGCGGCACTCGGCGACCAACTCGCTGCTGACCCGACGCGACGTCATCGTGGTCTCCACGGTGTCGTGCATCTACGGCCTGGGCACGCCCCAGGAGTACGTCGACCGGATGCTGAGGCTCAAGGTGGGTCCCGACGGGGCTGCCCGCGACCGGGACTCGATCCTGCGCCAGCTGGTGGAGATCCAGTACACCCGCAACGACATGTCGTTCACCCGTGGCACGTTCCGGGTCAGGGGCGACACCCTGGAGATCTTCCCGGTCTACGAGGAGCACGCCGTGCTGGTGGAGTTCTTCGGCGACGAGATCGAGCGGTTGATGACGCTGCACCCGCTCACCGGCGAGGTGGTCACCGAGGACAAGGAGCTCTACGTCTTCCCGGCCACCCACTACGTCGCCGGTCCCGAGCGGATGGAGCGCGCCATCCGCGGCATCGAGCTCGAGCTCGACGACCAGCTCGCGACGTTCGAGAAGCAGGGCAAGCTGCTGGAGGCCCAGCGCCTGCGGATGCGCACCACCTACGACGTCGAGATGATGCGCCAGGTGGGGTCGTGCTCCGGCATCGAGAACTACTCCATGCACATCGACGGTCGGTCCCGCGGCTCGGCGCCCAACTGCCTGATCGACTACTTCCCCGAGGACTTCCTGCTCGTCGTCGACGAGTCCCACGTGGCGGTGCCGCAGGTCGGCGGCATGTACGAGGGCGACATGTCCCGCAAGCGCAACCTGGTCGACCACGGCTTCCGGCTGCCCAGCGCGATGGACAACCGGCCGCTCAAGTTCGAGGAGTTCCTCGACCGGATCGGCCAGACGATCTACCTCTCTGCGACGCCCGGCAAGTACGAGTTGGCCCTGGTGAGCACCGAGGGTGGCGACCCCGATGTCGTCGAGCAGATCATCCGGCCCACCGGGCTGATCGACCCCGAGGTCATCGTCAAGCCGACCAAGGGGCAGATCGACGACCTCATCCACGAGATCAACCTGCGCGTCGAGCGCTCCGAGCGCGTACTCGTCACCACGCTCACCAAGAAGATGTCGGAGGATCTCACCGACTACCTCCTCGATGCCGGCATCCGCACCCGCTACCTGCACTCCGAGGTCGACACCCTCAAGCGGATCGAGCTGCTGCGCGATCTGCGGCTGGGGGAGTACGACGTGCTGGTGGGCATCAACTTGCTCCGGGAGGGTCTCGACCTGCCCGAGGTCTCGCTGGTGGCCATCCTCGACGCCGACAAGGAGGGCTTCCTGCGCTCGGACAAGTCGCTGATCCAGACCATCGGCCGCGCGGCTCGCAACGTGTCGGGCCAGGTGCACATGTACGCCGACAAGATCACGCCGTCGATGGAGTCCGCGATCGACGAGACCAACCGGCGGCGGGCCAAGCAGGTCGCCTACAACACCGAGCACGGCATCGACCCGACCCCGCTGCGCAAGAAGATCGCCGACATCACCGCGATGCTGGCCCGTGAGGACGAGGACTCCGAGGAGCTGCTGTCGTCGTGGAAGCACCTCGACGCCAAGTCCAAGAAGGCGCCCGTGCCCGGCCTCTCCAAGATGCGGGAGGGCTCACCCGACCTGTCCGGCCTGCCCAGCCACGACCTCGCCGAGCTGGTGCAGCAGCTCACCGACCAGATGAAGCACGCCGCCGCCGAGCTGCAGTTCGAGCTGGCGGCCCGGCTCCGCGACGAGATCCGCGACCTCAAGAGGGAGCTGCGCCAGATGATGGAGGCGACCAAGTAGGTGACGACCACGACCGCCGCCCCCAGTGCGCGCCGGGTCTGGTCGGTGTGGTCGGTAGCCCTCGCCGTCTACCTGGTCGCGGTCTTCCACCGCTCCTCGCTGGCCGTGGCCGGCCTCGCCGCCACGGACCGCTTCGACATCTCCGCCTCGCAGCTGGCGGCGTTCACGATGCTCCAGCTCCTGGTGTACGCCGCTATGCAGATCCCGGTCGGGCTGATGGTCGACCGGTTCGGCTCGCGCAGCGTGATGCTGGTCGGCACGCTGCTGATGGCCGGCGCCCAGGCCGGCTTCGCGCTGGCGGGGAGCTATCCGCTGGCCCTGCTGGCCCGCACCTTCGTGGGGATCGGCGACGCGATGACGTTCATCTGCGTGCTGCGCCTGGTGAGCCGGTGGCTGCCGGCGAGCCGGGTCGCGTTCGTCACCCAGGTGACCGGCACCCTGGGGCAGCTGGGGGCCGTGGCGGCGGCCATCCCGATGACCTGGGCACTGGGCCACTGGGGCTGGACGCCGGCCTACCTCGCCGCCGCCGTGCTGGGCGTGGTGCTCGCGGTGGCGCTGTTGCTGGTCGTCGACGACGCCCCCGACGCCCGCCATCTCCGGGGGCCGCGCCTGTCGCTGACGGCGGTGCGGGCGAGCCTCTCGGCGTCCTGGTCGCACCCCGGCACCCGGCTGGGCTTCTGGATGCACTTCACCACCCAGTTCAGCGCCACCGCGCTGTCGTTGCTGTGGGGCTACCCGTTCCTGGTGCGGGGCGAGGGCCGCTCGCCGCAGACGGCCGGTCTGCTGCTGACCCTGATGATCGTCGCCGTGATGGTCGCCGGCCCCGTCCTCGGCTGGCTGATCGGGCGACACCCCTGGCACCGCTCCACGATCGTGCTGAGCATCGTCTGGTCGATCGTGACGGTGTGGACCGTGGTGCTGGTATGGCCCGGCAACGCCCCGCTCGGGGTGCTCGTGGTGCTGGTGCTGGTGACCGGCGTCGGCGGCCCGGCGTCGATGATCGGCTTCGACCTCGGCCGCACCTCCAACCCGGCCGAGCGGATGGCCAGCGCCAGCGGCATCATCAACCAGGCTGGCTTCTCCGCCTCGCTGGTGCTGGTCGTCGCGATCGGCCTCGTCCTGGACTGGCGCACGCCCGGTGCGAGCACGGCGTACACCCCCGAGGCCTTCCGCTGGGCGATGAGCTTCCAGTACGTCTTGTGGGGACTGGGGCTGCTGCAGATCTGGCGCTACCGCCACCGGACTCGCCGGGTCATCGACCGCAGCGCCCTCGAGGCCGGACTCGGGGATAGCGTGACCTGATGGATCACGGCCCCCTCGCACGACAGTTCCAGGTGACCTTCGACTGCGCCGATCCGGGAGCGCTCTCGCGTTTCTGGTGCGAGGTGCTCGGCTACCGGCTCGACGCACCGCCGCCCGGGTTCGCCACCTGGGAGGAGGCGCTCGACGCCTTCGGCGTCCCCGAGGAGCGTCGCAACGACGCCTCGGCCGCGGTCGACCCCGGCCAGGCCGGGCCGCGCCTGTGGTTCCAGAAGGTGCCCGAGGGCAAGACCGCCAAGAACCGCCTCCACCTCGACGTCCGGGCGGCCCCCGGGCTCGAGGGCGACGAGCGGATGGCGGCCCTGGAGGACGACTGCTCTCGGTTGGTCGCTCTCGGCGCGAGCCGGGTCGAACGGCACGAGCCCGACCCGCCGCTGAGCCACGGCTTCCTGGTGATGGCGGACCCGGAGGGCAACGAGTTCTGTCTCGACTGAGGCTGGGTACGTTGGCGTCATGAGCACACCCATCGACCTCGGCAGGCCGGTCTCCGGCGACGTCATCGACCTGATCCTCGAGGACCACCGACGCTTCGAGTCCCTGCTGCGCGACCTGCGCGACAGCTCGTCGGACCGTGACGCCGTCCGGCACGCGCTGGCCACCCTGCACGTGGCGCACGCGGAGGCGGAGGAGCAGTACGTCTATCCCCAGCTCCGCCGCAAGGACGCCATCACCGAGCACGAGGCCGAGCACGGCCAGGAGGAGCACGCCGAGGGGCACGAGGCGCTGCTCGCCGTGCTCGAGCTCAAGGGCACGGACACCCAAGCCTTCGATGACGCGGTCGAGGGGCTTGCCAAGGTGCTCAACCACCACCTGACCGAGGAGGAGCTCACCATCCTCAACCCGGCCCGTGAGGAGGTCTCGGAGTCGGTCCGCGCCGAGCTGGGCGAGCAGTTCGCCACCGAGCGCAACCGGCAGGTCGACGACAACTGCGGCACCCTCACCAACGTGCGTCGGATCGTCTCCGCCGCGCGCGGCGAGGGCCTTCTCGACGACGACAACGAGGACTAGCGGCGCCCGGTCAGGCGGGTCATCCGTGCCCGTCGGCGTCGGGCCCGGGCAGCTCACGTGTCTGCTTGAGGTCGCGCTTGAGCTGCTTCCTCTCCAGCCGGCGGACTTCGGAGTCGATGATGTCGCGACGCTGGAAGGTCACCCGCCCGGCGTTGAGCCCGGTGCCGAGCATCACGAAGAGCGGCCACGGGTATGGGCCACGAGTCCCGCCCGGTCGACCCTTGCCCGGGCCGGGACCGCTGAGGTGGCGGGCACCAGGTCGCTCACCAGGTCCGGCAGCTCGCCGAGCTCGAGCCGGTCGAGACGCCCGTCGGCGTAGGCGTCGGCCAGCACGCGCTGGACGATCTCACGGTCGGCGTCCGCGGCCCGCAGGTGCGCGTGGTCCGCGGACCGCGGGTCTCGCGTGAACTCACCCCAAAGGTCGCTGGCGCTCATGAGCAGGAGTCTAGGATTGGACTCGTGCCCGCCCCCACCGACGTCGACACCGACGTCCTCATCATCGGTGCCGGGCCCACGGGTCTGTACGCCGCCTACTACGCGGGCTTCCGCGGCCTGCGGGTGGCGGTGGTCGACTCGCTGCCCGCGCTGGGCGGCCAGATCACCGCGATGTACCCCGAGAAGTCGATCCTCGACGTGGCCGGCTTCCCCGACGTGCGGGGCCGCGAGCTCGTCGCAGGGCTGGTGGCCCAGGCCGCGACGGCCGACCCGGTCTACCTGCTGGACCGGACCGCCGCGACCTTCGAGGAGCGCCAGGACGGTGTGGTGGTCGGCCTCGACGACCAGACGACGGTGACGGCCAAGGCCCTCATCATCACCGCCGGCATCGGCAAGTTCTCCCCTCGACCGCTGCCGGCCGGCACGGACTGGCTGGGCCGGGGCATGGAGTTCTTCGTCCCGAGCTTCGAACCGTACGCCGGCAAGGACGTCGTGGTCGTCGGCGGCGGCGACAGCGCCTTCGACTGGGCGATGCACCTCGAGGACGTCGCCGGATCGGTGACGCTCGTGCACCGCCGCGACGCCTTCCGGGCCCACCAGGGCACCATCGACCGGGTCCGTGCCTCCCGGGTGGAGATCATCACCAGGGCGCAGGTCACCGCGATGAGCGGCGATCACGTGCTGGAGTCCGTGGAGATCACCGTCGACGGCCAGGAGCCGGTCCGACGACCGGCACAGGCGGTCGTCGCCGCCCTCGGCTTCATCGCCGACCTCGGGGCCATCCAGACCTGGGGACTCGAGACGGCCAAGCGGCACGTGGTCGTGGACTCCGCGATGCGCACCAACCGGCCCAGGGTCTTCGCCGCCGGCGACATCACGGAGTATCCCGGCAAGGTGCGGCTGATCGCCGTGGGCTTCGGCGAGGCGGCTACGGCGATCAACAACGCCGCCGTCGCGATCGACCCCGCGGCCCACGTGTTCCCGGGTCACTCCAGCGAAGGGGCCTGAGCCGGCGGCGCGAGGGCTGCTCACGGTTGCGCCGGTCAGGGCAGCAGCAGCCGGACAGCCCCGTCCATCCGCCGCAGCACGTCCTCGGCGGAGGTGCGTCCGGTCACCCACCCGACCAGGGACGCCAACCAGACGTCGGCCACCACGCCGGCGATGGCGAGGTCGTCGGACTCCCGCCCGGAGCCGGCCATCGCCCGAGTCAGCATGGTGGTGAGCAGGCGCTCGACCTCGCGGATCTCGCTGGCCACCGACGCGTCGGCGAACATGAAGGCCCGGGTCAGCGCCTCGGTCAGGCGCGGCTCGCGCTGCATCGCCCGGGTGTGCCCGGCCAGCAGGTGCATCACCCGGTCTCCAGCCGTGCCGCCCGGCACCGCCTCGTCGCGGCCGCGCACCTCGGCGCGCTCGAACTCGGCGGCGAGCGCCGACACCAGCAGGTGGATCTTGGACGGGAAGTAGCGGTAGAGGGTGCCGAGCGCGACGTCCGCCCGGACCGCTACGGCGCGCATCTGCACGGCGTCGAAACCCCCCTGTGAGGCGAGCTCGACGGCCGCGTCGAGCATCCGCCGGCGCCGGTCGCGCTGGGCGGGCGAACCGAGGTCGGCGATGGTCAGTGATGCGCTCGTGGTCACCGTGCCTCCCTTCCCTGTCCGGGACACCGCCATAATAGGAACACGTTCCACTCCTGGGGGAGTGCTGACGGCTCACGAGCAGAGAAGAGGTGTGGCATGCGCGTGGCACTGCTGTCCTACCGCAGCAAGCCGCACTGCGGCGGCCAGGGCGTCTACGTCCGTCACCTCAGCCGTGAGCTGCACGCTCTCGGCCACGACGTCGAGGTCTTCTCCGGGCAGCCCTACCCCGAGCTCGACGAGGGGGTAAGGCTCACCAAGGTGCCGAGCCTCGACCTCTACCGCGAGCCGGACCCGTTCCGGGTGCCGCGGCTGGCGGAGTTCCGTGACCTGGTCGACGTGCAGGAGTTCCTCACCATGTGCGCCGCGGGCTTCCCCGAGCCGCGGACCTTCAGCCGCCGGGTCGCGCGGCTGCTCGCCCGCCGGGCCGACGACTTCGATGTGGTGCACGACAACCAGGTGCTCGGCTACGGCATCCTCGACGTCGAGCGCCGCCTCGGCCTGCCGCTGATCACGACCGTGCACCACCCGATAACCCTCGACCGCCGCATCGACCTCGCCGTCGCCAACGGCTGGCGCCGTCGGCTGGCGGTCCGCCGGTGGTACGGCTTCCTGCGCATGCAGTCCCGGGTCGTCCGGCGGGCCAGGTCGATCTTAACGCCGTCGGAGAGCTCGCGACGCGACGTCGTCGCCGACTTCGGTGTCGACGCCGACCGCGTGTCGGTGATCCCGCTCGGCGTCGACGACGTGTTCGTGCCGCCGACCGTGCCACGGGTGCCCGGCCGGCTGCTGGCGATGGCCAGCGCCGACGCCCCGATGAAGGGCATCGCGACCCTGCTGGAGGCGTTCGCCAAGCTGCGCACCGAGCGCGACCTCGAGCTCTACCTCGTGACCCGGCCGCAGCCCGGAGGGCGCACGGAGCAGCTCGTGGGTTCGCTGGGCATCGAGGGCCACGTCCACTTCGTCAGCGGGGTCTCCGACGCCGAGCTGGTGGCCCTGATGGGGTCCGCCGAGGTCGCCTGCGTGCCGTCACTCTACGAGGGCTTCTCCCTGCCCACGGCCGAGCTGATGGCGTGCGGCACGCCCCTGGTCGTCTCGCGGGCCGGCGCTATCCCCGAGGTGGTGGGTGCCGACGGCCGCTGTGCCGACCTGGTCACGCCCGGCGACGTCGGCGAGCTGACCCAGGCGCTGGCCGCCCTGCTGGACGACCCCGAGCGCCGGGCCGCGATGGGTGCGGCCGCCCGCGAGCGGGCACTGGCGGAGTTCAGCTGGCGGGCGGTGGCCGTCGCGACTTCGGCCGCGTACGACGAGACGATCCGGGACTTCACCGAGGAGCGAGATGCTGACCGTTGACTTCGACCGCCTCGGGCTGTGCCCGGGGGAGCGGGTGCTCGACATGGGCTGCGGTGCCGGCCGGCACGCGTTCGAGATGTACCGCCGCGGTTCCGACGTGGTCGCCTTCGACCAGGATGCCGACGAGCTCGCGGGCGTGCGTGACCTGTTCATCGCGATGCGCGAGGCCGGTGAGGTGCCCACGGGCGCCGAGGCCGACGTGAAGGAGGGGGACGCGCTCTCGCTGCCGTTCGCCGACGATGAGTTCGACCGGATCGTGGCAGCCGAGATCCTCGAGCACATCCCGGCCGACCTCCAGGCGCTCGAGGAACTGGTCCGGGTGCTGCGGCCGGGCGGGACCATCGCGCTGACCGTGCCGCGCTGGCTGCCCGAGGTCATCTGCTGGAAGCTGTCCAGCGACTACCACCACACCCCGGGCGGCCACATCCGGATCTACACCGACAAGGAGCTCGTCACCAAGGCCGAGAACGCCGGCCTGGTGCACGAGGGCACGGGCTACGCCCACGGCCTGCACTCGCCGTACTGGTGGATCAAGTGCGCGGTCGGCGTCCGCAACGACGACCACCCCCTCGTCCGCGCCTACCACCGCCTCCTGGTCTGGGACATCATGAAGAAGCCGCGCACGACCCGCTGGGCCGAGCGCGTGCTCGACCCGGTGATCGGGAAGTCGATGGTCCTCTACCTCCGCAAACCCCTTGCCGAGCCGGGCGCGGCCGATGCCGTCGCGTCCTGACCTCCCCGCCCTCGACGGGATCCTGACCGCCGCCCAGGTCGCGGCGACGGCCGAGTCCATCGTCGTCTGCCAGGAGCCGTCGGGGGCGATCCCATGGTCCCCGGGCGGGCACACCGACGTCTGGAACCACGTCGAGGCCGCGATGGCGCTGGTCGCCGCGGGGCGTGTGGACGCGGCCGAGCGCGCCTACCGCTGGGTCCTGGGGACCCAGCGCGCCGACGGTTCATGGCCATTGAAGACCGTAGGTGGCGAGGTCGAGGACGCCAGTGGCGAGACCAACATGTCGGCCTACCTCGCGGTCGGCGTGTGGCACCACTGGCTCGTGCGCCGGGACGCCGGCTTCGTGCGGTCCGCGTGGCCCTCCGTACGCCGTGCCCTGGACTTCGTGGTCGGGATGCAGCTGCCGTTCGGGGGCATCGCCTGGTCCCAGGAGTGGGCCGACGGCCGGCCCGCGACGGTCAACCGGGAGGCCCTGCTGGCCGGCTCGTCGAGCACCTACCAGTCGCTGCGCGCCGGGGTCGCCCTCGCGGGACTGCTCAACGACCCCCAGCCCGGCTGGGAGCTCGCCGGTGGTCGGCTCGCGCACGCGGTGCGCGAGCACCACGACCGCTTCCTCGACAAGTCGACCTTTTCGATGGACTGGTACTACCCGGTGCTCGGGGGTGCCGTCCGCGGCGAGGCCGGCCGGGCGCTCCTCGACGCCCGCTGGGACGTCTTCGTGGTGCCCGGCCTGGGGGTCCGCTGCGTGGACACCAACCCCTGGGTCACCGGGGCCGAGACCTGCGAGCTGGCGCTCGCCCTCGACGCGCTCGGCGACCGGGAACGGGCGCTTCGCGTGCTGGCGGACGTGCAGCACCTGCGCGACGACGACGGCGCCTACTGGACCGGGCTGGTCTACCCCGAGGGCGCGCACTGGCCCGGTGAACGGACCACCTACACGGCCGGTGCGGTCATCCTCGCGGTCGACGCCCTCGCCCGCGGGACCGGTGGCTCGGGGATCATGCGCGGCGACACCTTCGCCCCGGCCTTCGCCGAGACCGGACCGGACTGCGGCTGCGACGGCGACCGCGTCGGCTCAGTGCACGACGTCGCCGGCGTCTCCTGAGACCCGGCGCAGTACCCGCATCGACCCGCACTCCTCGACGTCCACGAAGTGACCACTGTCCAGGGCCCGGCGGTAGACGTCGTACGGCGCCTGGCCACCGTCGGCGGGCGCGGCGAAGACGTCGTGGATGACCAGCAGGCCCCCGGCCCGCAGCCACGGCGCCCAGCCGGTGTAGTCGGCCTGCGCGTGCTCCTCCGCGTGCCCGCCGTCGATGAAGACCAGCGACAGCGGGGTGCGCCACAGCGCGGAGACGGTCGTGGACGCGCCGACCACGGCGACCACGTGGGACCCGAGCCCGGCCCGCTCCATGGCCCGGCGGAAGAACGGCAGGGTGTCCATCCGTCCTGTCTCCGGATCGACGACCTCAGGGTCGTGGTGCTCCCAGCCGGCCTGGTTCTCCTCGGACCCGTGGTGGTGGTCCACGGTGAAGGCGACCGCCTGCGCCCCGCCCACCGCGCGCGCCGCCGCCCCGAGGTAGAGCGCCGATCGGCCGCAGTAGGTGCCCACCTCGAGCACCGGGCCGTACGGCAGGCTCGCGAGGGCCGCGCGGTGGAGCAGGAGCCCCTCGTCCTCGGGCATGAAGCCCTTGGTGGCCCGGATGGTCGCGAGCAGCTCGGGGGGCAGGTCGTCGGGCAGGTCCTCAGGCACCCGCCGACCCTAGTCACGCGCGGCGGCGGCGCCGGTTTGGGGCATTGACTACTCAGCCGCTAACGTTTCAGTCACGAGGGGAGTACTTCCCAATTCGCAGTCGGTCAGTACGACGTCCCCAGTGACGTCTCGGCTGTGAGCCCGCAGGGGTGAAGGAGACCTCGGACCTACGTCCGAGGAGTCACCATGCTCACCGTGCCCACCGTCCTTGCCGCCGCCGAGGGTGCTGTCCTCGACAGCATCGGCACCCCGTTCCTGTGGACCGCCGCCATCGTCGGCGTCCTGGCTCTGCTGGGGCTCGACTTCCTGATCACTCGGCGCCCCCACGACGTCTCCATGAAGGAGGCGCTGGCCTGGTCGGCGTTCTACGTCGCCCTGCCGCTGGCCTTCGGTGTCTACGTGTGGTCCCAGTACGGCTCCCAACGCGGCGTCGAGTACTACACCGGCTACCTCGTGGAGAAATCGCTCAGCGTCGACAACCTCTTCGTCTTCATGCTGCTGCTGACGGCCTTCGCGGTGCCCCGGGCGCTCCAGCAGCGGGTGCTCCTCTACGGCATCATCGGAGCCCTGGTGCTCCGCGGCATCTTCATCGCCGTCGGGGCCGCGGCCCTCTCGGCGTTCGACTTCTTCTTCTTGCTGTTCGGGCTGATCCTGGTCGCCACCGCCGTGAAGATCCTGCGCGACGCCCTCTCCGGCGAGGACCATGCCGTCGACGTCGACCGGCTGCGCAGCGTCCGCTTCCTGCGCCGCTTCTTCCCGGTCACCGGCGAGTACGACGGCCCGCGGCTGACGGCCCGCCTCGACGGCCGGCGTGCGCTGACCCCCTTCGCCCTCGTCGTGGTCGCCGTGCTCGCCACCGACATCGTCTTCGCGGTCGACTCGGTGCCGGCCGTCTACGGCATCACGAGCGACCCCTACCTGGTCTTCGTCACCAACGCGTTCGCGCTGCTCGGCCTGCGGGCGCTCTACTTCGTGCTCGAGGGCGCGTTGTCGTCGCTGGTCTACCTCGGCCACGGGCTGGCCGCGATCCTGGCGTTCATCGGCGCCAAGCTGGTCCTGCACTGGGCCCACCTGCGCTGGGAGTCCGTCCCGGAGATCCCGACGCTGGCCTCCCTCGGCGTGGTCGTCGGTATCCTCGCGGTCACCGTCGTGGCCAGCCTCGCCGCCCGTCGCCGGCAGCGGGAGCGGGAGCTCAGCTCCTCGACCGCCGAGTAGCCTCCGCACGTGCCGAGCGAGGAGCAGGGCGACCGGCCGGGCCTGGTCGCCCGGCTGCGGGCAGCCGGCTGCGTGTTCGCCGAGGAGGAGGCCGCGCTGCTGGCGGCCGCCAGCGACGACCCCGCCATGGTCGAGTCGTTGGTGGGTCGCCGGGTGGCCGGCGAGCCGCTGGAGCCACTGCTGGGCTGGGCGGAGTTCGCCGGACTGCGGGTGGTCGTGCGGCCCGGGGTGTTCGTGCCGCGCCGCCGCACCGAGCATCTCGTGGACCACGCCGCGGCCCGGCTCGCCGGCCACCCCGGGCCCGTGCTCCTGGATCTGTGCTGCGGCTCCGGGGCGATCGGGCTCGCCCTCGCCACGCGCCTCCGGGTCGCCGACCTGCACGCCGCCGACGTCGAGGCGGCCGCAGTGGCCTGTGCGCGGCTCAACCTCGGGCCGGTGGGCGGCACCGTGCACGAGGGCGACCTGTTCGACGCGCTGCCCGACCGGCTGCGCGGTCGTCTCGACCTGGTGGTCGCCAACGTGCCCTACGTGCCGTCCCCGGCGCTGGCGACGATGCCGTCGGAGGCCCGCGACCACGAACCCCGGGTCGCTCTCGACGGCGGCGCTGACGGCCTCGACGTCGTACGCCGGGTGGCGCGGGCGGTGCCCGGGTGGCTGGCCGGCGGCGGCTGGGTCCTGGTCGAGACCAGCGAGGCGCAGTCCACGACCGCGGCGGCCGCGTTCGCCGACGCGGGGCTCGACGCGGAGGTCGAGGCCGACGAGGACGGGACCTACGTGGTCGCGGCCCGCTCCCGCCGGTAGCTGGGTCGGAAGCTCGGCACCGGCCGCTCAGGAGACCTCGTAGCATGGAGGCATGAGCCACATCGTGACCGACCAACGGGGACGCCCCGTCAGCAGCGTGGTGGCCATCGTGGTCGCCATCCTCACTGGCGGCTACATGCTGCCGTGGGCCATCGCGGCGGTGCGGGGCAACGCCAACACCGGGCGGGTCTTCTGGGTCAACCTGCTCCTCGGCTGGACGGTCATCGGCTGGATCGTGGCGCTGGTGATGTCGATCCGAGAGCACCGGGTCCTCGGGATCCGCTGACCCAGCCTCGCAGCCCGGGTGACACTGAGCGCATGGAGGGGGGGCACATCAAGGGCGACAGCGTTTCGCGTCGCGGGGTTGCGGCGCTCGTGGTCGGGGTGGCCGGTCCGCTCACCTTCCTGGCCGTGTTCTACGCCCTTGGCGGAGGCCGTGTCGACGTACCCGACAGCGAGGGCCTCGACTCGCTGTTCGAGGTGATGGCCCAGGTGATGGTGCTGAGCGCCCTGGCCGCGGTGGCGCTCGGTTTCGCCGCGATCACCACGATGATCGCCTTCGTACTGACCCGGGCCCGGTGGGCGCTCGCCGGTTGGCTGCTCTCGGTCGTGCTGCTCCCGATGTGGGCCGGCGTGACGGACCACGTGTCCGGCTTGCCGCTGGTGGGCTACTGCTTCGCGCTGGGAGCGCTGCCGGCGGCGGTCCGCCTGGCCCTACCGACGCGCCCGCCCCGGATCCGGCAACCGGTCACTGCCGTGCTGAGCGATCCGTGAGCACCAGCGGGGGACCCTCGGCCCGGATCGCGACCGTGTGCTCGGCGTGGGCGCCGCGCGACCCGTCGCTGCTGCGGATGGTCCAGCCGTCCTCGTCGATGTAGATCTCGTCGGTGGTGTGCAGGAACCACGGCTCGATGGCGATCACCAGTCCCGCCCGGAGCGGGAAGCCCCGACCGGGCCGACCGTCGTTGGGCACGTGCGGGTCGCCGTGCATGGTGCGGCCGACGCCGTGGCCCCCGAACTGCAGGTTGACCGCGAGGCCGTCGGCGTGGGCCACCGAGCCGATCGCGTGGGCGATGTCGCCGATCCGGTTCCCGGCCAGGGCCGCCGCGATGCCGGCGTCGAGGGCCCGGCCGGCGGTCTCGATGAGCCGCAGGTCCTCGGGACGCGCCGTGCCCACGACCAGGCTGACGGCCGAGTCGGCGACCCAGTTGTCGACGCTGGCGGCGAAGTCGAGGGAGAGCAGGTCGCCGTCCGCGAGCACGTAGTCGTGGGGGAGCCCGTGCAGCACCGCGTCGTTGACCGACGTGCAGAGCACGTGGCCGAACGGTGAACCACCGAACGACGGGTGGTAGTCGAGGTAGCAGGACTCGGCTCCGCGCTCACGGATCATCCGGTGTGCCTCGGCGTCGAGGTCCATCAGGTCGACGCCGACGTCGGCGACCTCCGTCAGCCGGGTGAGCACCTCGGCCACGAAGCGACCCGCCGGTCGCATCTGCTCGATCTGGGCCGGGGTTCGGAGCTCGATCACCCCGTCAGGATAGGCACCGATCCGCGGCAGACCACCACGTCTCGTCGCGACCGAGCACGAACCGAACCAGATGTCTCTCCCCCCGACCCCGCCGCTCCTGTTTTCGCGGCGTCGTGCCCGGACGCTGCCTACGCCATCACCTGTGGGAGCTGGCTGCCGTGGGCGCGGGTACCACGTCGAACACCACGCAGGGGGTAACGCTGTCGGCTCGTGTGCGCGCCCGCTGGGCGCAGGTCAACCGACGTTCGGCCGCGCTCTGGCGTGGATGTGGTCCGTGAAGATGGAATGAAGACGAACCCAATCATCCACAGACCACGCGAGCATCGAGCCCAAGGCCGCCATCGTCGCCGGCCTGGACTGCCCGTCGCGACCGAGCACGAACGGAACCAGATGTCTTTCCCCCCGACCCCGGAGCACAGCGCGCCCTCGGCGCGGTCCGGTCCCTACCATTCAGGCGTGTCACGGCGGACCCGTCGCCGTACCCTGCTGGCCGCCGGAGCGTGGACAGCCCCCGTCGTCGTCGTCGCCACCGCGGCGCCCACCTTCGCCGCCTCGCCCTGCCTGACAGGCACCCCCTACCTGCTCGACTGGGGGAGTGCGCTCACTCCCCTGACGCAGGTCACCGCGGGGGTGGCGGCCTACGTCAAGGTGCCGGCAGCGACCACCGGCGACGTCTACGTGCACTTCTCGACCGCGGCGACCGCCGCGAATGCCATCGACACCACCCGCAACCTGACCCTCCCTCCCAACACGGGCACGGGGACCACCCAGGACCCGGTCGTCACCGATCTCGGTGACCTCGGCGGGACGGTCGGTGGCGAGCGCGGGATCAGGCTCCAGCACAACAACCGGGCTGCCGGACCGGCCAACGCGCAGGTGCTGACGATCAGCTTCCGCGACGGGCCGTCGGCCGCGAGCCCACTGCGGTCCGTGCAGGGTCTGACGTTCTCCGTCACCGACATCGACAGTCTCGCCGGCCAAGCCGCCTACTCGGACCGGGTCTCGCTGTCCGGGACCCGCACCTTCGTCGCCGACACCAACGTGACGGCCAATGTCGCCGGCGGCGGCACGGCGAAGGTGAGCGTCCTTGGAGCCGGCACCGATGCCGACCCGTGGAGACTGTGCCTGGTCAACACCACCACCGACGCCAACGTCAACATCGACGAGAACAGCGCCGGCGCGCGCGTCCGCGTCACCTACCCGGGAGCCGTCACGTCGATCACGCTGAAGTACTGGTCGCAGACCACGGCGAGCATCTACCACCGGATGTTCCTGAGCGACTTCGGGTTCACGGCACGGCCGAGCGGCTGCTGAGTCAGGGCCGGTCTCGGTCGACGAGCCAGGCGGCGGCGTACGGCGCCAGCCGGACCGCGCCGTCCTCCAGTCGGGGGTCCCGGCCGCTGATGGCGTCGTGCAGCCCCGGGGTGTGCAGCCCGAGCCAGTGCAGCACGTCGGCGGCGACCCAGCGATCCGTGCCGGTCACGTTGTAGGCGGCGAGCAACGGGCCGACCGGATGACGCCGCACCACGAGGAGCACCCCGGGGTCGCGGGGATCCCAGACCTCGGTGGGTGACGCGGCGTGCAGGTGGGGGAGTCCGCGACGCACCTCGAGCAGGTCCCGGAGCCCGGCGGTCAGGCCATGCTCGTCGGGGGGCACGGGCCAGGGCATCCTCGGCCGGTGCACCCACCGGTTGTCGCCCGCGTGCGCCGGCTCGTCGGCCCAGCCGAGGTCGTTGAGGAGCCCGATCTCGTCACCCATCCAGAGCACCGGCAGGCCGCCGAAGCCGAGGACGATCGCGTGCGCGAGGAGGATCCGGGCGACCGAGTCGGGGTCCCCGGCCTCGAGCCCGGCCAGCGATGCGAGCGAGCCGGAGATGCGGCGGTCGCCGGTGGCCTGGTTCTCCTGGAAGACCAGCCCGCGCGCCCACGAGCCGGGGAAGCTGCCGGAGTACCACTCCGACAGGAAGCGCCGGTGCGCGAACGGGTCGACCCCGACCGCCCAGCCGTCCTCGTCGGCGATCGCCCACCCGATGTCGTCGTGGCAGCGTACGTAGGTGACCCAGGCGGTGGTGCTCGGCGGCTGCGGCAGCTGCTGGAGTGCCCGCGAGGCCAGCCGGGTGTCGCCCGCGGCCAGCATCGACCAGACGTGCACCATCAGGCTGTTGTGGTAGGCGAGGTCGCTCACCTTGCCGGCGTGCTCACCGACCCCGAGGTAGGCCGGGAGGTCCGCCGGGCCGACGATCGCCTCGGCCTTGAAGAGCACCGCCGGACAGGCCATCCGGGCGACGATGCGCAGCGCCTGGGTCAGGTCCTGGACCTCGGGCTGGTTCTGGCAGGCGGTCCCCATCCGCTTCCACAAGAAGGCGATCGCGTCGAGGCGGAAGACCTCCACCCCGAGGTTGGCGAGGGTGACGATGATGTCGGCGAACTCGCAGAGCACCGCGGGGTTCCCCCAGTTGAGGTCCCACTGGTAGTCGTTGAACGTCGTCCAGACCCAGCCCGCCAGGTCGTCGTCCCAGGTGAAGTTGCCAGGCGCGAAGTCGGGGAAGACCTCCGGCAGGCTCTCCTCGTAGGCGTCCGGTGTGGTGCGGTCGCGGTAGACGTGGAAGTAGTCGCGCTTGGCGGGGTCGCCGGCGCGGGCCGCCGCCGCCCACTCGTGCTCGCGCGCGACGTGGTTGAGCACCAGGTCCAGACAGAGGCTGATGCCGCGCTCGCGCAGCGTCGTGGTGAGGTCGCGGAGGTCGTCGACCGTGCCGAGGTCCGGGCGCACCGAGCGGTAGTCCTGGACCGCGTAGCCGCCGTCGTTGGGCGCGGGCCGGGGAGTCAGCAGCGGCATCAGGTGCAGGTAGCTCACCCCGAGACCGGCGAGGTGGTCGGCGCGGTCAGCCACGTCGGCCAGGGTGTCGGCGAAGCGGTCGGCGTAGGCGGCGTAGCCGAGCATCGAGGGCCGCTGGAACCAGTCCGGGTCGCGCAACCGCTGCTCGTCGAGGGCGCGCAGGTCGTCCGGGCGGTCTGCCCAGCCGGCGCGGGCCACCGCGACGAGCCGATCGGCGACCCGTTCCGCGTGCGCCCCGCCGTAGAGGCGCGTCAGGCACGCGACCAGGTCGGGCCGCCACCGGGCCGCCGCGGTCTCGAACGGGTCCGGTGGGGGCGTGGACCTGGTCACCGGCACAGTATGGCGAACCGGCTACCGTGGGCGGTCGTGCCGACCCCCGAACCCTCCTACGTGCTGCCGGTGGTCGAGGTCGTCGAGGAGACCGCGGACACTCGCTCGATCGCCCTGGGCGTGCCGGCGGACCTGCGGGAGCCCTTCCGCTTCCGTCCCGGGCAGTTCCTGACCGTGGCGGTGCCCAGCGAGGAGACCGGCCTGGTCGCGCGCGCCTACTCCCTCTCCTCCTCCCCGCTCGACCTCGCGACCCTGGTGTTCACGGTGAAGCTCACTCCGGAGGGGTTCGGGTCGCGCTGGATCCACGAGCACGTCCGGGTGGGGGACGCCCTGCGGGTGCTGGTGCCGTCGGGCATCTTCACCCCGACGTCGCTCGACGACGACCTGCTCCTGCTGGCCGCGGGATCGGGGGTGACGCCGATGATGTCGATCATCCGCACCGTGCTCGCTCCCGTCGCCGCCGGCGGCGGCACCGGACGCGTGGCGCTGCTGTACGCCAACCGGGACGCCGGGTCCGTGATCTTCGCCGACGCACTCGACGACCTCGTCGCGGCCCATCTGGGGCGGCTCGAGGTGGTGCACTGGCTGGAGGACGAACGAGGACTGCCCTCGGCCGAACAAATCGGCGCCTTCGCGGCGTCGTACGACACGTGGCACACCTTCTGCTGCGGTCCGAAGCCGTTCATGGCGACGGTGGCCGACGCCCTGCGCGAGCGTGGCTTCCCGCGCGCCCGGCGGCACCAGGAACGGTTCGTCTCGCTGGGCGGCAACCCCTTCGGCGAGCCCGACGCCCCGCACGGCGGTGGAATTACACGGCTGTAGTTGTGCCGATGCCCTTGCGGTGTGACTGGTGTGACTGGTGTGATTCTTGAGTCTTCCTCGACACGGCACCTTTTCTCTTCTCTTCCCCAGGAGTGTTCCCGTGGGTTCCCCAACCCGGCCAGCCCCCGCAGCCACCGCAGCCACCGTCGCGACGGCGGTGGTCCGACGCCGCGTCGCCGGGCTGGCCAGCCTCGCGCTGCCCCTCGTCCTCGCGACCGCCCTGGCGCTCGCCATGCTGGGGGCACCGCGTGCCACCGATCCGCTGCCGGCGCCCACGCTCGACCTCCGCGCCCAGCAGCTGCCGTCGGCCCAGCTGACGACCTTCACCCTCAACGTGTGCTTCTGCCTCACTGCGGCGCAGGCCGAGGCCGACCTGGTCAAGGCCTTCACCCTCGGTGACGTGGGCGGCTTCCAGGAGTTCTCCGACCTCGAGGACCGGGCGACGCTGGTGCGGCTCGCGACCGAGCGGGACTTCGGCTGGTACATGCCCGCCACGGGCGGTGGCGAGACCACCCCGATCGTGTGGAACCGGGCCCGCTTCCGGATGATCGACGCTCAGACGATCAAGACCCACGACGCCATCACCGACGTGACGCCCGCGCGCTACATCAACATCGTCCGGCTGCGCGAGCTCGCCACCGGCAAGGTCTTCGGCGTCATCAACACCCATACCATCGCGCAGGCGTCGTTCGACGCCCAGCTCAGCGACCCGCAGCGGATCCCGCTGCTCCGGGCACACCTGAAGCTGCTCCACGACGCGATCGTCGGTCTGTTCGCGACCACCGAGCACGTCTTCGCGATGGGCGACCTCAACGTCAACTACCTCGCGGACCGGGTGCGCCAGAACGCCGGGCTGCCCACATCGGCCCTGGGTGACGTCGTCAGCTTCGACATGCCGCTTACCGGCTCCCGCGGCAAGACGTCGCTGCTCGACTACGGCATGACGGTCAAGGAGAACGGCGGCTTCACGCTCCTGGGCTCGCGGATCGAGTACGGCTTCAACTCCGACCACGACGCCGTCGTGTTCACCTACGGCACCGTCGATCTCTTCGCCACCGGCGGCGTCTTCAACCGCCCGACCGGCACCGGCGCCGAGCGCAACGAGGTCGTGTCCCGCGCCGTCCGCGCCGTGGGCGACGCCGAGCCCGGTGCCCGGGTCCGGCTGGCCGTGGAGCGCCTCGACGACATGGACCTCATGCGGGCCCTGGTCGCCGCCCAGGCCCGGGGCGTCGCCGTCCAGGTGGTCCTCGCCGAGGGGTCCGGCACCTACGCCGAGCAGACGCTCGCCGCCACGCTGGGGGCCGACACCCTCCAGCCCTCGTGGCTCAAGAAGTGCGTCGGCAGCTGCCTCGGCGGCGCCGGCAGGACCGAGACGAACTTCTTGCTGGTCAGCCGGACCGGAGGTGCGACCGAGGTCAGCCTCGCGCTGGGCAGCACACCGCAGGGCCGCACCGGCCAGCGCTGGACCGACGGCTTCGTGTCCACCGACACCTACGTCTACACCGGTTACGACCAGACCTTCGACCTGATGGCGCTGGACTCCACCGACCCGCGGTCGACCCGCCGGGTCTCGTGGGGCCCGTCGTACGCCGCCCAGCTCTACCCGCTGGCCGAGGGCACCAAGGACCCGATGCTGCGCTCCCTGAAGTCGGTGCGCTGCAAGACCGGCAAGAACGTCGTGCGAGCTGTGGTCCACAGCTGGTCGGGGGAGCGGGGTCAGGCCCTCGCCACCCAGCTCGGCACGCTCGGGGCCCAGGGCTGTGACGTCCGCGTCGTGGTCGGCAAGCAGGCGCAGACGAAGATCCGCAAGATCCTCAACCAGGCCAAGATCACCACGGTGCGCCGTGAGGTCGAGCAGAACGTGCTCTTCGTCAAGGGGCGCTTCGGCAAGTCCCCGGTGACCCGCGCGTGGGTCGGTGGCCCGGGCTGGACCGACCAGGGCCTCACGAGCGACGGCGTCACCCTGATCGTCAACGACCAGGCGGCCGCCGGCTACCTGCCCTCGTTCTACCGCGTCTTCAAGGGCAAGTAGGACCCGCTCGTGCCCGGGCGGTGCGTTCGGGGTCGGCGTCCGTCGGGGGCACCGACCCCGACCCCCTTCCCCACCCCCAGAGGTCTAGACAGGGGGTTGTCCTAACCGTCGCGAGGGTGCCTACTGCTGGTGGGGTCGCAGAGGGTTTGATCGTGGTGGCTGGCGGGGGAGGTCACCAGGGTCATCGGACCGCCTCCGGTCGGCTGGAACACTGGGGGCGGTCCCTCTTGACGGGCCGGGTGCGCAGGATCACGCTGGAGACGGCACCCCGGCTGGTCGCTCGGGCCCGTCCAAGCATCGGGGCGCTGGGCCCCGGTGGTCGCGGCCTCCCCCGTCTGTGATCACCGGGATTCCCTTGCGGGGTGCGCGCTCACCACCCGCGGGCGCGCCACTCGGCGAGCTGGGGCCGCTCCGCGCCCAGGGTGGAGTCGTCGCCGTGCCCGGGGTAGAACCAGGTCTCGTCGGGCAGCTCGGCGAACACCTTCGACTCGAGGTCGGCCATCAGGGAGCCGAAGTCCTCGGGGGTGGTCGTCCGCCCAGGACCCCCCGGGAAGAGCGAGTCACCCGTGAAAAGGTGCGGCGCGGACGCGTCGTCGTCGGGGTCGTCGTAGACCAGGGCGATGGAGCCGGGAGTGTGCCCGGCCAGCGCGATCACGGAGAGCGTGCAGTCGCCGACCGGGACGGTGTCGCCATGCTCGAGGCGGCGGGCGATCGCGACCCCGGTCTGCTCGGTGATCGCGTCCGCGTCAGGCGCACCCGCCAGCACGTCGGCGCCGGTCGCCGCCACGACCTCGGACAGCGCCCGGTGGTGATCCCAGTGCTGGTGGGTGGTGACCACGCAGTCGAGCCCGGCGTCACCGATGAGCCCGAGGAGACGCGGAGCGTCGTCGGCGGCGTCGACCAGCACCTGCTCGCCGGTCTGCTCGCAGCGCAACAGGTAGCAGTTGTTCGACATCTGCGGGTCCACGGCGAGCTTGGTGACGCTGAGGCGGCCGAGGCGGCGTACGGCGGGCTCGCCACCGGGAGTGACCGTGCCGGTGTACTCGGAAGAACCAGGAGAGGACGTCATGGGCCGAAGGGTAGTCCCGGCCCGGTGGCCGGGCTCGCGTCAGCGCCAGCGGCCGAGATCGGGCAGCGCGGGGTCCGCGGTGAGGCCCGCGCCGGCGCCGCGGCCGAGCAGCCACCAGGTCAGGTCGGCCCGGCTGCCGGCCACGAGCGGCCCCGCCCCACCGCCGAGCGGGACGTCCCCGTCGGGGGTGCGCAGCATCACCGGCACGCCCCCGTCTCGGTCGTGGACCAGCCGGTTGAAGACCTCGTCCACGAACGGCTCGGGCCAGTCGGCGGGTTCGTAGCCGGTGCCGAGGTCGGCGTGGTGGACCTCCACCTCGAGCCGGCGCATCGCCGGGACCGTGACCCGCTGGAGCAGCTCGCCACCGCTGGCGACCCGCCGGAACTCGCCCTGCCAGCCGCCCTCGGGGACTGCGACCACGGCCTCCCAGAAGTGCGTGGTACTCGCCATGAACCGCTCCCGCAGCGCGGTCCGCTCGGCCACGGCCAGATCCTCGACGGCGGCGTCGCGCACCTCCTGGGAGAGGTACATCGGCACGTCCCGGCCCTCCACCACGCCCCGCAGCACGGCCTCCAGGGCCTCGGCGTTGAGCGTGAGATGGGCCACGACGTGCGCGCGCGACCACGAGGGGAGGACCGATGGCCCGCCCAGGGCCTCGTCGTCGAGTCCGTCGACGGTGCGCACCAGCCGGTGGGTGGCGTCGGCCAGGTCGTCGAGGGGCACGTCAGGTGTCATGGGCACATCGTCGCCTATCCGCTGGGTACGAGCACGAAATGACGACCTGTCGGTGGTGCGTGAGAGGCTTGAATACGTGGCAGACCAGCTGATCATCCGAGGTGCCCGCGAGCACAATCTCAAGGACGTCTCTCTCGATCTCCCGCGCGACTCCCTGATCGTCTTCACGGGGCTGTCGGGGTCCGGGAAGTCCTCGCTCGCCTTCGACACCATCTTCGCGGAGGGCCAGCGACGCTACGTCGAGTCGCTCTCGGCCTACGCCCGGCAGTTCCTCGGCCAGATGGACAAGCCCGACGTGGACTTCATCGAGGGTCTCTCGCCCGCGGTGTCGATCGACCAGAAGTCCACGTCCAAGAACCCCCGCTCCACGGTCGGCACGATCACCGAGGTCTACGACTACCTCCGACTGCTCTATGCCCGCGCCGGGCGCCCGCACTGCCCGACCTGCGGCGCCCCGATCGAGCGGCAGACGCCGCAGCAGATCGTCGACCGGGTGATGGCGCTGGAGGACGGGGTCCGGTTCCAGGTCCTGGCCCCGGTCATCCGGGGCCGCAAGGGGGAGTACGTCGAG
>JBDSLK010000102.1:0-42465 GCA_039916425.1 Nocardioides sp.
CGCAAGGCCGAGTCGGTCAACTTCGTGGCCGGCGGCCGCTGGGACGAGGCGAGCGTCGGCACCAACGCTCTGGCGATCTCGATGCGCACCGGGGCCCCGTCGATGGTGTTCAGCGCCGAGCACTACGCCTCGATCGTGCACAACTGGGTGTGCTGGGCGGCGCCGGTGCTCGACCCGGCCACCGGCAAGCAGCTCGGGGTGATCGACCTGTCGACCACCTGGGAGCGCACCCATCCGATCGGCCTGGCGACCGCCCGGGTGATGGCGCGGCTGATCGAGACGGCGATGCCGCGCTCGCGCTACTACGCCGACGCTGTCGCGACCGACGCGTTCGACCCGCGCCCGGGCCTCGCGATGACCCTGCTGGGCACCGCCGAGACCCGCCTCGACGGGCAGCGCTTGTTGCTCAACCGGCGGCAGACCGAGATCCTGGCGCTGCTGGCGCTGCACCCCGAGGGGCTGTCCCTGGAGCAGCTGCACGCGCTGGTCTACGGCGACCAGGCGGTCACCCTCTCGACGCTGAAGGCCGAGGTGTCCCACCTGCGCAGCGCGCTCGGGGGACAGCTCGCCTCGCGTCCCTACCGGCTGACCCTGCCGGTCGACACCGACGTCGACACCGTCTTGTCCCTGCTGCGGCGGGGCGAGGTGAGCGCGGCCGTCGCGGCCTACGGCGGCGACCTGCTGCCGGGCACCAACTCACCGGCGCTGACCGAGCTGGCCGACTACGTCGCGGTGGCCCTGCGGGAGGCCCTGCTGGCCGACCCGCGCCCCGACGCCGTGCTGCACTACAGCGAGCTCGCGCCGTACGACACCGAGGTGGTCGAGGTCTGCCTGCGCACCCTGGGCGCGGCGTACCACCCGGCGAAGGCGCTGCTCAAGGGCAGGCTCGCCGCGGTCGGACGCTGACGGTCACCACAGCTGACGCCCGGTCAGGTCGCCGAGCCGGTCAGGCCCCGCTCGATCGTGGTGAGCAGCACTTCCAGCGTCGCCTCCCGCACCTCCTCGGACAGGTCCCGCAGCGGGCCGGTCAGGTGCAGGACGGCGAAGCCGTGGACGGCGGCCCAGCAGGCGACGTCGGCGCCGGCCCGTCTGCCGGGGGTGATCGCCCCGACCTCCACGAGCCCGTCGAGCGCGCGGCCCAGGAGGTGGTACGGTCCGGCCTGCTCGGGCCCGGCCTCGTCGGGCGGGTGGTCGCCGCCGAAAGCGACCTCGAACAGGCCGGGCTCGGCGAGGGCGAACTCGACGTAGGCGCGACCCACCTCACGCAGCCGGCGTCGCGCCGCGTCCATCGGGTCCTGCTCGTCGACGAGGTCCATCCGGCGTCGCATCGCCTCCGCGAGCCGGGCCGCCGCGACCGACCCGATCTCCGAGAGCAGCTCGTCGCGGTCGGCGAAGTGGCGGTACGCCGCGTTGTGCGACACCCCGGTCTCCCGGGCCACCTGACGCAGGACCACGCCCTCGGTGCCCTGGGTCCTCGCGAGTGAGACACCCGCCTCGATCAGGGCGGACCGCAGGTTGCCGTGGTGGTAGGGCTTCACCACCCGATCATAGATCAATGTTGACAGTGACTACATTGGGGTGCATCGTGATGTTGTCAGTGTCCACATACGTCCGTCGGAGGAACGCCGTGCGCGGCAAGCTGCCCGTCCTGATCACCGTCTGCCTGGCCGTGCTGGCCATCAACCTCGACACCACCATCGTCAACGTCGCCCTGCCGAGCCTCTCGGTGGACCTCGGCGCCGGCACCCGACAGCTCCAGTGGATCGTCGACGGCTACAACCTGGCCTTCGCGGCACTCGTGCTCGCGGCGGGGAGCCTCTCCGACCGCTACGGCCGACGGCCGGCGCTGATCTGGGGCCTGCTCGGCTTCGCGGCCGCGAGCGTCGCAGGTGCCCTGGTCACCACACCGTCGGCACTGGTCGTGGCCCGGGTCGCGATGGGCATGTGCGCCGCGCTCATCTTCCCCACGACTCTCTCGATCATCACCAACACCTTCCGGGACCGTCGCGAGCGGGCCGCGGCGCTGGGCGTCTGGGGCGCGGTGGTCGGCGTCGGCGTCGCCGCCGGACCGGTCACCGGCGGGCTGCTGCTCGAGCACTTCGCCTGGGGCAGCGTGTTCTGGGCGCTGGTCCCGCTCGCCCTGGTGGCCGCGGCCGCCGCCTTCGTCCTGGTGCCGGAGTCGCGCGACCCGTCGGTGGGGTCACTGGACCGGCTCGGCCTGGTCCTCTCCGTGCTCATGCTCAGCGGCCTCACCTTCACCGTCATCGAGGCGCCGGAGCGGGGCTGGGGCTCGGCCGCGACCCTGGTCGGCTTCGCCCTCAGCGCGGCGCTGCTGGTGGCCTTCGTCGTGGTCGAGCGTCGGGTCGCCCGGCCGATGCTGGACGTCTCGCTGTTCCGGGACCCCCGGTTCAGCGCCGCCAGCGGCGCGGTCACGGTGACCTTCTTCGCGCTCTTCGGCTTCATCTTCCTGATCACGCAGTACATGCAGTTCGTCCGCGGCTGGGGCCCCCTGTCGACCGGC
This sequence comes from Nocardioides sp., assembly GCA_039916425.1. Lineage (GTDB taxonomy): Bacteria > Actinomycetota > Actinomycetes > Propionibacteriales > Nocardioidaceae > Nocardioides. The sequence continues at coordinate 2,522 of JBDSLK010000102.1, forward strand.
GCCCGGATCCTGCCGGTCGCGCTGAGCATCGCGGTCGCGTCGGTGCTCGGTGCACTGCTCGCCCCGCGGATCGGCACCAAGGTCGTGGTCACCACCGGCCTGCTGCTCTTCGGTGCGGCGTTCCTGTGGATCTCGACCGTCGACGCGTCGACGTCGTACGCCGCGGTGATCGTCCCGCAGATGACCCTGATGGGCCTCGGCATGGGCCTCATCAGCACCCCCGCGACGGAGTCCATCCTGCTGGTCCTCCCGCCGGCCCGGGCCGGGGTGGGCTCGGCGGTCAACGACGCCACCCGCGAGCTGGGGGGCACGCTCGGCGTGGCGGTCGTGGGTTCGCTGTTCTCCAGCGTCTTCGCGGCCCGGCTGGCCGAGGGGGACTTCGAGTCGCTGCCCGCCGCCACGCTCGCGGCCGCGCAGGACTCGGTCGGTGCCGCCACCGCCGTCGCCAGCGGCTCACCGGCCCTGACGACCGCCTTCCAGGACGCCTTCATGTCGGGACTGCACACCTCGACGCTGGTGGTCGGCTTCGTCTGCCTGGCAGGAGCCGTGGCCGCCGCCATCTCCCTTCCCGGTCGCGGGGTGGGTCACCTGCCCGGGGAAGCGGCGCCCCACCCAGTGTCAGGACCAGTGTCAGGACCGGTGTCAGGACCGGTGTCAGGACCGGTGTCAGGAGAGGTCGACGACACCGCGCTCGCCGGCGCCGATTCGTAGTCGATTCGTGGAAGCCGACCCGACCGGATGGCGGTAGCCGGTCGGGCTCCGGCCGCGCGACCATCTCCCACCATCGCCAACCATCGGCCAACCTGGTATGCCTAGCGTGACCGTCATCACAAGTTCGCCCACCGTTAGGCTGCCCAGGAGGCCGCGCATGACCAAGATCGAACTCACCGTCGACGGAGCATCGGTCTTCGACGACGTCGAACCCCGGATGCTGCTGGTGCAGTACCTCCGCGAGAAACTCGGAAAGACCGGCACCGTCATCGGGTGCGACACCTCCAACTGCGGAGCGTGCACGGTGCACCTCAACGGCCGCAGCGTGAAGTCCTGCAACGTGCTCGCGGTGCAGGCCGACGGCGCCGAGGTCACCACCGTCGAGGGCCTCGCCCAGGACGGCAAGCTCCATCAGGTCCAGGAGTCCTTCCGCGAGTGCCACGGCCTCCAGTGCGGCTTCTGCACGCCCGGCATGATCATGCAGACCATCGACCTGCTCAACGAGAACCCGCACCCCACCGAGGAGGAGGTGCGGCTCGGCCTCGAAGGAAACCTCTGCCGCTGCACCGGCTACCACAACATCGTGAAGTCCGTGCTGCACGCCGCCGACCAGGCCGAGGGAGCCCACGCATGACCACCACCCAGGAACGTCCGGCCGAGCAGGCCGACCGCGAGATCGGCAAGGACCGCCGCCGCAAGGAGGACCAGCGCCTGATCACGGGTCGCACGCGCTGGACCGACAACATCACGCTGCCGGGGATGCTGCACCTCGCGATGGTGCGCAGCCCCCACGCCCACGCCCACGTCACCTCGATCAGCACCGACGCCGCCAAGGCCTCGCGCAACGTCGTGACGGTGCTCACCGGCGCCGACCTGGCCGAGACCCAGGGCGTGCTCATCAACGCCTGGGCGATCACGACCGACCAGGTGACCCCGACCCACCTGCCCGTGGCCATCGACCGGGTCGCCTTCGCCGGGGAGGTCGTGGCCGTCGTGGTCGCGCGCTCCGCCGCCGAGGCCCGTGACGCCGCCGAGCTCGTGGACGTGGAGTACGACCTGCTTCCCGCTGCGCTCGACCTCAAGGAGGCCGCCGCGGCGACGCCGGAGAACGGTGGTGCCCTGGCGCACCCCGACCTCGGGACCAACAAGTCCGCCCTCTGGATCTTCGACTCCGCCACCGCCGGCACCGGCGGCGACGTCGACGCGGCCATCGAGAAGGCCCGCGGCGACGGCATCGTCATCGAGCGGGAGTACCGCCAGCAGCGCCTCATCCCGGCGTTCATGGAGCCCCGCAGCACCGTCGTGGACCCGACCGGTGAGCAGATCACCATGTGGTCGGCCACCCAGATCCCGCACATCCTGCGCTTCGCCCTGGCCGCCACCACCGGCGTCCCGGAGTCGAAGATCCGCGTCATCGCCCCCGACGTGGGCGGTGGTTTCGGCGGCAAGCTCCAGACCACCCCGGAGGAGTGGATCGTCTTCGCCGTGGCCCGTCGCCTCGGCAAGCCGGTCAAGTTCACCGAGACCCGCAGCGAGAGCCTGATGACCGGCCACCACGGTCGTGACCAGTGGCAGAAGCTCACCCTCTCCGCGGAGAAGGACGGCAGCGTCACCGGCCTCAAGGTCGAGCTGCTCGCCGACCTCGGCTCGCACGTGTCGCTGGTCGGCGGCGGGGTCCCGGTGCTCGGCGCGTTCATGTTCAACTCGATCTACAAGTTCCCCGCCTACCAGTTCAACTGCCAGACGGTGCTCACCAACAAGACCTGGACCGACGCCTACCGCGGCGCCGGACGCCCGGAGGCGACGTACGCCATCGAGCGGCTGATGGACGAGCTCGCCGTCGAGGTCGGGGTCGACCCGTTCGTGATCCGGGAGCAGAACTGGATCACCCACGAGGAGTTCCCCTTCACCACCGTGGCCGGTCTGGAGTACGACTCGGGCAACTACGAGGCGGCGACCGCCAAGGCCAAGGAGGTCTTCGGGTACGACGAGCTCAGGGCCGAGCAGAAGCAGCGCCGGGCGTCCGGCGACCAGGTCCAGCTCGGCATCGGCATCTCGACCTTCACCGAGATGTGTGGCCTCGCGCCCAGCCGGGTGCTCGGCAGCCTCAACTACGGCGCCGGCGGCTGGGAGCACGCGAGCGTGCGGATGCTGGCCACCGGCAAGGTCGAGGTCGTCACCGGGGCGAGCGCCCACGGGCAGGGACACGAGACGGCGTTCAGCCAGATCGTCGCCGACCGCCTCGGCGTGCCGTTCGAGGACGTCGAGGTGTTGCACGGCGACACCCAGATCGCCCACAAGGGGCTCGACACCTACGGCTCCCGATCACTGGTCGTGGGCGGCGAGGCGCTGGTGCTCGCGGTCGACAAGGTGATCGAGCGGGCCAAGCCGCTGGCTGCCCACCTGCTCGAGGCGTCCGTGGACGACATGGAGTTCTCGCAGGGCCGCTTCTCGGTCAAGGGGACCGACCAGGGCCTCGGCATCGCCGAGGTGGCGATGGCAGCCTTCGCGGCGCACAACTACCCGGAGGGCACCGAGCCGGGCATCGACGCCGAGGCGACGTACGACCCCGTCAACTTCAACTACCCGCACGGGACCCACCTGTGTGCGATGGAGGTCGACACCGAGACCGGCGCGGTGAAGATGCGCAAGTACGTCTGCTGCGACGACATCGGCAACATCATCAACCCGATGATCGTCGAGGGTCAGGTGCACGGTGGCCTGGTCCAGGGGATCGCCCAGGCGCTCTGGGAGGAGGCGGTGTACGACGACGCCGGGACGCTCGTGTCCGGGTCGTTCGTGGACTACCTGCTGCCGACCGCAGCCGACACGATCAGCTTCGAGGTCGAGCACACCACCTCGCCCGCCCTGACCAACACCCTCGGCACCAAGGGGGTCGGCGAGGCCGGCACCATCGCCTCGACGCCCGCCGTGGTCAACGCGGTCGTCGATGCCATCCGCCACTTCGGGATCAACGACATCCAGATGCCCTGCACGCCCGAGCGGGTGTGGAAGGCCATCCACGCCAAGGACGGCGCGGGCGACAAGCCGACGGAGGGTGCCGCGATGCCGCACTTCAGCGAGTCCGAGCCGGGCACCGACAGCACCGAAGGAGCAGCCCAGTGATCCCCACCGAGTTCGCCTACCTGGCGCCTACCTCGATCGAGGACGCCCTCGCGGCCCTGGCCGAGCACGGCGACGACGCGAAGATCATCGCCGGCGGGCAGAGTCTGCTGCCGGTGCTGCGGATGCGCCTCAACGCACCGGAGATGGTCATCGACCTCGGCAAGATCGACTCGCTCCGAGGGGTCCGGGACGACGGTGACGCCATCGTCATCGGAGCGATGACCACCCACCACGACGTGCTCCACGACCCGCTGGTCGCCGAGCACGCCGCGCTGATCACCAAGGCGGTGGAGCACCTCGCGGACGCCCAGATCCGCCACCGCGGCACCTTCGGCGGCGCCCTGGCGCACGCCGACCCGGCGGGCGACCTCGGGGCCCCGACGCTGGCCCTGGGAGCGGAGTTCGTGATCGCCGGTCCCGGCGGCACCCGCTCGGTCACCGCGGAGGACTTCTTCGTCGACCTCTTCGAGACCGCCATCGGTGAGGACGAGATCCTTACCGAGATCCGGGTGCCCAAGCACACCGGCTGGGGCGCCCACTACGAGAAGTTCGTGCGGGTGGTCCACCAGTGGCCTATCGTCGCGGTCGCCGCGGCGATCAGGAGCGACGGCTCGACCATCTCGGAGGCCAAGATCGGCCTGACCAACATGGGCAACACGGCCGTGCGGGCCCGGGCCACCGAGGCCGGCCTCGCCGGTGCGGAGGTCTCCGAGGAGGGCGTGCGCGCGGCGTGCGACCGAGCCGCGGAGGGCACCAACCCCCCGAGCGACCTCAACGGTGGCGCCGACTACCGCCGCCACCTGGCGACGGTCATCACCCGACGGGCCGTCCTCAAGGCGGCCCGTGGCTGACCAGGGGAGGTCCTGACCGATGGAGCTGGCGCATCGATTCACCGTCCCCACCGGGGTCGAGGAGACCTGGGCGCACTTCGAGGACGTCGCGTCCGTGGCGGAGTGCTTCCCCGGGGCCGCGATCACGTCCGTCGAGGACGACACGTTCGCGGGCACGGTCAAGGTCAAGCTGGGTCCGATCGCCTTGGTCTACAGCGGCTCCGGCACCTTCGTGGAGAAGGACGAGGCGGCCCACAAGTTCGTCGTGGACGCCAAGGGCAAGGACAAGCGGGGCAACGGGACGGCCGGGGCCAAGGTCACGCTGACGATGAACGCCTCGGCCGCCGAGACGGGCTCCACCGACGTCGAGGTGCTTACCGACCTGGCCATCACCGGCAAGCCGGCGCAGTTCGGCCGGGGCGTCATGCAGGACGTCTCCGACAAGCTGCTCGGCCAGTTCGTGTCCTGTCTGGAGAGCCGGCTGACCGGGCCGGGCGAGGATGCGGAAGAGCCCGTCGCTAAGGCGGTCGAACCGACCGCCACCCCGGGGGCCGTGGCGACGTCCCCGGTCGAGGCGGTGGACCCGGTGACTCGGGTGGCTGCTGGGACCCCGGCTGCCTCGCCGCCGCCGGCTCGCCCGGTCGCGGCGGCGCCGGCCGCGAAGCCGATGCCGCAGGACGACTCGCTCGACCTGGGCGCCACGGTGATCCCGATCCTGCTCAAGGCCTACTGGAAGCCGATCGCCGGCGTCGTCGCGGTCGTCGGCCTGCTGATCTGGTGGCTGGCGGCACGCGACTGATCCGCTGACCGAGGGCGTGCCCCACCACGAGGTTCCGGACGTGAGCCGGCTGGTGGGGTACGTCGTCGGTCTCGGCGTGCTGGTCGGGTTGGTGCCAGTGCCGGCCCTGTTCCTCGGCGCCGGAGGTCTCGACCCGCCAGGGGCAGGCGCCGACCGTGCCGTCCTGGGTCAGAAGAGGTGCCGCGGGCGGAACTGCACGGACAAGCGCGGCCCGGCGTGGGCGACCTTGGGCACGGCGTGCTCCCAGGTGCGTTGGCACGACCCGCCCATCACCAGCAGGTCGCCGTGGCCCATGGTGAAGGACAGTGACGGTCCGCCCCCGCGTGGCCGCAGGGCGAGCCGACGCGGGTCGCCGACCGAGACGATCGCGACCATCGTGTCCTCACGGTCGCCGCGCCCCATCGGGTCGGCTCCGTCGCCGTGCTTCGCATGCGACCGCGCTCCCACCCGTCGGTCGGAGTGCCAGGCCACCGAGTCGGTGCCGTCGCGGTAGTAGCAACAGCCTGCGGTCACGAAGGGTTCGCCGAGCACGGGACGGTAGTGCTCGGACAGGGTGTCGCGGGCCTCGGTGAGCGCGGGGTGGGGCAGCGGCTCCCCCGCGTCGTAGGTGTGCACCAACCGCGGCACGTCCACGACCCGGTCATACATCTGCCGCCGCTCGGCCCGCCACGGCACGTCGCGCACCAACGCGGCGAACACCCCGTCGGCGTCGGCCAGCCAGTCGCGGCGTACGTCGACCCAGGCGCCGCGGCCCAGCGTCGTCCGCGCGATCCCACCGACCGACCCCGCCGGGTCGGACGCGAACAGGGTCCCCTGGTACTCCATGGACGGACTCTACCCGACATTCGAACACCCGTTCGGTTCGGGAGCTCGGGGTGGGATCGGGGGTGAACCCGGGGTAACCCGCCGGCCGGGGTTTGTCCGAGGTTGGGAGAGTGGTGCCATGACCACCGAGGCCGTCGCGGCCGCCGCAGCACCGCCCGAGCGTGTCCCCGCCGCCCGCGTCGTCGACCTGACCAAGACCTACGGGTCGGGCGACGCCCTGGTGCGCGCCCTCGACCACGTGTCGCTGGACCTGTTCGCCGGCGAGTTCACCGCCGTGATGGGTCCGAGCGGCTCCGGCAAGTCGACGCTGATGCACTGCTGCGCGGCCCTCGACACCGCCGACAGCGGCTCGGTGATGATCGGCGACCAGGACCTGTCCAGGATGAAGGACAAGGCGCTGACCCGGCTTCGGCGCGACGACATCGGCTTCGTCTTCCAGTCCTTCAACCTCGTGCCGACGCTCACCGCGGGGGAGAACATCACGCTCCCGCTGGACATTGCCGGCCGCAAGCCCGATCGGGCCTGGTACGACTCGGTGATCGCGACCGTCAACCTCGCCGACCGGCTCCACCACAAGCCCAACGAGCTCTCGGGCGGGCAGCAGCAGCGCGTCGCCGTGGCCCGGGCCCTGGTCAGTCGCCCGCGCATCGTGTTCGCCGACGAGCCCACCGGCAACCTCGACTCGCAGTCGGGTGCCGAGGTGCTCGACCTGCTGCGGCGCAGCGTCGACGAGCACGGCCAGACCGTCGTGATGGTCACCCACGACCCGGTTGCCGCGGCCTACACCGACCGTGTCGTGTTCCTCGCCGACGGCCGGGTTGTCTCCGAGCAGCGCGACCCCACCCGCGACACGGTGCTCGAGGCGATGGCCCAGATGGCGGCGGCTGCCGCTCCGGCCCGAGAGGCCTGAGGCCGTGCTCAAGGTCGCCCTCAAGAGTCTGCTGGGCCGCAAGGTCCGGCTGCTGATGAGCACGTTCGCCATCGTGCTCGGCGTCGCGTTCGTGGCCGGTTCCCTGGTCTTCTCCGACACGCTCTCCCGCAGCTTCACCGCGCTCTTCGCCTCGACGGTGGGCGACGTGGTGGTCCGCCCCGAGGGCGGGGCCACCCAGAACGGCGCGCCGTCCTCGGTGACGGTGCCCGGCTCCCTCGTGCGCGACCTGACCTCGGTGCCCGGCGCGGCCCGGGTCGACGGCAACGTGGGCGCCTTCGGGGTCTACGTGGTCGGCCGCGACCGCAAGGTGGTCGGCGGGCTCGGCCCGCCCGCGCTCGGCGGCAACTGGACCGACGCCCCGGCCGCCGGTGGTGAGGGGCTGGCCCTCCTGGACGGCCGGGCCCCCGAGGGTGAGGGGGAGGTGATCCTCGACGAGAGCACCGCCGAGCGCGCGGACTACACGATCGGCGACAACGTGCCGCTGCTGACGCCGCGCGGCGCGGTGAGCCTGCAGCCGACACTGGTGGGCATTGCCGGCTTCCCCGACGGGGGCTCCCTCAACGGCGCGACGTTCGCCGCGTTCGACACCGCCACCGCCCAGCAGCTCTTCCTCGACGGGGAGGACGCCTTCAACGACGTCTGGGTGACGGCCCAAGACGGCGTCTCCCAGGACGAGCTGGCGCGGTCCGTGTCGGCGGCCCTGCCCGACGGCCTGGAGGCGGTCACCGGCGACGAGGCGGCCGACGAGTCGGCCTCGGCCCTGCTCGAGGCGATCTCGTTCATCACCACGTTCCTGCTGATCTTCGCCGGCATCTCGTTGGTCGTCGGCGCCTTCCTGATCGTCAACACCTTCTCGATCCTGGTGGCCCAGCGCAGCCGCGAGCTGGCGCTGCTCCGGGCCCTGGGAGCCTCCCAGCGCCAGGTCACCCGGTCGGTGCTGGTCGAGGCGTTCGTGCTCGGTGTGCTGGGCTCGACGATCGGTCTGGGGCTCGGCGTGCTGCTGGCGATGCTGCTGCGGCTGCTCTTCGGCCAGTTCGGCCTGGACCTGTCGGGCCAGCCCCTGATCTTCTCCACCCGCACCGTGGTGGCGGCGTACGTCGTCGGCGTGGTGGTCACCATGGCGGCGGCCTTCCTGCCGGCCTGGCGCACGTCGCGGATCGCGCCCGTCCAGGCGATGCGCGACGACGTCGCCCTTCCCGAGTCGTCGCTGCACCGGCGCCTGCTGGTCGGGGGCGCCCTTACCGTCGGCGGCACGGTCGCCCTGGGGCTGGGGCTCTTCACCGGCGTCCCGCGGCCGGGCTGGTTCGTCGGGGGTGGCATCTTGTTCGTGCTGCTCGGCGTCGCCGCCGCCAGCCCGGTGATCGCCCATCCCTTCCTGGTGCTGGCGCGGGCAGTCTTCGCCCGGCTCTTCGGCACCGTGGGCAACCTGGCCGGCCAGAACTCCCTGCGCAACCCGCGACGCACGGCGGCGACCGCCTCCGCGCTGATGATCGGTCTTGCACTGGCCTGCACGATGGCGATCGTCGGCGACTCGGCCAAGGCATCGGTGGACAAGTCGGTCGCCGACAACTTCGTGGGTGACTACGTGGTCAGCAACGTCTTCGGCGGGGAGTTCAACGCCGGCATCGCCGACGAGATGGCAGCCGTCGAGGGCGTCGACACGGTGATCCGCCAGCGCTACCAGTTCGTGGAGGACAAGGGCGACCAGCAGGGCGTGGCCGCCACCGACCCCGCGACGCTCGACCGGCTGGGGCTCGACGTCACCGCCGGCTCGGGCGACGACCTCGCCGACGAGACGGTCCTGCTCGAGCGGTCGTACGCCGACGGCGAGGGGCTGTCGGTCGGGGACACGATCGACGTCACCGTCCCCGACGGCAAGCGCTCCTGGCCAGTCGTGGGCATCTACGAGGACAACCCGATCATCTTCTTCCCGGTCGTGACGACCCTGAGGACCCTCGCGGACGCCGGCTTCGAGCCGGCCGACAACGCGCTGGTCATCAACGCCGAGCCCGGGGCGGCAGCCGGACTTCAGCAACGGCTCGACGCGGTGATCGCCGACCTGCCGATCGTGACGGTCAAGGACCAGGCGGCGTTCGCGGAGGAGCAGCGCGCGCCCATCGACCAGTTCGTGCTGATCATCTTCGCCCTGCTCGGCCTGGCGCTGGTGATCGCGGTCCTCGGCATCGTCAACACCCTGGCCCTGTCGGTCATCGAGCGGACCCGCGAGGTGGGCCTGCTGCGAGCCATCGGCCTGAGCCGGGCCCAGCTGCGCCGGATGATCACGTTGGAGTCGGTGGTGATCTCGGTGCTGGGCGCGCTGCTCGGCGTCGGGATGGGGCTGGTGTTCGGGGTCGCGCTGATGTACTCCCTGCGCGACGAGGGACTCGAGGTGATCAGCGTCCCGGGCTCCCAGCTGACCGTCTTCCTGGCCCTCTCCCTGGTGATCGGGGTGCTCGCGGCCGTCTTGCCGGCGCGCCGCGCGGCCCGTCTCGACGTGCTGAAAGCGATCTATACGGACTGACGCAAGGTCGTCTTCACCCCTTCAGGTGGTCTCGAGCAACGAATTTCCATGACAAGGCGTCTAGACCACCCGTAGAGTGCCGGACGTGGACGACGTGGCTGCCACGCCGCGGTCTCTGAAGCACGTTGCGGTCCGGGAGTACGTCCGGTCGCTCGTGGAGGGGGCCGACGCCGGGGCTCCTGCACCTTCGGAACGCGAATTGGTGCAGCGTTTCGGTGTCGCACGGATGACCGTGCGGCAGGCGATGGACGCTCTCGTGAGCGAGGGTCTCCTGGAACGCATGCCCGGACGCGGGACCTTCGTGGCCCGGCCGCGGCGCCGGGTCGGCCGGCTGACGAGCTTCACCGAGGACATGGAACGCCGCGGGATGCTCGCTGAGTCCCAGACCCTGCTCGCCCGCCGCGAGCAGGCGGGCCCGGGCGTTGCGAAGGCACTCGGCATCACCCAGGGCGACGCGGTCATCCACTGGAAGCGGATGCGCTACGCCGACAACGCCCCGATGTGCATCGAGGACGCCTACCTCAACGAGGTGCTCCTGCCCGGCTTCCTCCAGTCCGCGATGCCGACCAGCCTCTTCGACGCCCTCGCCGCCCGCGGGCTGCGCCCGACCTGGGCCGAGGACGCTGTCACCGCCGACCGGGCCTCAGTGGAGGAGGCGGGCCTGCTCCAGGTCGCCGCCGGCTCGCCGCTCCTCCTGGTGGCCCGCCGGGCGCTCGCGGGGGAGAAGCCCGTGGAGGTGTCCCGCTCGGCCTACCGGGCCGACCGGTTCACCCTGTGGGTGCAGCTCGGCGAGGAGACCTGAGGCCTCAGGCCTCGCTCAACCGTCCCAACGGGGCGATCGCGAACCCGCTCACCTCGCACACCCACACCGGGTCGGGGCCGCCCAGGTCGGGCTGGATGTAGAGCGGGTGCTCGGGGGAGTCCTCGCACGACAGGCACAGCGGCCAGCGCCCGACCGCCTCGAAGAGCGCGTCCTGCACGTCCTGGGCGACCAGCCCAGCGACGTACGCCGTGCCCTCCGGCCAGTGGTCGACCCACCACCGGCGTTGCTCGAGGGCGTCCTCGAGGGCGGAGACGGCCTGGGCGCTCGCGCGGTGCCGGGCCGAGAGGTCGGCGAGCACGGCGGCACGTGCCTCCAGGAACACGGGGTCGGCCATCCGGCCATCGTGCCACCCACCCCGTGAGACCTCCTCTAGCATCGGGTCATGGCGGCTCCGGCTCTGCTCGAGGTGGCGGTCCACCACGCCCAGGACGTCGCCGGCGCCCAGGAGGGCGGCGCCGACCGGCTCGCGCTGATCGCACCGGGCGAGACCGCCGGGCTGTCCCCCGACCTGGCGGCCGCGTCCGCGGTGCTCCGGGCTACCGACCTGCCGGTGCGGGTGATGCTGCGCCTCAACGACGGCTACACCACCACCGGCGGCGAGTTCACCCGGCTCGTGGGGCTCGCCGAGGAGTACGTCGGCCTCGGTGCCGAGGGCGTGGTCTTCGGCTTCCTCGACTCCGACCTCGAGGTCGACGTGGAGACCTGCGCCGCGCTCGCCCAGGCCCTGCCTGGGGTGCCGTGGACGTTCCACCGGGCCATCGACGCCACCCTCGACCTGCGTCGCTCGTGGCGGCGGGTCAGGTCCCTGCCGGGGCTCACGGCGGTGCGCTCGGGCGGGTCGCCGCAGGGCCTCTCGCACGGCTACGACGACCTGCTCGACCTCGCCACGGGCGATGCCGACATCGCCCGGCTCCTGATGCCGTCGGGCGGTCTGCTGGCCGAGCAGGTGCCGTGGTTCCGGCGAACCGGGGTCTCCCAGTTCCACGTCGGTGTCCAGGTGCGCCCGGGCGCGACCTACAAGTCCTACGTGGACGCCGACTTCGTGCGCTCGTGGCGTCGGCTCCTCGACCCCCCGTCCGGGACCGCCGGGACTGTCGGGACGGTCGGGCCTGCGGGGACCGCCGGCGCGTGAGCATCCTGATCGACCCGCCGTTGGTGTCGGCGCACGGCCGGCTGTGGTCGCACCTGGTGAGTGACGCCTCCTACGCCGAGCTGCACGCCTTCGCGCGCGCCCACGGCATCCCGGAGCGAGGCTTCGAACGGGACCACTACGACGTGCCGGGGGAGTTCTACGACCGGCTGGTCGCGGCCGGCGCGCTGCCGGTCTCCCCGCGTGAGCTGGTCTCCCGGCTGATCGGAGCCGGACTGCGCCGACGCAGGTCCGGCTGACTCACAGGGCGGTCCCCAGCTCGGCCAGGACGTTGGCGCGCGCCCGGGCCTCCCAGCGCGCACGGCCGTAGGCGGTGCCGAAGAGATGGGGGGCGGCGAGCAGGTCGCGCAGGACCGCCGCCCGACCCGCCCGGAAGTCGACCTCCGCCACGTGGGCGTACTCCCGGCGGACGTCGGCGGTGTAGTCGGCGTAGCGATCGTCGTCGGCCGCCAGGATCGCCAGGTCGGCGTCGCTCAGCGCCCGCCCCGGGGCGTCCTCGTCGGCGGGCCGGTGGTGCTCGGTGAGCCGCACCAACCGGACCACCTCGGCGACCTGGTCGGGCGCGAGACCCGTGCCGGGAAGATCGCGCTCGGCCCACCGCGCCGAGCGGTCCTCGGCGCCGGGCGACCCGTCGTACACGCCGTCGTGGAACCACGCCGCCAGCACCACGGTGGTGCGCTCGAACCCCTCGCCGCCGGCCGCGAGCTCGTCGAGGCGGTCGAGCACCTCGCACAGGTGCCGGGTGTCGTGGTAGCCGCGGGTGGGGGAGGAGTACGCCGCCAGGAGGGCGTCGCGCACGTCGGTCCCGGTGCGCAGCGGCCAACGGTCGGCGAGGCTCACGGCAACCCACCGAGCTCGGGGGGCAGCGGCTGCTCGTGCACGACCACCAGCGAGGTGACGGCGCGGGTCAGGCAGACGTAGAGCCGCCGCAGCCCGGTGACCCGGTCCGGCTCGCCGGCCACGACGGCCTCGGGCTCGAGCAGCACCACGTGGTCGAACTCCAGTCCCTTGGCAAGGGACGCGGGGACCACGTCGAGGCGGTTGTCGAACTCGGTGTGCAGGCCGTCCTCGGGGACGTCCTGGCCGAGCACGGCGTGCGGGAGTCCCTCCAGGGCGGCCAGCGCCTCGTCGAGCAGCGCGTCGGGCACGATCAGCCCGACCGAGCCCTCGCGGGCCAGTGCGCCCTCGACGTGGGTGCGCAGACCCGTCGAGACCACGGCCAGCTCCCCGCGGGTGCGGCGCACGGACGTGGGTGGAGCCAGGTCGGGAGCGGTGTACGGGAGCAGCCGGGCGGCGTACTCGATCACCTCGCCGGGCACCCGGAACCCCCGGGTCAGCTCCTCCACGTGGGCGTCGGGCTTGCCGAGGTGGGTCAGGGCGTCTGACCAGGAACGGGTTGCCCAGGGGGTGGTCGCCTGGGCGAGGTCGCCGAGCACGGTGAGCGATCCGGTCGCGCTGCGGCGGCCGATGGCGCGCAACATCATCGGGGAGAGGTCCTGGGCCTCGTCGATCACGATGTGGCCGAGCGACGGCGTGCGCTCGACGACGTCGGTGGCCTCGTCGAGCAGGACGGCATCGGCCAGTGACCACGCCGTGGTGCCAGCGCTCCGGGAGGGTCTGGCCCAGCGCAGGCGCTGCTGCTCGTGGTCGTCGAGGAGGTCGCCCGCGGCGGCCGCCAGGGTGTCGGGGTCGGCGAGGAGCCGGTGCACGAGCCGGGCGGGGTCGACCGCCGGCCAGAGCGTCGCTGCGTAGGCCTTGACCGGCCGACTGCGCGCGACCGCCGCCTGCACCCGGTCGTCGGGGGACTCGCCCGCCAGCTCCATCTTCACCAGGATCCGGTGCGCCAGCGCTTGGGGCAGCATCGCCCGCGCGGCGCCGTACCTGACCCCGCGCCCGCGCAGGTCTGCCACGACCTCCTCGACCTCGTAGGCGGGCACCCGGAAGCGCCGCGCGCCGTGCGGTACGACCAGCGCCTCGGTGGGCGTGCCGACGTGGGACCAGACGGCGTCGTGGAGGACGGCGGCCATCCGGGCGTCGCCCTTGAGGGTCGCGACCTCGGCGGTGTCGGTGCCGCGGATCGTCCAGCGGGCGTTGCGCTCGGTCAGGGTCCTGGCCACCAGCGCCTCGATGGTCGACTGCGCGGCCTCGATCTCGCCGAGCGCCGGTAGCACGTCCTGGATGTAGCGCAGGAAGCTGTCGTTGGGACCCACGACGAGCACCCCCTGGCGGCGCAGCTGGTCGCGGTGCGCATACAGGAGGTACGCCGCGCGATGCAGCCCGACGGCCGTCTTGCCGGTGCCGGGCGCTCCCTGCACCGCGATGGAGCGGCTGACGTCCGCACGCACGATGACATCCTGCTCGGGCTGGATGGTGGCGACGATGTCGCGCATCGGACCCACGCGGGGGCGCTCGATCTCGGCCTCGAGGATCGCGGAGTACTCCGCGACCTCGCCACCCGCGGTGAGGTCCTCGTCCTCGAAGGCGGTGAGCCGGCCGTGCTGGTAGCCGTAGCGGCGTCGCCGGTCGACTCCCATCGGCTCGCGTGCCGTGGCCCGGTAGAACGGCAGACTCACCGGGGCCCGCCAGTCGACCACCATCGGTTCCCCGCCGGGCTCGGAGATGTGCCGGCGCCCGATGTGGAAGCTCTCGGCCGCCGTCCCCCCGGCCGCCGTGGCCTCGTAGTCCAGCCGGCCGAAGAAGAGCGGGACGGTGGGGTCGTCGGCGAGCTGGCGCATCCGCAGCTCGAAGGTGGACTGGAGGTACTCCCGGCTCACCCAGTCAGCGGCGCCGGACGCGTCCATCGCCGCGGTCCGCTCGCGCATCCGGGCCAGCTGGGAGCGGGACTCGTCGAGATGCGTCTGCTCGCGGACGAGCTCGGACTCGGCTGCGGGCACGACGGTTCCTCCGCGGGTGGCGGTGTGGACGGGAAGGCGACCGACTCTAGCCCAGCACGTCGGCTGCGGCTCCTGCCTTTCGCGTGCCGCACTCGCCTGTGCGGCAGACGCGAAGGACGTCGTGCCCCACCACCGGGCGAGCCGATCCCTGCCGCCGGCGGAGTCCGAGTCCGAACGTGGGTGTCCGGTTGCTCGACACGCGGGGGGAGGTACGTCGCTCCAGGGGTGCTCCACGAGACGCATCTCCTGGTCTGGTCCGGCGTCGACGGAGGCTCAGACGCGCGCCTCGCCGGACCGGAGGGAGGCCGCCGGCGGAGGTGTGAGCGCCCACCGGATCGTCGCAGTGGCGAGGGTGCCGAGGGTGCGCGTCACGACCGGTCCGGAGACCGGCAGCCACGGGAGCCGGAGCGGCCGCCGGGTCCAGGCCGGCATCATTCCGACCGCGGCAGCCACCAGCACGCCGTACGCCGGGCGGGCGGGGATCGGCAGCGCCGGGCGCCAGACCAGGTGGGAGACGGCCTCCCGGGCTTCGGGGGTGACCCGCAGCTCGGGCCGGAACGACGCCATCACCTCGGCCAGTCCGGCCTCGGTGGTCGGCGGGTCGACGACCCCGAGCCGGCGGGCGATCTCGGCGGTCTGGGCGACGTACTCGTCACGGCCGGCCTGGTCGAGCGGCTCGGCGCCGTAGGTCTGGTGGGCCAGGAGGAAGCTCTCGATCTCGGCGACGTGCACCCAGAGCAGCAGGTGCGGGTCGTCGGCGGAGTACGACGTCCCGTCGTCCATGGTGCCGGTCACCCGGACGTGGATCGAGCGCACGATGTCGACGGCCTGCTGGGCGTCGTCGGCGGTGCCGAAGGTGGTGACCGCGAGGAAGCGGCTGGTGCGCGCGAGCCGCCCCCACATGTCCCCGCGGTAGCCCGAGTGCTCCGCCACGGCCCGCATGGCCTTGGGGTGCAGTGTCTGGAGCAGCACCGCGCGCAGTCCGCCGACGAACATCGCGGCGTCACCGTGCACGCGCCCGATCGGGCTGCCCGGCTCGAACCACCGTTCGCCCGGGGTGCCGTGGATGCGGTCGCGGTGCTTCGCGCCGTCCGGCCCGGCCACCTTGAGGAACAGCGCGTGCCCCAGCTTCTCCCTGATCCCCGGCATGGGCAAGAGCCTACGGGCGGTCCCCAGCGGTGCCGCCGGTGTCGCCGTGCGCCTCGGCCTCCGCCTCGCCCGGGGCGGTGTCCTGCTCTCCCCCGCGGAACCGCGCGGCCCGCTCCTCGCCGGCGGCGTCGCCGGAGAAGAGCCCAGGCCGGTCGGCGTCGCGGGGGTGCCGGGACCGACGCTCCTGGTGCTCGACCAGCTCCACCCGCTGCCGGGGCAGGCCGTCCTGGTCATGGACCTGGACCCACCTGACCAGCTCCTCGCGGACGTGGCAGCGCAGGTCGAACAGCGTCGCGGCGTCGGTCGCGGTCACCAGCATCCGGACCCGCACCAGTCCGCCGACCGCGTCGGTCACCTGGAGGACCTTGGCGCGACCGTCCCACAGGTCGGTCCCCTGCAGGACGCTCTCCAGCTCGGCGCGCATCGCGGCCACGTCGACCCGCCAGTCCACGTCGAGCTCGACGGACCCGAGCAGCTCGGAGTTGCGGCGGGTCCAGTTCTGGAACGGCGTCTTGGTGAAGTACGTCGACGGCAACACCATCCGCCGGTCGTCCCACAGCCGCACCACGACGTAGCTCAGGGTGATCTCCTCGATCCAGCCCCACTCCTCCTCCACGATGACGACGTCGTCGAGCCGGATCGCGTCACTGAAGGCGACCTGCACGCCGGCGATCAGGTTGGCCAGCGTCGACTGCGCGGCCACGGCGGCCACGATGCTCAGCACCCCGGCGGAGGCCAGCAGGCTGGCGCCGATCGCCTTGACCCCGGGGAAGCTGTAGAGCGCCGCCCCGAGGGCGACGACCACGACCAGGGCGACCGTGAGCCGCCGGATGATCAGGCCCTGGGTCTTGACCCGGCGGGCGACCCGGTTGTCGGCCACGTCGGTGCGGTAGCGGTGCAGCCCGAGGTCCTCGAGGAAGATCAGCGCGGCCGCGAGCAGCCAGGCGCCGGACCCGATCGTGAAGAGCCGGACGACCAGCGCGACGCGCTCCCACCAGGATTCGTCGAGGTCCTCGGGGCGGGCGTAGGCGACGACGGCGCTCAGGGTCGCGGCCAGCACGAACAGCCGGAACGGCACGCGGGCCCGGCGCAGCAGCGCCCGCGCCCACACCGACCGGCGAGCCAGCAGACGCACCGCGACGTGCATGACCACCACGAGGGCGAGGGCGCTCGCCAGCCCCACCGCGAGCGCGGTCAGGAACTCCATCCAGGACACGACCATGCAGCAGAGTTTTCAGGGTCCGGGCGCTGAGTGGCGAATCCCCCCGCGACTCAGCCGGAGGCGACGTCGTCCGCGTCGGTGATCCGGTAGGCGTAGCCCTGCTCGGCGAGGAAGCGCTGCCGGTTCTGGGCGAAGTCGGCGTCGACGGTGTCACGGGCCACGATCGCGTAGAAGCGTGCGGTCCGGCCGTCAGCCTTGGGCCGCAGCAGCCGGCCCAGGCGCTGGGCCTCCTCCTGCCGGGAGCCGAAGGAGCCCGACACCTGGATCGCGACCGCTGCCTCGGGCAGGTCGATGGAGAAGTTGGCGACCTTGGAGACCACCAGCAGCGTGATCTCGCCGGTCCGGAACGCCTGGAAGAGCCGCTGCCGCTCCTTGACCGGGGTGTCGCCCTTGATCACCGGGGCGTCGAGGTCGACGCCGATCTCGTCGAGCTGGTCGAGGTACTGGCCGATCACCAGGGTGGGCTCACCCTGGTGCAGCGCCACGAGCTGCTCGGCCACCCGGGTCTTCGCCGGCGTGCACGCCGCCAGCCGGTAGCGCTCCTCGGGTTCGGCGGTCGCGTAGGCCAGCCGTTCCGACTCCGTCATCGTGACCCGCACCTCGACACAGTCGGCCGGCGCGATCCAGCCCTGGGCCTCGATGTCCTTCCAGGGGGCGTCGTACCGCTTGGGCCCGATGAGCGAGAAGACGTCGCCCTCCCGGCCGTCCTCGCGCACCAGGGTCGCGGTCAGCCCGATCCGGCGGCGGGCCTGAAGGTTGGCGGTCATCCGGAAGATCGGCGCCGGAAGCAGGTGGACCTCGTCGTAGACGATCAGACCCCAGTCGCGGGCGTCGAGGAGCTCGAGGTGGGAGTAGACCCCCTTCCGGCGGGTGGTCATCACCTGGTACGTCGCGATCGTGACCGGCCGGACCTCCTTGACGGAGCCGGAGTACTCACCGATCTCCTCCGCGGTCAACGACGTCCGCTTGATGAGCTCCTCCTTCCACTGCCGGGCGCTGACGGTGTTGGTGACCAGGATCAGCGTCGTGGCCTTGGCCTGCGCCATCGCGGCCGCGCCGACGATGGTCTTGCCGGCCCCGCACGGGAGCACGACCACGCCGGAGCCACCGTGCCAGAAGGACTCCGCGGCGTCGCGCTGGTAGTCGCGCAGCTCCCAGCCGGTCTGGTCGAGCTCGATCGCGTGCGCCTCGCCGTCGACGTACCCTGCGAAGTCCTCGGCCGGCCAGCCGATCTTGAGCAGCGCCTGCTTGAGGTTGCCGCGCTCGGAGGGGTGCACCGCGACGGTGTCGTCGTCGACGCGCTCGCCGAGCATGCCGATGATCTTCTTGGCACGCAGCACCTCCTCGAGGACGGGGCGGTCCGTGGAGGAGAGCACCAGGCCGTGGACGGGGTGCTTCTCCAGCCGCAGCCGGCCGTAGCGCGCCATCGTCTCGGCGACGTCGACGAGCAGCGCGTGCGGGACGGCGTAACGGGAGTAGCTCAGCAGGGTGTCCACCACCTGCTCGGCGTCGTGGCCCGCGGCGCGGGCGTTCCACAACCCCAGCGGGGTCAGCCGGTAGGTGTGGATGTGCTCGGGGGACCGCTCGAGCTCGGCGAAGGGCGCGATCGCCTTGCGGCAGTCGGCCGCCTGGGGGTGGTCGATCTCCAGCAGCAGCGTCTTGTCGCTCTGCACGATCAGGGGGCCTTCGGTCATCCCTCCAGCCTACGGGCGGGTCCCCGGGGTGCGACCCCGGTCGCGCCGTGGGCTCACGACGCTCAGCTTGCCGCAGCCCGCTGGCGCGCCCGGTAGGCGGCGACGTTGGCGCGAGAGGAACAGCGGTCGGAGCAGTAGCGACGCGACTGGTTGGACGAGGTGTCGACGTAGACCTGGGTGCACGGTGCGGCGGCGCACACACCGAGCCGGGTGGCGCCGAGGTCGCACACCAGCGTCGAGAGCCCGAGCAACGACTCGGAGACGAGCAGCTCGGCCACCGACGCCGACCTGGTCGCGACGTGCAGGTGCAGGTCGGTGGGGTCGTGGTCGGAGATCTGCGGGGTGATCGGATGCTCGACCATCAGGGCGTTGAGCCCGCTGATGACGGTGCGGGTCTCACCCCGCCCGGACGCCTCGAAGACCGGCCGCAGCTCGCGCTGGAAGCGGCGCAGCAGCAGGGCGTCGCGGTCGGTGCACTGGTCGTGGAGCCAGTCCCGCATCCGCAGCAGCGCGCGGACGGCCGCGGCGTCGGGCAACGTCGCGTTGACCAGGCGCGCCGATGCCTCGGCGTACCTCACGAAGTCCATCCCGTCACTGTACGGCGGAAGGGATTCGGACGACGCCTCAGTCGCCGGGGCCGACTGCGCGCACCGAGGTGATCCGGTGGATCGCGAAGGTGCGGGTGTCGTCGCTGCGGTGGTCGTGGGCGGTCAGCTGCCCTCCCTCGACGGCGATCGGCTCGACCATCCGCTCCGAGGTCGAGCCGTGGTTGTCGACGTAGCCGATCAGCACCGAGGCGTGGGACTCCACGGCGGCACGCAGGAGCGCCAGGGCGCCGCTCGGGGAGGTGGGCTCGACGGCCTGGGTCGGCCGCAGGTCGGCGGTGCGGTCACCGGCCCGGAGGGCTGAGACCGCCGAGGTGACCTGTGAGGTCTCCCGGACCGACTGCTGACCCGCGGGGCGGCGGCCCCGCGGTGACCGGGCCCGCAGCAGGTCGGGACGGGCGACCCGGACGGTGCCGTCGGCCGCCTCCACGACCGGACCGGAGCCCAGCTCTCGGAGGCGCGGGAGGAGCAGGTCGACCGGCACGGTGCTGATCAGGACGGTGGGGGCGAGCCGGCGCAGCCCGAGCGAACCGGCCCGGGGGTGGTGCAGCAGCTCGGTCAGCGTGGCCTCGTCGTCGGCCCGCAGGAACGCCTCGGCGTGGCCGACCCGCAGGGTGCCGAAGGTGCGGGCGGTGTCGTCGATCAGGTAGGTAAGGGGCTGGGGGACGGGCGTGCGGGACACCGACGAGATGAACTCGTGGGCCTCGGCGGCCGACCAGCCGGCGTCGAAGGCCCGGCGGACCGAGGCGGCGCTGAAGCGGTAGACCGTGGCGCCGCCCCGCGACTCGACGTCGGCGAGGAGGTGCAGGGTGCGGGCCACCGAGGACTCGAGCGGTCCGGGGGCGACGGCGGTGAGGTCCGCCTGGAGCAGCACGTGGTCCACGGGCTCGGGCAGCAAGGGGGCGAGCGCCGCTGCCGCCCCGGCCCGGTCGCCGCTCGCGAGGGCGCGACCGTGCGCGGGCAGCCCTCCGAGGCCGGCGACCCCGAGCAGCTCGGCCTCGGTCACGGCCCACGCCACCTGGCGGTCGCGGGACCGGGGCCGGCGGGGTCGTCGCCAGGCCACCAGCGCCACCAGCGAGGGCAGGCCGGTGCCGCTCGCCAGCACCTCGCCGTCGGCCACGTCGGCCCAGGAGGCCAGCGCCATCTGTCGACTCTCCACCTGGAAGGTGCTCGACAGGTCCGGCGACAAGGCGTTGGCTGCCTTGCCGGCCTGGTCGCGGGTGCCCACGAGGCCCGGCATCCGGGGCGACGCCAGCCAGGCCGCCGCCAGCTCGGCCCAGCGCTCGGCCACCGGCCGGGTCGACCAGGCGTCGAAGGCGTCGGTAGGCAGCCACACCCCGTCGCCGGTGGGGGCCAGCCCCTGCGCGAGCAGGCCGGCCGCCGAGGCGACCTCGACGAGCAGCGCCGTCGTGGTCTCGTCGACGTGCAGCAGGGCCGCCGCGGACTTGAGCTCGCGGACGCCCAGGCCACCGCTGCGCAGGGCCCCGGGCGGCGTGGTGCCCCACTGGTCCAGCAGCAGCTCGACGCGTCGTACCGTCTCGAACGCGGCGCCGGCGGCCGTCCGGGCCACCAACGCTGCGGGTCTCTCGGTGGTGGTCAGGACCGGGACGTCGTCGACCGGCTCTCGCGTGGTGCGGCCGCCGCGCAGGGCGAGCCCCACCTCGCCGGGCACCTGCACCAAGCCGTCACCCCGGGGCACGAGGAGCCGGCGGGCGAGGAGCTCCTCGACCGGGGTGGTCGCCTCGTCCGGGTGGACGACGCGGTCGGCGGTGCCGGTCGCTCCCGTGCCGCCCTGGGCGTCCACGTGGTCGAGAAGGGCCCGGGCGGCCGGGGAGAGCTCGGCGAGCCGGGCGGTGGCCTCGGTGACAGACGCACCCTCGGCCAGCGGCCGAAGCCCGCTGACGCCGGCGGCGGCGCCACCGGCCAGCCCGTCGGCGACCCCGGTAAGCGGGCGCAGCCCGCCGGGCGCCACCCAGACCAGGGCGAGGTCGACGAGCCGCTCGACCGCGGCCTCCCCTGCCGCCCGGTCGGCGGCCACGAGCCGGATCAGTCGGGCCGGCGTGGTTTGACCCTCGACCACCAGGGCATCAAGGACGGAGAGCTCGAGCCGGTTCAGCCGGTCGAGCGCGCGTGACAACGAGGACCGGGTGGCGGTGCGCGACGCCAGGTGAGCTGAGTCGTGAGGGGCTGGGGTGGCGAGATCGGGGCGTTCGCGCAGGAGCCGGGCCAGTCGCTCGTCCGGCCAGCTCCGGAACTGGTCGGCCAGCGTGCGGTGCCCCGCCGAGACCGGCTGCTTCCCCATCCCGCGAACGCTACCGGCACGCCCTCCCACGCGGCGGCCCGCTCCGGCTAGTCTCACCGCCACGCAGGAGGTTCTATGAGCAAGGTCGAGGTGCACTACGGCGCCAGCACCGACGTCGGACGGGTCCGGCAGGTCAACGAGGACTCCTTCCTCGCCTCGCCACCGGTCTTCGTGGTGGCCGACGGGATGGGTGGCCACTCGGGCGGTGACGTCGCGAGCCGGATCGTCGTCGAGGAGTTCGCGGCCCTCGTCGACTCCGACCTCGACGCCCGGGCCGGCGCGGCCGCCGTCGCCGACCTGCTCGTGAAGGCCCAGTCGCGCATCAACCGGTACGGCATCGAGAAGCGGCTCAGCGGCGCCGACAAGTGGTACGCCGGCACGACGGCGGTGGTGGGGCTCCTCGTCGCGGACGACGGAGTGCCCAAGTGGCTGCTGGCCAACCTCGGCGACTCGCGCATCTACCGCTTCGGCGACGGCGTCCTGGAGCAGGTGTCGGTGGACCACTCCGTGGTCCAGGAGCTGGTGGAGGCGGGGACCATCACCGTCGAGGAGATGTCGACCCACCCCGAGCGGCACGTGGTGACCCGGGCTCTCGGCGGCCCGGACGACGCGGAGGCCGACTTCTTCCTGCTGCCCCTGGTGGCGGTGGAGCGGCTGATGCTCTGCTCCGACGGCATCAACGCGATGATCGACGACGACGTGATCGCCGCGATCCTCGGCGAGGTCGAGGACCCGCGCGACGCCGCCGACCGCCTGGTGGCCGCGGCCCTCGCGGCCGGGGGTCGCGACAACGCCACCGCCGTCGTGGTCGATGTGGTGGGATTGCGGACCGATGACGCCGACGACTCCGCGCCGCTGCGCGTGAGCCTCGAACAGAAGCTGGGGGCACTGCCGTGACCGAGATCGAGCCGACCGCCGCATCGCGACGCTCCATCCGGCCGGGCGGCTGGTTCGGGATCTTCGGTGACCAGGCGTCGGTGCTGCTGCCGCCGTCGGAGAAGCGACGGGTCGCCGCCCTCTGGGAGCTGGTCGACGACGGGGCCGGGTTCGACGAGGTGCTCGACGCCCTGCTGGCCCACGGGTTGCGCGACCTGCCGGGCTTCGTCCTGCTCAGCGAGACCGCTGGCCCGGTCAAGATCGTGCTCCGCGGACCGGTGCGCGCGACCTTCTGGACCGAGGACGACGAGATCACGCTCGACGGCTCGGTGGCCGCGACGTGGGTCGAGCGGTCGCTCGACGGTGTGGTCCGCTCGGTCATCGAGGTGGAGGAGGCCCCCGAGGGCAGCGAGCTGACGGTCGCCGCCGGGTTGGTCCGGGTCGCGCGGGTCGACGACCCGCCCGTGGACACCGAGAGCAAGGTCGGGGACGTCCCAGCGCCTGCCCCTACCCCCTCGCCGGTGCCCCTGCCGGCCGACGAGGCCGTCGGCAGACCCGTCGAGGAGCCGGCGGACGGGGTGGACGAGGTGGACATCGACAGTGAGGACTCCACCGGGTTGGAGGACGAGTCCGAGGCCGAGCCGGAGCCCACCGTCGAGCCCGAGGTGCTGCCGGAGCCCGCGATCGAGCCGGAGCCCGCACCCGCGTCGTACGAGGAGGAGACCGTCGCCTTCGACGTGGTCGACCAGCAGGTTGCGGACCTGCCGGAGCCCGAACCGGCGCCCGCGCCCTCCGTTGAGCCCGAGGTGCACCCCGACCCTGCCGCCCCGGCGCCCTTCGCCTGGGACCGGCCTCCGGTCGCCCCGGTGGCGCGGGTGGTCCCGCCCGTCGTACCGCCCGTCACCCCGCCGCTGGTCGAGCCCGACAGCCAGAGCGATGGGCAGCCCGACGGGCAGCCCGCTGGAGGGCACGACGGCATGACCGGGGCCGCCGAGTGGGACGACCACGACTTCGACCGGCGCCCGCCCGGCATCCCGGGGCAGCAGCAGGCGCCGAGCGTCGTGTCCCGGCCGGTGGCCAGGCTGGTGATCTCCAGCGGTGAGAGCATCGAGGTCGACCGAGCCGTGATCGTGGGTCGGGCTCCGGAGGCCCGGCGCTTCAGCTCCTCCGAGCAGCCGCGGCTGGTCACGGTGCCCAGCCCCCACCAGGAGATCTCCTCCACCCACCTCGAGATCCGGCCCGGGTCCGGGGCCGACCACGGATCGGCCGTGGTCACCGACCTGGGCTCGACCAACGGGAGCGTGCTGGTGCAGCCCGGTCTGCCCCCCGAGGACCTCCAGCCCGGGATTGCCGTGCAGCTGATCCCCGGTGCGATCATCGACCTCGGCGACGGCGTGACCATCCAGGTCACCAACCCCTGACGACCGACCCCCCGAGGTACCTGTTCCGATGACCGAGCCCGCGCACCCCGGGGACCCGTCGGCGCCCACGTTCCCGGCGGCCGGCCTGGACCGGAGGTTCTACGCCTTCGCCGTCGACCGGCTGGTCGCCTGGACGGCCTACGCCGTAGTCGCCTGGGTCGCCTGGGTGCTCTTCCTCGACCGGGGGAAGACCTGGACCGGGATCGGCGTCATGGCAGGCTTTGTCGTCGTGGTGAGCCTGGGCTTCGCGGTGCTCCTCGGCACCACCGGCCTCTCGCCCGGGAAGGCCCTGCTCGGCCTCCGTGCCGTGCACCACGGCACCGGCACCCGGGTAGGTGTCGCCCGGGCGGCCGTGCGCGGGCTGGTCCTCGGGGTTGCGGCGCTGCCGACGTTCGGCCTCGGCCTCGCGACCCTGGCCTGGACCGCGGTCATGGACCCGGGCCGCCAGCGCCGCGGGTGGCACGACCAGGTGGCGCGCTCGATCGTCGTCGACGTGCGCCCGCCGCCCGAGGACGATGCCGACGTCCGCAGCGCGCCGCGCCACGTCGTCAACCTGACCGCGATGCGGTTGGTGCCGTCCCCGCCGTCGGCCCCCGAGCCGCCCCCTGCCCCGGCGCCCCGCGTGAGTCCGGCTCCGTCCCGGTCCCTGCCGCCGACGGGCCAGCCCCAGCCCACGCAGCCCCAGCCCGCCCAGCCCCAGCCCGCCCAGCCAGGTCCGACTTCCGTGCCCCCGCCCGCCGACTCCGGCCGGACCGTGGTCCGTGGCTCGCCCACCACCCGGGCACTGCGGTGGCGGGTCGTCTTCGACACCGGTGACTCGCTCGTGGTCGAGGGTCTCGGCATCGTCGGGCGCAAGCCCGAGGCCCGGGCCGGGGAGCCCGTGCGCCACGTCGTGCCCCTGCCCTCGGCCGACATGTCGCTCTCCAAGACCCATGCGCAGTTCCACCTCGACCCCGACGGGGTGCTGGTCGTGATGGACCGCGGCTCCACCAACGGGTCGGTGCTGCTGCGCCAGGGCGTCAGGCGGGACCTGGCCGCCGGCCGGCCCGCGACGCTCGTCGACGGCGACCGGGTCCGCTTCGGCGACCGCGAGATGACCGTCAGCCGCGAGGCCTAGACCGGTCGCCGAGCCGCCGGTGCCTGACCCCGCCGCACTCGACTGCGTTCGTCGGGGTCACAGCAGGGCGAGCACCGCGTCGTACGTCGCCCGGTCGGCCGCCGCGAGCAGGCCCGGAGGCCGCGGGCCCTGCGCGGCGTAGGGCGAGCCGTCGACGACCCCGACGTGGGCGCCCGTCTCGGCCAGCAGCAGGGAGCCCGGAGCGTGGTCCCAGGGTAGGCCCGCGCCGTACAGCACGAAGTCGGCGGCTCCCATCACCAGCTGGGGGTAGTCCACCCCGCAGCAGACCCAGGTCAGCTCCAGCGGCCGCAGACCGTCGAGCTCGCGGCCGATCCAGGCGCGGCGAGACGTCACCCCACGCCAGGTGGCGGGGTCGCTCGGTGGCGCCGGCCGGGTGACCCGCTCCCCGTTGCGGAACGCCCCGGCCCCGCGCTCGGCGACGAACGCGAGCCGGTGCTGGGGCTGCCAGATCCAGGCGCGGACCACCTCGCCGCCCAGGCTCTCGCTGACCATCACGGCGTGGTCGGGGGAGCCGTGCACGAAGTTCTTGGTGCCGTCGACGGGGTCGACGGTGAAGGCGTGGTCGGCGGCGGTGTAGCGGTCCATCAGGCCCGGGTCGCCGGCATAGGCCTCCTCGCCGAGGACCAAGGCGTCCGGGTAGGCCGCTGAGAGCGCCCCGGTGATCAGCACCTCGGCCTCGCGGTCGGCCACCGTGACCAGGTCCCCCGGGTTCTTCTCGGCGACCTGATCCTCGGCCAGGGTGCGGAACCGCGGGTTGATCACCTCGTCGGCGACCTCCTGGAGCAGCGTCAGCACGGCGTCGGTGTCCACGGCCCCGAAACTACTTCGTCGGGAGCCGTGGGTCGCCCCTAGGTGCCCGGCAGCTGCCCGCTCCGGGGCCCGGCAGGGTCGGGAGACCCTGTTGTCGGCGTCCAGGCACGGGCTAGGTTCCCGTCCATGGAGTCCTACGCCGCCGGAGAGACCACCCCCGCGCTGATCGAGGACACGATCGGCGCCGACTTCGAACGGACCGTCGCGGCGCACAGCGACCGGGAGGCCCTCGTCGAGGTGGCGAGTGGGCGCCGGTGGACGTGGCGCGAGCTCGACCAGGACGTCGACGCGCTGGCTCGCGGGTTGATCGCGGCGGGCGCGGAGCGGGGCGACCGGGTCGGGATCTGGGCACCCAACTGTGCGGAGTGGACCCTCGTCCAGCTGGCGACCGCCAAGATCGGCGCGATCCTCGTCAACGTCAACCCGGCCTACCGCACGCACGAGCTCGAGTACGCCCTCAACCACAGCGGGATCTCCCTGCTGGTCGCGGCGACGGCGTTCAAGGACTCCGACTACCGGGGGATGGTCGAGCAGGTCAGCGGCAGCTGCCCGGCACTGCGGCGCGTCGTCTACCTCGACACCGCCGACTGGGCCGTGCTGGTCGCCGAGGGGGAGTCGGTCCCGGCCGGGGCGGTCGCCGAGCGGCTCGCGATGCTGACGCCCGACGACCCCATCAACATCCAGTACACCTCCGGCACCACCGGCCGCCCCAAGGGAGCGACGCTGAGCCACCGCAACATCCTCAACAACGGCTTCTTCACCACCGAGCTGATCAACTTCACCGCGCAGGACCGGCTGTGCATCCCGGTGCCCTTCTACCACTGCTTCGGGATGGTGATGGGCAACCTGGGGTGCACCACCCACGGCGCCACGATGGTCATCCCGGGACCGGGCTTCGACCCGGCCGCCACCCTCAAGACCGTCCAGGACGAGCGGTGCACCGGCGTCTACGGCGTGCCGACGATGTTCATCGCCATGCAGAACGTGCCGGACTTCGCCTCCTACGACCTGTCGAGCCTGCGCACCGGCGTGATGGCAGGCTCGGTGTGCCCGGTGGAGGTGATGAAGCGCTGCGTCGGTGACATGCACATGGCCGAGGTCGCGATCGCCTACGGGATGACCGAGACCTCGCCGGTCTCCTGCCAGACCCGCGCCGACGACGACCTCGACCGGCGTACCGCCACCATCGGCCGGGTCCACCCCCACGTCGAGATCAAGGTGGTCGACCCGGAGACCGGGGCTACGGTTGAGCGCGGCGAGCCGGGGGAGTTCTGCACCCGGGGCTACTCGGTGATGCTCGGCTACTGGGACGAGCCCGACAAGACCGCCGAGGCGATCGACGCCGACGGATGGATGCACACCGGTGACCTGGCGGTGATGCGCGAGGACGGCTACGCCAACATCGTCGGCCGGATCAAGGACATGGTGATCCGCGGTGGGGAGAACATCTACCCCCGCGAGATCGAGGACTTCCTCTACACCCACCCCGACATCGAGGACGTGCAGGTGATCGGGGTCCCCGACAGCCGGTACGGCGAGGAGCTGTGCGCGTGGGTCACGATGCGGGCGGGCGCCGAGCCGCTCGACGCTGACGCGGTCCGGGAGTTCGCCACCGGCAAGCTGGCCCGCTTCAAGATTCCGCGCTACGTGATGGTGGTCGAGGAGTTCCCGATGACAGTGACCGGCAAGATCCGCAAGGTCCAGATGCGCGAGGAGTCGACGCACGCCCTGGGGCTGTGATCAGCGGGAGAGGACGACCGGGAGCCGCAGCCGGGTGCCGTCGGCGCCGCGCCACACGACGTACCCGTCGTCGAGCGGGGAGACCCCGCGGGGACCGGCCACGGTGACCCGGAAGGTCGCCGAGCCACCGGGCGGGATGCGCAGCGCGGCCGGGGTGACCCGGACCTGGTGGCGGGTGAAGCCCCGGGCGGAGGAGGAGTAGTACATAGCGCGGGCGCCCCGGTTGGTGACGCGACGGGTCACCGTGGCGGTGCCCTGGTCGAGCAGGATCGACGGGGTGTTCAGCCGCTCGGGCGCGAGCCGTCCCTCCAGGAACCGGCGGTAGGCGTGGCGACCCACCTCGAGCACCAGCCGGG
The DNA here is from genome assembly GCA_039916425.1 of Nocardioides sp. GTDB lineage: Bacteria > Actinomycetota > Actinomycetes > Propionibacteriales > Nocardioidaceae > Nocardioides. Next base: position 30,445 of record JBDSLK010000102.1, read on the forward strand.
CCCGCAGGGCGGCCCCGATGCTGCTGCGCCCGGAGCCCTGGCGCAGGGCCGGGCCGGACAGCGGCCGGGCGCTGGTGGTCAGCGCGGAGCGCACCGTCGTCGCGGACCAGTCGTGACGGGCCAGGAGCAGGGCGGCGACGCCACTCACGTGGGCGGTGGCGGCGGAGGTGCCGGAGAAGAAGGCGAAGCGGTTGTCGCCGGATCGCGGCGGCACGGCGCCGAGACGACCGACCCCCGGGGCCACCAGGTCGGGCTTGACCAACGCCGAAGCGGGGTCGCCGCCACTGGACCAGCGCGCCACGCGCGCCGGGGCGCGGTCGGTGCCGGACGGGGTCATCTCGGCCTTCGCCCGTGGGTGCCGGGCCAGCCACGCGGTCAGGCGTCGCGCCGCGGCCCGGTCGACGTGCACGGTCGGGACGGCGTGGACGTCGACGGCGAGCCCGCCGCGGGTCATGTTGACCAGGACCATCCCGGAGCCGCCGGCCCGCTCGACGGCGGCCGACTTGTCGACCCGGCCGATGATGCCGCGCTCGCACACCACGATGGCGCCGCCGACCTCGCCGGCGTCGAGGGAGTTCGGGCGGCAGAGCGCGGCGTCGCGCTCCGCTGAGCCGGGGGCGGCGGCGCGCGCGCCCAGCACGATGCGGGTGCCGCGCAGCGTCCGGCGGGAGACCATGGTGCCGACGACGCGGGGTCCGCCGGCGACCCGCACCTCGCCGCGCGGCACGGTGGCGGTGGCGGCACCTACCGAGGTCACCCAGGGCGAGGAGTGGGCGGCGTAGGCGTCCCGGCCGGTGTTGCCCGCGGCGCCGACGACGACCACGTCGGCCTCGGCCGCGCCGAGCAGCGCTCGCTCGAGGGTGTCGGGGACGCCGGGGCCGGCGACCGCGAGGTTGAGGACGTCGACGCCGTCCTGCACGGCCTGGTCGACGGCGGTCACCAGGTCGGCGCTGGCGCAGCCGTCGTCGTCGGGGTCGGGTGCGGTCCAGCAGGCCTTGTAGACGGCGAGCCTGGCCTGGGGGGCGATGCCCGAGAAGCGGCCGATGGCCTCACCCGAGGACTGGACCGAGACCCCCGCGTTGCCCGCGGCGATGGAGGCCACCTGCGTGCCGTGACCGTTGTCGTCGCGGGGCGAGAGGGTGGCGGCCGAGCTGAGGTTGCCGACGCCGAAACCATCGACGTACCACCGGGCGGCCACGACCTTGCGGTTGCAGGTGGTGCGGCTCCAGCCGTCGCCCTCCTGGCAAGCACCGCGGAAGCCTCGAGCCTGGCGACCGAGGCCGGGCACGCCGGCGAAGAGCGGGCTCTCCGGCCAGATGCCGGAGTCGACGACCCCGATCACCACGCCCGCGCCGCCGCGTGAACGCGACGCCGAGGTGCCCGTCGCGCGACCACCGGCGGACGCGGCCAGCCGGCGGACCGTGTTGGGCTCGACCAGCGCGACCCCGGGCTGCGCCGCGAGGGCGCGGGCCTGCTCCGGGTCGAGCGGGACTGCGTAGCCGTTGAGGGCATCGGTCCATCGGTAGAGCGGGGTCACGTCGGCCCCGGCCGCGGCGAGCGTGGCGTCCTGCGCGGCCAGCATCCGGGTCCGCAGTGCCGAGGCGGTCCACGGGCCGCGCGCGCCGGTGGCACCGGGACCGTCGAGGGTCACCAGGTAGAGGCCCGCAGCGTCGTCGGCGGTCGCGGGCGGCGGGGCGGTCAAGGCCGAGGCCGCGAGGGCGGTCACCAGGGCAGCGGGCAGCATGGCGCGTCGCGCGCCGCCCCACCATCCACCGGGCGTCCCCATCGTCCCACCTGCCCCTCGGTCGTCGTGGCCGGACCTGCCACGCCATTGTGGCAGGGACCGGCCATCGTCTCACCCGTTCGGGGGAGAACCAAACGCCCGCGGGGCAGCCACCTACGCTGGTGCGATGACGCTCCAGCCGCGCCCCTCGTCGCGGGGTACGACGTCGCCGCTGGCCGTCGGGTTCGACCTCGACATGACCCTCATCGACACCGTCCCCGGCTTCGGGGCCACCCTGGCGGCCCTCGGCGACGAGCTCGGTGTCGACTTCGCCGTCGCCGACCTCACCTCACGCCTCGGACCGCCGCTGGGCGACTCGCTGGGTGCCGACCGTGTCGATGCCGCCATCGACCGGTTCCGCGAGCTCTACCCCGGATTGGCGATCGAGCCGGTGCCGCTGCTCCCCGGGGCGACGGAGGCGATCGCCGCCGTACGCCGCCACGGCGGTCGGGTGGTGGTCGTCACCGGCAAGTTCACCCCCAACGCCCAGCTCCACGTGGACCACCTCGGCCTGGATCTCGATCACCTCGCCGGCACGGTCTGGGGGGTGGGCAAGGCGGGGGCCCTGGTGAGCGAGGGGGTCTCGGTGTACGTCGGCGACCACGTCCACGACGTCGAGGGCGCCCGCGCCGCCGGCGTGCTCAGCGTGTCGGTCCTCACGGGTGGCTGCACGGCCGAGGAGCTCCGCGCCGCGGGCACCGACGTGGTCCTGGCGGACCTGCGGGAGTTCCCCCGCTGGCTCGACGACCACCTCGCCGAGGGCTGAGCCGGTCCACCGTCGACAACCCGTTGGCCACCGCTTGCGGTGGCCCCATAGGGTGGCGTTCGGCGTCGCTGGTGACGCGACGGAGCGACGAGGAGATTCTGGCCGTGCCTACAGGCAAGGTGAAGTGGTTCGACGCCGACAAGGGCTTCGGCTTCCTGTCCCAGGAGAGCGGGCCCGACGTCTACGTGCACGCCGATGCGCTGCCCGACGGCGTCACGACGATCAAGAACGGCTCCCGCGTCGAGTTCGGCATCGCCCAGGGCCGTCGCGGCGACCAAGCGCTCCAGGTGCGGATCCTGGACTCCCCGGCCTCGGTCGTGCGCAACCAGTCCCATGCCAAGCGCAAGGCACCCGACGAGATGGCGGCCATCGTCGAGGACACCATCCGGCTCCTCGAGGGCATGGGCGAGGCCTACCGCCACGGCCGCCACCCCGAGGCGGGGACGGCGAAGCCGACCGCCAAGCTGCTGCGCGCGCTCGCGGACGAGCTCGAGCTCTAGCTAGCTGCGGGTCGAGCCGGCCCGCGCCGTCGTGCTGCCCGCCCGGGTGGCCAGGACGAACACCAGCCAGGCGGCAAGCACGACGCAGGCCACCCCGAGTCCGGTGCGCGGCATCAGGGGCATCGCGATGCCCACGAAGCCGCCGATCACCCAGGCGAGCTGAAGGGTGGTGTCGGAGCGGGCGAAGGCTGAGGTCTGCACCCGCTCGTGCACGTCGCGCTGGATGGTCGAGTCGAGGGAGAGCTTGGCGAGCGACTGGGACAGTCCGGCGGTCAGGCCGAGCAGCACCAGCGGCACCAGGCCGTAGAAGAGCGCGGCCACGAGCGCCATTGCGGCGTCGGCGGCCAGTGCGATCACGACGGTGAGAGCGGGGTTGACCTTCTTCAGCACCGACGCCAGGGCGATCCCGAGCGTGCTGCCCACGCCGGCGCCGCCGATCACGAGCCCGAGCAGCACCTCGGGGCGCCAGTCGCCGATGGGGTTCTCCCGCAGCAGGAACGCCATGAACATGGTGAGGAAGCCCGAGAGCCAGCGGGGGCCGCAGTTGGCGCGCAACGCGAAGGACACGGCGCCCGGGATCCGCATCCGAGGCCGGCCTCGTCGCCCGGGAGCCGGAGCCGGTCCGCCCGGCAGCATCAGGAGCGTGCCCTCGCCGACGCTGGAGTCGACCCGCTCGGGCAGCCGGATCGCCCAGATAGTGGCCAGCACGAACACCACGAAGGCGTAGCGCAGCGACCACTCGGGGCCGAAGTAGGCCGCCAGCCCCGCCAGCGGGGCGGAGACGGCCGCCCCGACCACCCCGGCCAGCGAGATGCGAGCGTTGCCCTTGACCAGGGTCAGGTCGTGGGGCACCAGGCGGGGCACGGCGGCGGCGCGCGTCACGCCGTACGCCTTCGAGGCGACCAGGCAGCCCAGGGCGGCCGGGAAGAGCCAGCGTGAGTTGTCGACGACGGCGCCGGCCAGCGCGAGGCAGAAGAGACCGCGCAGCGCCATGGTCGCGCCGATCGCCCAGCGCCGCCCGTGCGCGAAGCGGTCCAGGAACGGGCCGATCAGCGGCGCCACGATCGCGAACGGCAGCATCGTCAGGCCCAGGAAGAGCGCCACCTGCCCGCGCGCCTCCCCGGTGGGGACCTGGAAGAAGAGCGTGCCCGCGAGGGAGATCGCCACCGCGGCGTCCCCGGCCGCGTTGAAGGCGTGCAGCTCGATCAGGCGGGCGAGTCCGGACGCCCCGGCCCCCTCCGCGTCTGCCGCGCGCCGCGCCTGACGCAGCGTGAAGCGACCCGCGCGGCCGGTGGCCCGGGCGGCGCCGGCGACGCCGCGGCCCGCCACCTTGGCGCCACTCCCCACTGCGCGACCGGCCTGGCGGGCCCGCTCGCGGGCGGCGCGCGAGGAGTCGGGACCCGAGGTCGTGCCGGGTCCGGGGCGCTGGCGGCTCACGGACCCATCCTGCCGCGTCGGCCCAGCACGGACCGGCACCCGACCTGACACGGCGCGTGTCGATGAGTCATGATCTCCGGGTGATGACGACCTTGGTGACCAGTGGACGGGCGAAGCCCGATGCCGTGGTGACGGCAGCGGTCGACACGGCGCGCGCCGCGCTGGTCGAGGACGTCGGCGCGGCCGACGTCGGCGAGCACCTCGGCGCCCGGATGGAGGGCGAGCGCGTCGCGACCCACCTCTTCGAGTGCGAGCGGCCGGGCTACCGCGGTTGGCGCTGGTCGGTGACCGTCACCCGCGCCTCCCGGCACAAGGCCGTCACCGTCGACGAGGTCGTGCTCGTCCCCGGCGACGACGCGATCGTGGCCCCCGAGTGGCTGCCCTACCGCGAGCGCATCAAGCCCGGTGACCTGTCCCCGGGCGACCTGCTGCCCGTCGAGGAGGACGACGAGCGGCTCGTGCCGACGTGGTCCTTCGGCGACGACGACCTCGACGACGACGAGCACGACCAGGTCCGCGGCGTGGCGCGAGAGCTCGGCCTCGGCCGGGTCCGCACCCTCTCGGTCGAGGGCCGCCAGCAGGCGGCCCAGCGGTGGTACGACGGTGACGGTGGCCCCGACTCGGCCATCGCGCAGTCCGCCCCGGAACGCTGCTCGTCCTGCGGGTTCCTGGTGCGCATCGCGGGAGCGATGTCGGAGCTGTTCGGCGTCTGCGCCAACGGCAGCGCCAACGACGACGGTCGCGCAGTCTCCTTCGACCACGGGTGTGGTGCCCATTCCGAGATCTCCTTGGAGAAGCGCCACCTGCCACCGACGATGCCCGAGCACGTTCTCGACACCTACGAGGACGACGTCGTCTGGCTCTGACCGTCGGCCACGTCGGTCTCCCTGCGGTAGACCGAGACGTGGCGCTCGCTCGAGGCCGTGAAGGGCTCGTTGCGCCAGCCACCCCAGCGGTCCGCCAGGCGCAGCCCTGCCAGCCTGGCCATCAGGTCCAGCTCGGCGGGCCAGGCGAGCCGGCAGACGATCGGCGCGAAGCGAGAGCCCTGCGCTGACAGCTCGACGTGGTTCTCCTCCAGCAGCTGGGTGACGGGGTCGTAGCGGCAGACGTCGAGGACGACCCGGTCGAGGCCGATGTGCTCGGGCCTGGCGTAGGCGTGCTCACCGGTCCAGGCCGACGGCACCGCTGCTTCGACCACGAACGCGCCGGTGTCCGTGAGGTGCCGCGCCGCGTTTCTGAAGCACTCGACCTGTTCGTCCTGGGTGAGCAGGTTGAAGATCGTGTTGAAGACCAGGAACACCAGCGGGTACGACGTGCCGGTGCCGGCGGAGGTCATGTCGCCCAGCGTGACGGCGAGGTCGGCGCCGCCGGGCTTGGACCGCAGCCGGTCGACCATCGCCGGGGAGAGCTCGATCCCGTCCACCCGGAGACCACGGTCGGCCAGCGGCAGCGCCACCCGGCCGGTCCCGATGGCCAGCTCGAGCGCCGGGCCGTCGCCGGCCAGAAGGGCGAGGAGGTCGACGGTCTCCGCCTCGTCACCGCGGGGAGACGCGTCGTACCGGCTCGCCGCGTCGGGCCCGAAGCTCGTCGCCGGGTCGAAGCCGTCCATCGAGCCTCAGTGACCGCGACGCTCGTCGCGGGTGTGCTTGCGGCGCCGGCAGTACTCCCAGCCGAGGAGGCCGAGGCCGAACCCGGCGAGGCAGGTCCACAACCACCAGCCGCGGCCGGACTCCTCGAGCCGGCCGTAGAAGGGGAGCAGGGCGACGAAGCCCAGCAGCCACAGGCCCACGCCCACGCTGACGGTGCGGATGCCGTCCACGTCGAGCGGGTCGACGTCGGCGACGATGTAGGTGCGGTTGCCGATCTCGTGCTGCATCGGCTGCTCTTCGCGGTAGTCCACGTCGCCACGCTACGGCACCGTCTCGGTCGGATGAACATCCGTCGATCCGGTCCGGGCGCGTGCGAGACTGCGCGACGTGAGCGACGTGAGCGGCACGAGCAACCAGACCACCACGGCCCCGAGCGGCGGGTTCGACGGCTTCTTCAAGATCACCGCGCGGGGCTCCACGGTCGAGCGCGAGATCCGCGGTGGGGTCGTCACGTTCTTCACAATGGCCTACATCATCGTGCTGAACCCGCTCATCCTCGGCTTCGCGACCGACGCCGACGGCCGGTTCCTCGGGGGTGGTGACGCCCCCAACCTGCCGGCCATCGCTGCGGGCACGGCGCTCGTAGCCGGACTGATGACCATCTTGATGGGGGTGGTGGCGAACTTCCCGCTGGCGCTCGCCACCGGTCTCGGCCTCAACGCCTTCGTGGCCTTCGCGGTCGCCGGCCAGATGACCTGGGCCGACGCCATGGGGCTGGTCGTGATCGAGGGCCTGCTCATCCTGGTGCTGGTGCTGACCGGCTTCCGCACGGCGGTCTTCCACGCGGTGCCCGCCCAGCTGAAGATCGCGATCTCGGTCGGCATCGGTCTCTTCATCGCCATCATCGGCTTCGTCGACGCCGGTCTGGTCCGGCGCATCCCCGACGCCTCGCAGACGACGGTGCCCGTGCAGCTCGGCCCCGACGGGCAGCTGTCCGGCTGGCCCGTGGTCGTCTTCGCCGTGGGTCTCGCCCTGGTGGTCGGGCTGTGGGTGCTCAGGGTGCGGGGGGCGATCCTGATCTCCATCGTCGTCTCGACGATCCTCGCGATCGTCGTGGAGGCTGTCGGCGACATCGGCTCGTCGGCCGACTCCCCGACGGGCTGGTCCCTCAACGTGCCGGCGCTGCCCGACAAGATCGTCGACCTGCCCGACTTCGGCACGCTCGGGGAGTTCGACCTGCTGGGCTCCTTCGACCGCGTCGGCGTCGTCTCGGCGCTGCTGCTCGTCTTCACCCTGATGCTCGCGGACTTCTTCGACACGATGGGCACGATGACCGCGATCGGCGCCGAGGCGGGCCTCCTCGACGAGGACGGCACCCCGCCGCACACCCAACGGATCCTCATCGTCGACTCGATCGCCGCGGCCGCGGGCGGCGCGGCGGGTGTCTCGAGCAACACCAGCTACATCGAGTCCGCGTCAGGAGTGGGGGAGGGGGCTCGCACCGGTCTGGCCTCGGTGGTCACCGGCGTGCTCTTCCTGCTCTCGATGCTGCTCGCCCCGCTGGTCAACATCATCCCCAGCGAGGCCGCGGTGCCCGCGCTCGTGCTGGTCGGCTTCTTGATGATGCAGCAGATCAGCGGCATCGAGTGGGACGACGTCGAGATCGCGATCCCGGCCTTCCTCACCATCGTGCTGATGCCGTTCACCTACTCCATCACCGTCGGCATCGGCGCGGGCTTCCTGGCTTATGTGTTGATCAAGACGGTGCGCGGCAAGGTCGGTCAGGTCCACCCGCTGATGTGGGTGGTGGCGGCACTGTTCCTCGTCTACTTCGCCATCGACCCGATCACCCGCCTGCTCACCTAGGACGGGTCACTCGTCGTCGGGTAGGCCCTCGGTCTGCTCGGTGTGCTTCATCTCCGCCTCGAAGACGTGCGGCTCCGCCCCGGTCTCGCGGCGCAGGTGCGCCTCCACCTCCCGGAACGCCGACCAGTACTGCGCGTCGTACGCCTCCACGAGCTGGAAGGTCCAGCGGCCGTCGATGACGTCCCGGCCGACCAGCAGCTCCTCGACCAGGTCGCCGAGGTCGGTCCGGCCGGCGTCGCGCAGCGAGCGCACGCCCTCCTGCAGGGTGAGGTCGGCGTGCCCGGAGAGCCGGTGGAAGGCGTAGAGGTGCCCCCGCGCGTGCTCGACGACCTCGAGGGCCTCCGAGACCTTGCCCAACGCCTCGATCGTGGCGTCGTCGACACCGTCGGGGCGAGGATGGGCGGGCAGTCGCCCGGGGCGGCGTGCGGTGCCCCAGCGGGCTCGGAGGTCAGCGGCGTCTGTCATGCGGGAGAGCCTATGAGTGCCCTCCTACTTGCCCCAGGCGCGCACCCAGTCGACGGCCATGCCCTGGGGCAGGTTGTCCTCACCCTTGAGCTTGGGCAGCTCGTAGTCGGAGCTGAGCAGGCTGAGCACGATGAACTCTGCCTGCTGGGAGACGCCCTGGTCGGTGCGCCAGGCCTCCTGGCCGTCGATCCGGATGACGTACTCCTCGGGGGTCCACTCGAGGGTGAAGACGTGGAACGCCTTCCACCAGTCGTCGTCCTTGCCGGCCAGGAAGCGACTCGCCTTCTCGATCCAGTCACCCTCCTTCACCGACCCGTCCTCGGTCGGGTAGTAGACGAAGCTCGCCAGCCGGTCGTCGTCGCGGTCCCCGAAGTACTCCACGACGTCGATCTCGGAGCCCGAGTCGGTGGGGTTCGGCTTGCCGCCCTCGATGGGGGACTGGAACCAGAACGAGCCGTGCTGGCCCTCCGGGCGAGGAAACCTGATCCTGGCCGCCGTCACGCCGTAGTGGATCAGCGCCTTGCTGGCGACGTGTCCGTTGAGCCGGTAGTCGAACTGGCCGAGGACCTCGCCGTCGGCGGTCTTCGCCGTGCACTGCTCGGTGCGCGCCGGGTCACGGGCGACCAGCAGCCGCAGCACGCCGGCCGAGACCTCGGCCGCGTCCGGCGAGCCCTTGGAGCAGGCCCGGTAGCCCTCGACGTTGTACTCCGCGCCGCGGTAGAACCACTGGGCCTCGTCGAGCGCCGTCCCGTCGAACTCGTCGCTGAAGGCGTACTGCCAGACGTCGTCGACCGGCTCGGAGGTCACGTCGGGGAGGTCGCCGGCCCCGGTCACCACGACGCGGTAGGTCGTGTCGGGCTGCTGGTCGACGGTGAAGTCCGCGGTGCCCAGCGGGTTGGTCTCGGCGGTCCTGGCTGACTCCCAACCCCCGCTCGACCTGCTCTGGAGCGTGACCTCCCGGCCCTCCTCCGCGGGCGTGACCCGCGCCGACACCACTGCCTTGGCCGCGTCCGCCGCGGCGGGGCGGGGACCAGGCTGGACGATGGGCGGCAGCAGGTCCGCGGTCACGGACTGCTTCAGAGCCTGCTCGCCGGCGGGCTCGCCGTCACTGCTGCAGGCGGCCAGGCCCGTCACGCAGGCCAGCGTGGTCAGGGCGGCGGCGGTGCGGTGCATCGGTCGGGTCACGTGCGGCAGCTCCTCGGTGTCGGTCGGGTCCACCCAGGCTACGCAGGGGGCCTCTCGAAAGCGCAAAGGCGGAATAGATAGCAATGCTAATGAGTTATGCTACCGATATGCCCACAGTCGAGAAGGTCGCCCGCTCCAACGCGGGACTCGCGAGCGAGCTGCGCACCTCGGTGATGCGGCTCCGGCGGCGACTGGCGGGGGAGCGGCACCCCGACAACGAGCTCAGCCTCGGCGCGATGGCTGTGCTGGGTTCGCTCTTCCGGAGCAACGGGCAGACAGTGGGTGAGCTGGCACGCTCGGAGCGTGTCCAGCCGCCCTCGATGACCCGCACGGTGGGCTGCCTCGTGGCGGACGGCTACGTGCTCCGCGCCCCGCACCTGACCGACGGCCGCCAGGTGGTCGTGTCGATCACCGCGCGGGGTCGCGACATCGTGCTGGCCGACCGGCGCAGGCGCGACGCGTGGTTGACCCAGCGGCTCGCCGGCCTGTCCCCCGACGAGCGGGAGACCTTGCGCCGCGCGGTGCCGATCCTCGACCGCCTCGCCAACACCGACTGACCGACCTCCTGATCCGAAGGACCCTGTGAGCCCCACGTTCCGCTCCCTGCACAACGCCAACTACCGGCTGTACGCCGCCGGTGGTGCGGTGTCCAACACGGGCACCTGGATGCAGCGGGTCGCCCAGGACTGGCTGGTGCTGCAGCTCACCGACAACTCCGGCACCGCCATCGGGATCACCACCGGCCTCCAGTTCCTGCCGTTCCTGGTCCTCGCCCCGGTCGCCGGCCTGGTCGCCGACCGGATGCCCAAGCACCGGTTGCTCCAGCTGACCAACGTCGGGATGGCACTCCCCGCCCTCGTGCTCGGCCTGCTGGCGGTGACCGGCACGGCCCAGATCTGGCACGTCTACGTGCTGGCGTTCCTGCTCGGGACCGCCGCGGTCTTCGACGCTCCCGCCCGGCAGTCCTTCGTCTCCGAGATCGTCGAGCCCGAGGACCTCACCAATGCCGTCGGGCTCAACTCGGCCTCGTTCAACGCCGCCCGCATCGTCGGCCCCGCCGTCGCCGGCCTGCTCATCGCCGGGCTGGGCGGCGGCGTCACCGCCACGGGCTGGGTGATCCTGGTCAACGCGGTCAGCTACGTCGGCCCGGTGCTGGCGCTGCGTCGCCTCGACCTGAGCCGCCTGGACTCTCCGGCGATCGCGGTCCGCGAGCCGGGGATGATCGGCCAGGGCGTCCGCTACGTCCGGGACCGCCCCGATCTGCTGCTGATCCTGGCCATCGTCTTCTTCACCGGCACCTTCGGGCTCAACTTCCAGATGACCTCCGCGCTGATGGCCACCGAGGTGTTCGACAAGGGCGCCACCGAGTACGGCCTCCTCGGGACCTTCATGGCGGTCGGCTCGCTGACCGGCAGCCTGCTGGCGGCGAGCCGCGAGCGGGTGCGGCACCGACTGGTGGTGGGCGCGGCCCTGGCCTTCGGCATCGTGGAGATCACGGCCGGGCTGATGCCGACGTACCTGTCCTTCGCCCTGGTCACCCCGCTGCTGGGCCTTGCGGCGCTGACGATGATCACCAGCGCGAACACCTTCATGCAGCTGCACACGGAGTCCGGGATGCGCGGCCGGGTGATGGCGCTCTACATGATGATCTTCATGGGGGGCACTCCGCTCGGCGCTCCGTTGGTGGGCTGGGTCGGGGAGACGTTCGGGGCGCGCTGGACGCTGGTGCTGGGCGGGGGCATGACCATCCTCGGCGTCGCCGCCGCGGCCGGCGTCTACCTGCTCGTCAAGGCCCGGAAGCGGGCCGACCACGCCGTTTTGACCCCTGTTTGAGCGCGGAGTAGCCTCAGTCCTTGTGTCTGGGAGCACCAGGCACTTCTCGTATGCGCTGATGACGGCCCGGCTCGCAGCCGGCGCCGAGGGCGCAGCACGCGGCACGCACAGCTTGCATCACCCCGTGCCCGGCAGAGCGCCGGCACTGAGACATGACAAGAAGGGGAACCACACAGGTGCCCACCATTCAGCAGCTGGTCCGCAAGGGCCGCCAGGACAAGGTGTCCAAGAACAAGACGCCTGCCCTCAAGGGCTCGCCGCAGCGCCGTGGCGTCTGCACACGCGTCTACACCACCACCCCGAAGAAGCCGAACTCCGCCCTCCGCAAGGTCGCCCGTGTGCGCCTGTCGAGCGGCGTCGAGGTCACCGCCTACATCCCGGGTGTCGGTCACAACCTCCAGGAGCACTCGATCGTGCTCGTTCGCGGCGGTCGGGTGAAGGACCTTCCCGGTGTCCGCTACAAGATCATCCGCGGCGCGCTCGACACGCAGGGCGTGAAGAACCGCAAGCAGGCCCGCAGCCGTTACGGCGCGAAGAAGGAGAAGAGCTAATGCCTCGCAAGGGCCCGGCCCCGAAGCGGCCGCTCGACGTCGACCC
>JBDSLK010000103.1:0-19337 GCA_039916425.1 Nocardioides sp.
ACATCCCGCTGCAGGCCTACTTCCGGATCAACACCGAGAACATGGGCCAGTTCGAGCGGACGCTGATCATCGTCGACGAGGACGCCTACGTGCACTACGTCGAGGGCTGCACCGCCCCGATCTACTCCTCGGACTCCCTGCACTCCGCGGTCGTCGAGATCATCGTGAAGAAGGGCGGCCGCTGCCGCTACACGACGATCCAGAACTGGTCCAACAACGTCTACAACCTCGTGACCAAGCGGGCGACCTGCGAGGCCGGGGCCACGATGGAGTGGGTCGACGGCAACATCGGGTCCAAGGTGACGATGAAGTACCCCGCCATCTACCTGATGGGCGAGCACGCCAAGGGCGAGACTCTCTCGATCGCCTTCGCGGGCGAGGGTCAGCACCAGGACGCGGGCGCCAAGATGGTGCACGCGGCCCCGAACACCTCCAGCTCGATCCTGAGCAAGTCGGTGGCCCGTGGCGGCGGCCGGACCTCGTACCGCGGCCTGATCCAGATCAACGAGGGCGCCCACGGCTCGAAGTCCAACGTGCTCTGCGACGCGCTGCTGGTCGACCAGATCAGCCGGTCGGACACCTACCCCTACGTCGACATCCGCGAGGACGACGTGTCCATGGGCCACGAGGCGAGCGTCTCGAAGGTCTCGGAGGACCAGCTGTTCTACCTGATGTCGCGCGGCATGGAGCAGGACGAGGCGATGGCGATGATCGTGCGGGGCTTCGTGGAGCCGATCGCCAAGGAGCTCCCGATGGAGTACGCGCTCGAGCTCAACCGGCTCATCGAGCTCCAGATGGAAGGCGGCGTCGGCTGATATGACGGCTGTTGCTGAGGCCCTGGAGGTATCCAGGGTCGATTCCCACCTGCACCCACAAGGCTCCTTCGACGTCGAGGACCACCTGGTCCCGACGGGGCGTGAGGAGATCTGGCGGTTCACGCCGCTCAAGCGCCTCCGCGGACTGCACGCCGACGCGGAGTTCCAGCCCAGCACGACCTCGTGCACCTGGAACACCCCCGACGGTGTCCGGGTCGAGGGCGTCGACGGCGACGAGGCGCGCGCGCTGCGTGGGATCAGCGGGCTGGTGCCCAACAGCCGGTACGCCGCCCGCGTGCTCGCCGAGGTGCCCACGACGCTGCTCGTCGACGTGCCGGCCGACGCCGACGTGCCCGAGCCGATCGTGGTCGACCTCGTCGGTAGTGACGCAACGACCACCGAGGCCGGTCACCTGGCCCTGCGGTTCGGTCATCACGCCCGCGCCACCGTCGTGCTCAACCACACCGGCAGCGCCACGATGGCCCAGGTCGTCGAGGTGGCCGTCGGTGAGGGCGCCCAGGTCACCGTCGTCTCCGTCCAGGACTGGGCCGACGACGCGGTGCACCTGACCCAGACCCAGGCGCTGGTCGGACGCGACGCGTCGTACCGGCACGCGGCCATCACGTTCGGCGGCGACGTCGTCCGGATGGACGCCAACGTGTCCTACGGCGGTCCCGGCGGCAGCGCCGAGCTGCTCGGGCTCTACTTCGCCGACGCGGGCCAGCACCTCGAGCACCGGCTGTTCGCCGACCACGACGCACCGCACACCCGCAGCAACGTGGTCTACAAGGGGGCGCTGCAGGGCAAGGGCGCCCACACGGTCTGGGTCGGCAACGTGCTGATCCGCAAGGTCGCCGAGGGCATCGAGACGTTCGAGGAGAACCGCAATCTGGTGCTCACCGACGGCTGCCAGGCCGACTCGGTCCCCAACCTCGAGATCGAGACCGGCGAGATCGAGGGCGCGGGCCACGCGTCCGCGACCGGACGCTTCGACGACAACCAGCTCTTCTACCTGCGCTCGCGCGGGATCGCGGAGGACGAGGCCCGCCGCCTGGTCGTGCACGGCTTCTTCCACGACCTGATCCGCAAGGTCGGCGTGCCCGCGATCGAGGATCGGCTGATCGCCACGGTGGAGGCGGAGCTCGCCAAGAACGTCGTCGGGAAGCACTTCTGATGGCGTTCCAGCGCGCCTGCGCCGTCTCCGACATCCTGGCCGACGAGGCGCTCGCGGTGACGGTGGGCTCCGTCGACGTGGCGCTGGCCCGTGATGGCGAGGAGCTCTTCGCCATCGAGGACCTGTGCTCCCACGCCTCCGTCGCCCTGAGCGAGGGCGAGGTCACCGCCGACCTCGAGGGCTGCACCGTCGAGTGCTGGTTGCACGGCTCCCGCTTCGACCTGCGCACCGGCAAGCCCATCGGCCTCCCGGCGACCGAACCGGTCGCCACCTTCCCCGTAGAGATTCGCGACGACGCCGGCAGCCCCACTGTCTGGGTCGACACCGCCACCACCCTGAACGGAGTTAGCCCCACATGAGCACTCTCGAGATCAAGGACCTGTACGTCACGGTCGAGGCCAAGGACACCGGAGACGGCCAGCCCATTGAGATCCTCAAGGGCGTCACGCTGACCATCAAGGGCGGCGAGACGCACGCGATCATGGGCCCCAACGGATCGGGCAAGTCCACGCTGGCCTACTCCATCGCCGGCCACCCGAAGTACACCGTCACCGGCGGGACCGTCACGCTCGACGGCGCCGACGTGCTCGCGATGTCCGTCGACGAGCGGGCCCGCGCCGGGCTGTTCTTGGCCATGCAGTACCCCGTCGAGGTCCCCGGCGTCTCGGTGGCCAACTTCCTGCGGACCGCCAAGACCGCCATCGACGGCGAGGCGCCCAAGCTGCGTACCTGGGTCAAGGACGTCAACGCGACCCTGCAGGATGCCGGTCTCGACCCGTCGTTCTCCCAGCGCAACGTCAACGAGGGTTTCTCCGGCGGTGAGAAGAAGCGACACGAGATCGCCCAGATGCAGCTGCTCGACCCCAAGATCGCGGTGCTCGACGAGACCGACTCCGGCCTGGACATCGACGCGCTCAAGGTGGTCTCCGAGGGTGTCAACAGGTTCGCCGAGGCCGGTGACAAGGGTGTCCTGCTGATCACTCACTACACCCGCATCCTGCGCTACATCACGCCCGACTTCGTGCACGTCTTCGTCGCCGGCCGGATCGCCGAGCAGGGCGGCCCCGAGCTCGCCGAGCAGCTCGAGGCCGAGGGGTACGACAAGTACGTCAAGGCTGCGGCGGTCTGAGATGACCCCCTTCACCGGCCCCGGGCTGCTGCCGGATCTGGACGTCATCCGCAAGGACTTCCCGATCCTGGGACGCACCCTCGCCAACGGCCAGCCGCTGGTCTATCTCGACAGCGCGAACACCTCGCAGAAGCCGCAGATCGTGATCGACACGATGGTCGACCACCTCGAGCGCCACAACGCCAACATCTCCCGGGCCATGCACCAGCTCGGAGCGGAGTCCACCGAGGCGTTCGAGGGGGCCCGGGACAAGGTGGCGTCGTTCCTCAACGCGCCGTCGCGCGACGAGGTGATCTTCACCAAGAACATCACCGAGGGCCTCAACCTGGTCGCCAACACGTTGGCCTGGGCCGAGGGCGACCTCGCGCTCGGCCCCGGTGACGAGGTCCTCATCACCGAGATGGAGCACCACTCCAACATCGTGCCGTGGCAGCTGCTCACCCAGCGGACCGGCGCGACGCTGCGGTGGATCGGGCTGACCGACGTCGGTCAGCTCGACCTCTCGCGGCTCGACGAGCTGATCACCGAGCGCACCAAGGTGGTGTCGCTGACCTGGGTGTCCAACATGCTCGGCACCATCAACCCGGTGCGCGAGATCGCCGACCGGGCCCACCAGGTCGGGGCCCTCGTGGTGGTCGACGCCGCTCAGGCCGTCCCGCAGATGCCGGTCGACGTGGTCGCCAGCGGCGCCGACATCGTCGGCTTCACCGGCCACAAGGTGGTCGGCCCGACCGGCATCGGCGTGCTCTGGGGCAAGAAGTCCGTGCTCGACCGGCTGCCCCCGTTCCACGGCGGCGGCGAGATGATCGAGACGGTGACCATGGAGCGCTCCACCTACGCCCCGATCCCCTACAAGTTCGAGGCCGGCACACCGCCGATCGTCGAGGCGATCGGGCTGGGTGCCGCGGTGGACTACCTCGCCCACATCGGCATGGAGCACGTGCACCGGCACGAGCAGACCATCACGGCGTACGCACTCGAAGGACTGCAGACGGTGCCCGGACTGAGCGTGCTCGGCCCGCTCGACGTCCGCCTGCGTGGCGGGGCGATCTCCTTCGAGATCGAGGGCGTGCACCCGCACGACGTCGCGACGGTGCTCGACACCCGGGGCATCGCGGTCCGGGCCGGGCACCACTGCGCCAAGCCGGCGCACGCCCGCTTCGGGGTGCAGTCGTCGACGCGGATGTCGTCGTACCTCTACACCACACCGGCGGAGATCGACGCGCTCGTCGAGGGGCTCCACTACACCCGTGACTACTTCAAGGTAGGGGCGTGAGGCGATGACGGCCGGATCCAGCGAGCTCGACTCGCTCTACCAGGAGATCATCCTGGACCACTACAAGAACCCCCTCAACAAGGGGCTGCGCCAGCCGTTCGAGGCCGAGGTGCACCATGTCAACCCCACGTGCGGCGACGAGGTGACCCTACGGGTGCACCTCGACGGCGATACCGTGTCTGACGTCTCCTACGACGCCGTCGGGTGCTCGATCTCGCAGGCCGCCGCATCGGTGCTTACCGACCTCGTCATCGGCAAGCGCGTCACCGAGGCGATGTCGATCCACCAGGAGTTCCTGGCCCTGATGCAGGGCAAGGGACAGGTCGAGCCCGACGAGGAGGTGCTGGAGGACGCCGTCGCGTTCGCCGGCGTCGCCAAGTTCCCCGCCAGGGTCAAGTGCGCGCTGCTGGCGTGGATGGCCTGGAAGGACGCAACGTTGACCGCAGCCGAGAAGGAGACAGACCGATGAGCGACCAGACCGCACAGACCAGCCAGACCAGCCAGCCTGACCACTCCGACCTGCCCGAGGTGGACACCGCCGCGATCAATGCGGGTGGCACCTCGACGGTCACCGTCGAGGACGTCACCGAGGCGATGAAGGACGTCGTCGACCCCGAGCTCGGGATCAACGTCGTCGACCTCGGCCTGATCTACGGCGTCCACCTCGACGTGGGCAGCAACCTCGTGATCGACATGACGCTCACCTCGGCCGCGTGCCCGTTGACCGACGTCATCATGGACCAGACCAACCAGGCGCTCGAGGGTCTCGTCAACGACGTGGCCATCAACTGGGTCTGGATGCCGCCGTGGGGGCCGGACAAGATCACCCCCGACGGGCGCGAGCAGCTGCGCGCCCTCGGCTTCAACGTCTGACGCGGATGGACGAGTCCGCGGTCGAGCGCTTCTGGATGCTGGCCCGCAGCCAGGCGCGGATCACGGCCATGCCCGGCTACTTCGGCCCCACCACGCTGGAGATGGTGCCGCCCCCGGCGTGGTCCTTCGGCGGCACCACGGACGAGGCCGACGCCCTGCTGGCGCTGGTGTTGGCGGGCACCAAGACCGCGACCTCCAGTGCTCTGTGGGACTACGAGGCCGGAGACGAACCCCTGCCCGAGCCGGGCACGATGAGCATCCTGCTCGACGGAGCCGGACACCCGCGCGCCCTGATCGAGTCCACCGCGGTCAGCGTGGTGCCGTTCGACGAGGTCGACGCGGAGCACGCCCGCCTCGAGGGAGAGGGCGACCGGTCGCTGGAGCTATGGCGCGAGGTGCATCAGCGCTTCTTCGGCGAGGTCGCCACCCACGACCGCGCGTTCAGCCCCGACATGCCGGTGGTGCTCGAGCGGTTCCGCGTGCTGCACACGGCCTGATGCCCGAGGTCCTGGTCCCGCCCGCGCGCCTGGAGAGGTGGGTCACCAACTTCTCCGAGCGCCACGGCGCCACGATGCTCGCGGTGGACGGGGGAACGCTGATGGGGACGGCCGACGACGGCTCGACGTTCGTGGCCCGGCTGCCGTTCGACGCGGCGTACGACGGGCCGGCGGACCCGGCCGCTCTCGTCGCGGTCAGTGGCCCGCCCGGTGCCTGGGGGGTGCTGCTCGTGCGCAAGGGCGGGTTCGCGGTCGCCCGGATGGGCGGGACCGCCGTACAGGAGCACAAGATCGGGCAGCGGCACGTGCAGGGCCGCACCAAGGCGGGCGGGCAGAGCCAGCAGCGGTTCGCCCGGCGACGTGACAACCAGGCGCGGCAGGCCTACGAGGCCGCCGCCGACCACGCCGCGCGCCTCATCGGTGCGATCGGCCCCGTCGTCGTGGGGGGCGACCAGACCGCCGTCGAGGAGGTGCTGGCCGACCCACGCCTACGGCGCCTCGTGCGGGTGGGGCCCTGGCTTCCGGTGCCCGACCCCCGGCGGGCGGTGCTCGACCAGGCGGTCGCGGACGCCCAGGCGTTGCGCGTCGAGGTCGTCAACGTGTAACGCTACGAGCTGCTCGGAGAGTTGGTCGAGGACGCCTGGTTGCGGCGTGGCGAGGACACCGGCTTCGACATCACCGGCATCTCGGCGCCGACCCTGAACGGCGTCTGGTCCGGCTCGGCACGGCTGGACATTCCCGAGGCGGTAGCCCGGCTCGACGAGGTGGCCCGCACCGGGCTTCCGCACTGTCTGCAGGATGGATCACCGCGTGACCGGCGGCGTCCAGGGCAATCCTCCACGAGAGGCGCGCCCGACGCGACCAGTGAGGCCCCCGGCGCTCCGCGGGGCTCCGATGGTCTACGTTCGCCTCTCGTGAGTGCCCAAGCCCCGTCCGCCGTCGTCCTGGTCCGCGCCGATCGATTCAAGCCCAACCCCGCGACGGCGGCCGACAATGCGTTCCAGGCCGACGCCCCCGTGGGTCAGTCCGACGCGGAGACGGCGGACAAGGCGCTGGCCGAGATGGACGCCGTCGCCGACTCTCTGCGCGCCGCCGGCGTCCGCGTCCACGTGTTCTCCGACGAGGACCACACCCGGCCCGACAGCGTGTTCCCGAACAACTGGCTGTCCACCCATGCCGGCGGCCAGGTCGCGGTCTACCCGATGTACGCCTCCAACCGACGCCACGAGCGCCGCGCGGACGTGCTCGAGATGCTCAAGTCCGAGTACCGGGTCCAGACCATCGTCGACTACTCGGGCCTTGAGCCCGACGGCATCTTCCTCGAGGGCACCGGTGCCATGGTGCTCGACCACGTGTCCCGGGTCGCCTACACCGCGCGCAGCCACCGCGCCGACAGTCACGTCCTCGAGCGGTTCTGCACCGACTTCGGCTACGAACCGATGGCCTTCGACGCGGTCGACTCCGCTGGCGTGCCCGTCTACCACACCAACGTCATCGGCTGCGTCGGCACGGAGGTGGCGCTGTTCGCGCTGGACATGGTGCCCGACCGGCAGCGCCGCGAGCAGCTCCGCGAGCGCCTCACGGTGAACGGACGCCGGCTCGTCGAGATCACCGAGGACCAGGTCAGGCACTTCGCCGGCAATGCCGTCGAGCTGTGCGGTCGGACACCGAACGGCAAGCGCGACTACCTGATGGCCATGTCCGCCAGTGCCCGCCGCAGCCTGCGCCCCGACCAGGTGGCGGCGATCGAGGAGTCCTGCACCATCCTCTTCGTCGACATCCCCACCATCGAGCTCGCGGGCGGCTCGGTCCGCTGCATGATCGCCGGGGTCCACCTCGACCGGCGCCCGGCCGCGGAGCCCGAGCTCACCGAAGCCGTGGCGGCGATCGACGAGAACCCCCGCACGGCCGACGGCCGGGACGTGGCAGACGAGGGCTGATCCGCCTCTCCACGCCGTAGGGTGACGGTTGTGCAGGCGCCGATCGAGATCGCCGGGTTGGTCAAGACCTTCGGCAGCACCCGAGCCCTCGACGGGCTGGATCTCACCGTGACGGCGGGCGAGGTGCACGGCTTCCTCGGGCCCAACGGCGCCGGGAAGTCGACGACCATCAGGGTGCTCCTCGGCCTGCTGCGCAAGGACTCGGGCGACGTGGGCCTGCTCGGCGGCGACCCGTGGCGGGACGCCGCGACGCTGCACCGTCGGCTGGCCTACGTGCCCGGCGACGTCACCCTGTGGCCCAACCTCACCGGGGGTGAGGTGATCGACCTGCTGGGCACGCTGCGCGGCGGCCTCGACCCGCTCCGCCGCGCCGAGCTCGTGGAGCGTTTCGCGCTGGACCCGACCAAGACGGGGCGCAGCTACTCCAAGGGCAACCGGCAGAAGGTCGCGCTGGTCGCCGCGCTCGCCTCCGACGTCGAGCTGCTGCTCCTCGACGAGCCGACGTCGGGACTCGACCCGATCATGGAGTCGGTCTTCACCGACTACGTCGACGACTTCCGCGACCGAGGCCACACGGTCCTGCTGTCCAGCCACATCCTCGCCGAGGTCGAGCGGCTCTGTGACCGGGTCAGCATCGTCCGCGCCGGCCGCTGCGTCGAGACCGGCACGCTCACGGAGCTGCGGCACCTCACGCGCACCTCGGTCAGCGCCGAGCTCGCCGGACCACCCAGCGGGCTCGACACGCTTCCCGGGGTCCACGACCTGGTGGTGGAAGGCACCCGGGTGCGCCTCGAGGTCGACTCGCCGGAGCTCGACGCGGTGCTGGCCGCCCTGGTCCGGGCCGGCGTCCGGTCGTTGACCAGCTCGCCGCCGACGCTGGAGGAGCTGTTCCTGCGCCACTACGGCGACGACGTCGCCGGGGCAGCGCGCGCGAGGTGACCGGCACGGCGACGCTGCTGCGGCACTTCCTGCGTCGTGACCGCTGGCAGCTGCTGTGGTGGACGGTCGGCGCGACCGTCCTCTACTGGAGCCAGGCCGTCAGCGTCGACGGCCTCTATGCGACCCAGGCGGAGCTCGACCGGGCGGCGGCCGGGATGCAGGGCAACGCCGCGCTCGTCGCGATGGCCGGTCCGGCGCGCGCCCTGAACACGGTCGGGGGGCAGGTGACCTGGCAGGCGACCGCGTTCGGGGCGGTCGTGGCTGGGCTCATGAGCATGTTCCTGGTCGCTCGACACACCCGGGCCGAGGAGGAGTCCGGCCGCGACGAGCTGCTGCGCGCGTCGGCCGTGGGCCGGTTCGCGCCGATGACGGCGGCCCTGGCGACCGCCGGCGTCGGGAACGTGCTCCTCGGGACCGGGGTCACTGCCAGCCTGATCGGCTATGGCCTGGCGGTGCCGGACTCGTTGGCGCTGGGCGTCGGCCTGACCGGCTGCGGGTGGCTGTTCTCCGCGACCGCGCTGGTCGCCGCCCAGCTGAGCGCCAGCACCCGGGCGATGTACGGCATCGCAGGGGCCGTGATCGGCCTCGCCTACGTGGTGCGGGCGGTCGGCGACCTGGGCACCTCCGCCCTGACCTGGCTCTCGCCGATCGGGTGGTACCAGGGCATGCACGCGTTCTCGGGGGTGCGGTGGTGGCCGCTCCTCATTCTCGTGTTCGCCACCGCGGCCCTCACCACCGCGGCGTACGCCGTGTTCGACCTCCGCGACCACGGCGCGGGGGTGCTGGCCGCCCGGCCCGGACCCGCCAGGGCGGGCACGTCGCTGACCCGTCCCAGCGGGATGGGTCTCGCCTGGCGGCTCCAGCGCGGCGCCGCGCTGGCCTGGTCGGTCGGACTGGCCCTGACAGGGCTCGCCTACGGATCGCTCGGCAACGGGGTGGGCGCTCTCATCGGTGACTCCCAGACCGCCCGCGACCTGATGACCGGCTCGACCGGTGACCTGATCGACGGCTTCTACGGCACGGCGATGCTGATGCTCGCCCTGATGGCCTGCGGCTTCGCCGTCTCCTCGGCGCTGCGGCCACGCACCGAGGAGGACGACGGACGGGTCGAGGCCCTGCTCGCGACCGGCCTTCCGCGCGCGCATTGGCTCCTGGGCCACGTGGCGGTGACCATCGCCGGGACCGCGATGGTGGTCGGGGCCGGCGGGCTCGGTCTCGGGGTCGGCTACGCGCTGACCACGGGTGACGAGGGCGCGGTGGGGCGGTTCACCCTCGACACCCTGGGCTACCTGCCCCCGGTGCTCGTGCTGGCCGGTCTGACCCGGCTGCTCGTGGGGTTGGTGCCGCGGGCGGCGTCGGCGGGGTGGCTCGGCCTCGGCTGGTGCGTGGTGGTCCTGCTCTTCGGCACCCTGCTGGGCCTGCCGGGGTGGGTGCAGGGCACCTCGCCCTTCGACCACCTGGCCCTCGTGCCGGTCGAGCCGTTCCGCTGGGGTCCGTTCGTCCTTCTCCTGCTCGTCGCGGGGCTGCTGAGCGGCGCGGGACAGCTCGCCTTCACGCGCCGCGACGTGCGCTGACCCGCCCTCGCCTGCCGGACGGTCGGCCCGACCTGGGCTAGCGTCGGGGCATGTGGCAGCCCGAGCCAGGATGGCAGCCCCTTCCCAACGGGCCCAGCCCGGCGACGTACGGCGTCTGGCTGGCCTCGGTCGGTGGCCGCGAGACCGTGGTGAAGCGCCTGCTGCGACCGCAGCCTCACGACCCCGCCGACTGGAGCGACCCGCACCACCCGGCCTACTGGCGCCGGCCGGCGGACGTGGCCCTCGCGGGCACGGTCCGGGACACGCCGGGCCTGCGGGCACTGCCCGACCTGGCGGTGGAGGAGGACGACGAGGGCGTCACCCTCGTCTCGCCGCGGGTCAGCGCCACCCCCCACAACGGCCTTTTCGTCGCCCGCTGTCTCGGCCGGTTCGCCGGTGCCGACCTCGGCGACCCGCCGTGGGAGTCCTCGGCGGTGCTCGGGACCCGACTGCGCAGCGTGGAGCGGCGCGGCGGGTGGTGCACCCTGGCCCGCACGCCGGTGGCCGACCTCGTCGACCGGCTCTGGTCGGTGCGCGAGGAGCGCCTCGCCCGCTTCGCGGCGCTGCCGCAGGTGGCCTCGCACGGCGACCCGGTGCCGGCGAACCTGCCCGGTCGGGCGGGCGAGGACATCTGCGCCATCGACTGGTCGACGCTGGGGCGCAGCCCGCTCGGGGCCGACCTCGGCTACCACGCGCTGAGCACCAAGGAGGGCCTCGAACCGCTCCTGACCGCCTACGTCGACGCGCTCCCCGCCCCGCTCCGCGAGCGGCGCGAGGAGGCGGAGTACGGCGCCCGGGTGATGGCGGTCTACACCGTGCTGACCCGCGCCGACTGGGCCCTGGGCCGGGCCGCGGCGGGGGAGGGGGCGCTGGCCGGGAAGTTCAACCACCCCAGCGTGGCGCCGTACCTCCGGGCGATGCAGCGGCTCTTCCCGCATCTCGAGGCCCTGCTGTAGGTGGGACCGTCAGGGGGTGGCGACCGCGAAGGTGTCGCACGACTCCAGCGTGCCGTTGTCGAACCCGGTCTTGAACCACTCGGCGCGCGACGCTGCGGAGCCGTGGGTCCACGACTCCTCGGTGACCTGACCTTGGGTCTTCTGCTGGATCCGGTCGTCGCCGACGGCCTCTGCGGCGGCGATCGCCTGGGAGATGTCCTCGTCGGTCAGCGAGGTGAAGAGCGCGGTGCCGGTGGAGTCCTGGCTCTGGGTCGCCGACGCCGCCCACATGCCGGCGTAGCAGTCGGCCTGGAGCTCGAGGCGCACGGCGTCGCTGCGCGGGCCCTGCTGGGTGCGCACCTGGCCCATCGTGCCGAGCAGGTTCTGGATGTGGTGGCCGTACTCGTGGGCGAGCACGTAGGGCTCGACGAACCCGCCGTCCGGGCCGCCGAGCTGGCGCTCGAGGACGTCGTCGAAGAAGGTCGTGTCGAGGTAGATCGAGGAGTCCGGCGGGCAGTAGAAGGGGCCCACCTGCGAGGTGGCCTGGCCGCAACCGGTGTTGACCGCGCCGGTGAAGGTCAGCATCGTGGCAGGCTGGAAGCCGGTGTCGCTCTGGGCGGGCAGGGTGTCGGTCCAGTAGTCGAACAGCGAGTTCTCGACCGCGATCCGGGCGCAGTCGATGTCGTCATTGGCGTCGGCACCCGTACGGCAGCCGGTGTAGCGCCCCGCGTCCCCGGCCACCCGGCTGGTGTCGATCGCGGTGTCGGAGGTCGGGCTCGGTCCACCGCCGCCGGTGATGTCGACCCCGGAGCACTGGGAGACCACGAAGATCAGCAGGATGATCAGCAGGCCGCCGATGCCGCCGCCGGCCTTGGCGCCACCGGGGATCGGGAGGCGCATCTGACCGCCGCCCACGCCGCCTCCGCGCCCGCCGCCACCGCCACCCGCGTCCCGGACGCGACTCGTGTCCAGCCGGGCCTTCGGGTTGAATCGCATCGTCGCGCTTCCTCTTCCGCCTGCGGCTCTCCACTGCGCGGATGTGCTCAGTGGTCCCGCCGGTCCGTAGACTAACCGCCTCATGATCACCGCCCAAGCACTCGAAGTACGCGCCGGGGCACGACTCCTGATGGACGGGGTCAGCTTCCGGGTGGCGGCGGGCGACAAGGTCGGCCTGGTCGGTCGCAACGGCGCCGGCAAGACCACCCTGACGAAGATCCTCGCCGGCGAGGCCCAGCCCGCGTCCGGCACGGTCACGTCGACCGGTGCCGTCGGCTACCTGCCCCAGGACCCCCGCACCGGCGACCCGGACCTGCTGGCCCGCGACCGGATCCTCAACGCGCGCAGCCTGGGCGATGTCGTCCGCCGACTGCGGGAGTCCGAGGCCGAGATGGGCAGCGACGACCCGGCGGTCAGCGAGCGGGCGATGAAGCGCTACACCCGCGCCGACGCCGAGCTGCACGCCGGTGGCGGCTACGCCGCGGAGTCCGAGGCGGCCCAGATCGCGCACAGCCTCAACATCGCCGATCGCGTCCTCGGCCAGCCCCTGCGCACCCTCTCCGGCGGCCAGCGGCGGCGGGTCGAGCTGGCGCGGATCCTCTTCGGCGGCGCCGACACGCTGCTCCTCGACGAGCCGACCAACCACCTCGATGCCGACTCCATCGTCTGGCTCCGGGACTTCCTGGCCGCCTACAAGGGCGGCCTGGTCGTGATCAGCCACGACAACGCGCTGCTCGAGGCGACCGTCAACCGGGTGCTGCACCTCGACGCCAACCGGTCCGAGATCGACGTCTACAACATGGGCTGGAAGGCCTACCTCACCCAGCGCGAGACCGACGAGAAGCGCCGCAAGCGCGAGCGCGTCAACGCCGAGAACAAGGCCAAGACGCTGACTGACCAGGCCAACCGGATGCGGGCGAAGGCGACCAAGGCGCAGGCTGCCCAGTCGATGCTCAAGCGCGCCG
This sequence comes from Nocardioides sp., assembly GCA_039916425.1. GTDB lineage: Bacteria > Actinomycetota > Actinomycetes > Propionibacteriales > Nocardioidaceae > Nocardioides. Next base: position 13,114 of record JBDSLK010000103.1, read on the forward strand.
AGAAGATCATGACCGGGCTCGAGGGCGAGCGCCGCAGCGACCGAGTGGCCAAGATCAAGTTCCCGGCGCCCGCCCCCTGCGGCAAGACCCCGCTCACGGCGGCGGAGCTGTCGAAGTCCTACGGGTCGTTGGAGGTGTTCACCGACGTCGACCTGGCGATCGACAAGGGCTCGCGCGTGGTCATCCTGGGCCTCAACGGCGCCGGCAAGACCACCCTGCTCCGCATCCTCGGCGGCGTGGACCAGGCCGACACCGGCGTGGTGACGCCCGGGCACGGCCTCAAGCTCGGCTACTACGCCCAGGAGCACGAGACCCTCGACATCGCCCGGACCGTCCTGGAGAACCTGAACTCGGCCGCGCCCCAGCTCACCGACACCGAGGCCCGTTCGGTGCTGGGCTCCTTCCTCTTCTCCGGCGACGACGCGGCGAAGCCGGCCTCGGTGCTGTCCGGCGGCGAGAAGACCCGGCTGGCCCTGGCCATCCTCGTGGTGTCCAGCGCCAACGTCCTGCTGCTCGACGAGCCGACCAACAACCTCGATCCCGCGTCCCGCGAGGAGGTGCTGGCCGCCATCCGCACGTACGCCGGCGCCATCATCCTGGTCACCCACGACGAGGGCGCCGTCCGCGCGCTCGAGCCGGACCGGGTCCTGATCCTCCCCGACGGCGTCGAGGACCTCTGGACCGAGGACTACGCCGACCTGGTCTCGCTTGCCTGAGCCGGCGCGTGGTCCTCCCTAGACTCGCCCCTATGACCCCCGAGGACCTCTCCGCCGTCGGCCTGCGCCTCGAGGTCGACGGTCCCGTCGCCACCCTGACCCTGGACCGCCCCGAGGTCCGCAACGCCCAGACGCCGGCGATGTGGAGGGCGCTGGCTGCGCTCGGACGCGAGGTCGGCGACGAGGTGAGGGTCGTCGTGGTCCGGGGGAGCGGCCACTCCTTCTCGGCCGGCCTGGACCGAATGATGCTCGACCCCGCCGGCGCCGGCGGGCAGGAGACCGTGGCGGGACTGCTGGCGCTCTCGGATGAGGAGGCCTCGGCGGCCATCGATGAGTACCAGCAGGGCTTCACGTGGCTGCGTGACCCACGCTTCGTCTCGGTCGCGGTGGTGCAGGGCTACGCCATCGGGGCCGGCTTCCAGCTCGCCCTGTCGTGCGACCTGCGGTTGCTGGCCGAGGACGCCCAGCTGTGCATGAAGGAGGCGGCGCTCGGCCTGGTGCCCGACCTCACCGGAACAAAGCCGCTGGTCGAGTGCGTTGGCTACTCCAGGGCACTGGAGATCTGCGCGACCGCGCGGATGGTCGGGGCGGCGGAAGCCGCCGCGATCGGGCTCGCCACCGCTGTCGTCCCGACCACGGGTCTGGACGAGGCGGTGGCGGACCTCGTCGCTGCCCTGACCGCCCCGTCCGCGGGCGCGGTGCACGAGACCAAGGCGCTGCTGCTCGGCGCCTCGGGCCGGAGCCTGGAGGACCACCGCCGCTTCGAGCGCGAGGCGCAGGTGCGACGCTTCCGAGAGCTGTCCGGATGAGAGGAAGTAGCCCCCGATGTCGATGATGGGTGCCGGTGCCTCCTGGCGACACATGCGCACGGACCGCAGCATCGCCGACCAGAAGCTGAAGGGGGAGACCCTGCGCCGGGTGGGCGGGTTCGCCCGTCCGCACCGGCGGGTGATCACGGTCTTCCTCGCGCTGACGGTCGTCGACGCCGGCCTGGTCGTGGTGATGCCGCTGCTGACCCAGCGCATCGTGGACGACGGGATCCTGAAGGGTGACGGAAGGCTGGTCACGGTCCTGGCCCTCGCCATGGCGGTGACCGGGCTGTTCACGGCGGCGCTGGCAGTCTCGGCCGGCTACCTGTCCTCGCGCATCGGCGAGGGCCTGATCTTCGACCTCCGCACCCAGGTCTTCGCTCGGGTCCAGCGGCAGTCGTTGGCCTTCTTCACCCGCACCCAGACAGGGGCCTTGGTCTCCCGGCTCAACAACGACGTGATCGGCGCTCAGCGGGCGTTCACCTCGGCGCTCTCCAGCACCGTCTCCAACGCCATCGCCGCCGTCGTGGTCGGCATCACCATGTTCGTGCTGAGCTGGCAGGTGACGCTGCTATGCCTGGCGCTCTTCCCGCTGCTGCTCGTCACCTCCCGGATGGTCAGTGCCCGGTTGGCCGGCCTCACCCGTCAGCAGATGGACGGCAACGCCGACATGGGCAACGTGATGACGGAGCGCTTCAACGTCGGTGGGGCGATGCTCCTCAAGCTCTTCGGCCGCCGCGCCGAGGAGGACGGGCTGTTCGCCACCAAGGCGGCCGTGGTCCGCGACCTCGGCATCCGGATCTCGCTGATCACTCGCATCTTCGGCGCCTCGATGGCGCTGGTCCCGGCCCTCGCGCTGGCGCTGGTCTACGGGATCGGCGGCCATCTCGCCATCGACAACGCCCTCAGCGTCGGCACCATCATCGCCCTGTCCACCCTGCTGTTCCGGCTGATCGGCCCGCTCCAGGGCCTCTCCAACGTGCGCATCGACCTGATGACGGCCCTGGTGAGCTTCGAGCGGGTCTTCGAGGTGCTCGACCTGCCGTCGCTGATCCAGGAGAAGCCCGACGCGCTCGCCCTGCCGAGCCCGGCCAGCAGCCTGGAGTTCGACGGAGTCGCCTTCGGCTACCCCGGCGCCGATGAGATCTCGCTGGCGTCCCTCGAGATCGTCGCCCGCACCGAGTCCCGCGAGTCCGGCCCCGTGCTGCACGACGTCACCTTCCATGCCGCACCCGGGGAGATGATCGCCCTGGTCGGACCCTCGGGGGCCGGCAAGACCACGGTCACCAACCTCGTCGCGCGTCTGTACGACGTGCAGGCAGGCAGCGTCCGGGTGGGAGGCTATGACGTGCGCGACGTGACGCTGCAGTCCCTCGAGGACGCCGTCGGCTACGTCACCCAGGACGCCCACATGTTCCACGACACCGTCCGCGCCAACCTGCTCTACGCGAGGCCCGGGGCCGACGACGCAGCCGTCTGGGCGGCGCTGGAGGCCGCCCAGATCGCGACCCTGATGCGGGCCCTGCCCGACGGTCTCGACACCGTCGTGGGGGACCGGGGCTACCGGCTCTCCGGGGGCGAGCGGCAGCGGCTGGCCATCGCCCGGCTGCTGCTCAAGGCTCCCGGCATCGTGGTGCTCGACGAGGCGACCGCCCACCTGGACAGCGAGTCGGAGGCCGCGGTGCAGCGGGCGCTGGACGCCGCGTTGGAGGGGCGCACCTCGCTGGTCATCGCCCACCGGCTCTCGACCGTGCGGAACGCGGACCGGATCCTGGTCCTCGACGGTGGTCGGATCGTCCAGCAGGGCACCCACGGCGAGCTGCTCGCGGTGGGCGGCCTCTACGCGGACCTGTATCGCACCCAGTTCTCACCTGAGGCGGAGACGGCCTCGGTGCAGTAGCGTCACGCCATGGACCTCGGACTCACCGACCGTGTCTTCATCGTCACCGGCGGCGGCCGTGGCCTCGGCCTGGCCACCGCCCAGGTGCTGGTCGACGAGGGCGCCTGCGTCGTCGTCTCCGGCCGCTCGGAGGAGTCGTTGGCCGAGGCCACGATCGACCTCGGCGAGCACGCCATCAGCGTGGTCGCCGACAACGCCCACCCGGCGACTCCCGGGCGCCTCCTCAAAGCCGCCAACGAGCGGTGGGGCCGCGTCGACGGGGCGTTGATCAGCGTCGGCGGACCCCCGCCCGGAGCGGCGCTGACGGTCGACGACGCCGACTGGACCCGGGCGTTCGAGTCGGTCTTCCTCGGCTCCGTGCGGCTGACCCGTGAGATCGCCCAGTCGCTGTCGGAGGGCGGCTCGATCGCGCTGGTGCTGTCCTCCAGCGTCCGTGAGTCCGTGCCGGGACTCGCCGTCTCCAACGGGCTGCGACCGGGGCTCGCGATGGTCGCGAAGATGATGGCCGACGAGCTCGGTCCCCGGGGGATCCGGGTCAACGGGCTGCTACCCGGCCGGGTCGCGACCGGCCGGGTCGCCGAGCTCGACGCCATGGGGGGAGACCCCGACGGGGCGCGGGAGCGCGCGACCGCGAAGATCCCGCTGGGACGCTACGGAGAGCCCGCGGAGTTCGGCCGGGCGGCGACGTTCCTGCTGTCGCCGGCCGCCTCATTCCTGACCGGCGTGATGCTTCCGGTCGACGGCGGCATGCTCAGGTCCCTCTGACCCGCGCCGACCCGGCAGCGACGCGGTCCGCCGGCCGGGTCGCGGGCCGCGCCACTCGTCGTACGCGAGGTAGCAGAAGCCGACGACGGCCAGCAGCCCGAAGAACCACCACTGCAGGCCGTAGAAGAAGTGCGGTCCCTCGCCCAGGTCGGGCAGGTCGGCCGCCTCCAGCGGGTCGTCTGCCGGTGGGTCCTCGGCCCGCAGGTCGACGAAACCGCCGTAGACCCGTCGCTCCAGCGCCGCCCCGATCGTCTCGCTCGAGATCGCCCGAGTCGAGCGGTCGGTGACCTCGGCGCTGCTGCCGGTGGCATCCTGGCGCAGGTAGCCCTCGACCCGGACCGGACCGCTGGGCGGCGCCGGCACGTCGATCTCGCTGAGGCCACGGTTGTCGGTGGCCAGCCAGCCCCGGTCGACGAGGAGTGACGTGCCGTCGGCGGTCACCAGGGGCACCACGACGTCGACGCCGGCCTCCCCGTCGCGAGTCCGGTAGCGCACGATCACGGTCTCCTCGGGCGCGTAGGTGCCCGTCGCCGTGACCAGCCGCCACTGGTCGGCCCCGGTCACCGGCCGGCCCGCAGCCAGGACGCTCTCCACCGGGGCCGGCGCCGTCGCCTCGTTGCGCTCGACGATGCCGTTGCGCTCGCGGCGGTCGTCGAGCCGGTGGAACTGCCACTGACCCAGGACCCAGGCGAGGTAGACCAGACCCACCACGACCACCGCGAAGACCACCCAGCGCCGACTGGCGAGGAAGCGGAGCGACTGCACCCCGGAAGGGTAGACCGCGGCTCCTTGCCGACCACCTAGAGTGGGGGGATGACCCTCTCGCAGCCTCTTCAGCTCGCGGACCGCTACGACCGCGTGGCCACGGACCTGCGGGTCTCCCTGACCGACCGCTGCAACCTGCGGTGCTCCTACTGCATGCCCGCCGAGGGCCTCGACTGGCTCCCCGACGACTCGGTGCTCTCCGACGACGAGGTGGTGCGGCTGATCGGGATCGCGGTCCGGCGCCTCGGCATCGACGAGGTGCGCTTCACCGGTGGCGAGCCGATGGTGCGTCGCGGTCTGGTCGACATCGTCACCCGCACCCGGGCGATCGATGCCGATCTCGACATCTCGCTGACGACCAACGCGCTCGGTCTGTCGCGCCAGGCACAGGCACTCGCCGACGCCGGCCTCGACCGGGTCAACGTGAGCCTCGACAGCGTGCGCGCCGAGACCTTCCACACCGTCACCCGGCGCGACCGTCTCGACGACGTGCTCGAGGGCCTGAAGGCAGCGAAGGCCGCGGGGCTCGGTCCGGTGAAGATCAACGCGGTACTGCTGCGCGGCATCAACGACGACCAGGCCCCCGAGCTGCTCCGCTGGTCGATCGACCACGGCTACGACCTGCGCTTCATCGAGCAGATGCCGCTCGACGCCCAGCACGACTGGAGCCGCGCCCAGATGGTCACGGCCGACGAGATCTTCGCGAGCCTCGAGTCGAGGTTCACGCTCACCCCGCACGGCGAGCCCCGGGGCAGTGCCCCGGCGGAGCGGTTCCTCGTCGACGGCGGGCCGGCCACCGTCGGAGTCATCGCCTCGGTCACGCGGCCGTTCTGCGGCGACTGCGACCGGGTCCGACTCACCGCCGACGGTCAGGTCCGCAACTGTCTGTTCGCACGCGAGGAGTCGGACCTGCGTGGGGCCCTGCGTGCGGGAGCCACCGACGAGGAGATCGCCCAGCGCTGGGTCGTGGCCATGCTCGGCAAGCGCGCCGGCCACGGCATCGACGACCCGAGCTTCCTGCAGCCCGACCGTCCGATGTCGGCCATCGGCGGCTGAGGACCGGGCCAGCCGGCACGGAGGCCGAGCAGGCCTGGTCGCGACCTGAGCGCGCCCTGATTGAGCCTGAGTGAGGTGGTGCCGGACGGCCACGGGGGGCTGCCGTCCGGCACCGGAACGAACTCCGACGGGGGAGACAGAGCTCGTGCGTCCCCGATCATGGCACGACTAAAGTCGTAATGCCATCCCGGGTCAGGGTGTGTCGGTGGCTCC
>JBDSLK010000104.1:0-9878 GCA_039916425.1 Nocardioides sp.
GGACTGGAGCCACCATGACGCATGATCAGCCCACCAAGGAACCACCTCCCGACGTGCGACTCAGCCGTGGCGAGACCGGCGCCTCTGCGGTCGAGTACGGCCTGCTCATCGCCGGGATCGCTGCGCTGATCGCCCTGATCGTGTTCACGTTCGGAGGGGCCGTGGGTGGCCTCTTCTCCGACACCTGCAACCAGGTGCAGACCCAGCGGAGCACTACCGGCTGCTAGCCCACACGCCACGCGATGGCGACCCGCTGGAGGGTCGTCGGGTGGCTGCCGAACCACAGCTGGGACCAACGAGGTGGCGTGGGGTCACTGAGAGCCCGTCGGGACAGCTGTCGCTGCATGGCCACGAACGTCGCGCCGTCGTTCGTGGCCATCAGTGCGTCGACGTCCGCCCGGGTCTCGATCTGGCGGCTCACCGTGTTCTGCGCCGGGGTCGACAGCACGCCACCCAACGCCACCAGCGCCATCAGCAGCGGCACCGCGACCGGCAGGCTCGCCACCCGCGCCGTCCCGAACCGCCGCCGGATGGACGCCGCACCCAGCACCAGTCCGAGCAGGCCGGTCGAGGCCAGCGCTCCCGCCACCCCTAGCGAGGACCCCGCGAGCACGTCGTCGTGCCGGGCGTGGGCCAGCTCGTGCGCGACCACCGACAGCGCCTCGTCCTCGGAGAGATCGTCGACGAGGTTGTCGTAGAGCACGATCCGTCGGGTGCCGCCGAAGCCGGAGACGTAGGCGTTGAGGGTCGTCGTACGCCGGGACGCGTCGGAGACGAGCACGTCCCGGACCGGCACGCCCTCCTGGTCGGCAAGGGCCAGCACCCTGGTGCGCAGGTCGCCCGCCGGCAGGGGCGCGAAGGAGTTGAAGAGCGGCTCGACCAGCACCGGGTAGGCGAACGAACCGAGCAGCACCAGGGCACCGAGGACCGCCCCGGCGACCGCCGGCCAGGCGCGGGACCAGCGGCGCGCACAGCCGACGACGACCAGCAGCACGACGGCGGTCACCAGGACCGAGAGGCCGAGGCCCACCACCTGATCGGCGGACCAGCCCGTCCAGCCCTGGGTAGAGAGCCCGTTGCGCCGGCGGTGGACCTGCCCTGCGACCGCGAGCGGCAGGGTCGCGGCCCGGACCACCACGGTCACCGCCGCCACGCCCAGCACGACGCGCACCCACCACGAGCCGGGCAGCCGGCCCGCCGCACCGCGGACCCACGGCGAGAGACCCAGGGCGACCACGACGACCAGGGACACCCCGAGTGCGCCCCAGCCCCATACCCTCGCCCAGCGACCGTAGGACTCCGCGCGTGCGATCTCGGCGGAACTGAAGAGCTCGGCGGGGTCGGGCAGGGTCAGCCGCCCTCCGGGGACCGGATGCCACGGCACCAGCGCGACGGCGAGGACGACGAACGCCGCCACCCCGACCAGGACGGTCACCAGGGCGACCCGCCGCTCGGGTGGTGGGGACTGCGCGTCGGTCACCCGGCCAAGTCTGACAGGCGGGCCCGCCATCGCCGGATGAGCTCCCGCTCGCCGAAGCCGAACGACGCGCGGAGCGACGCGTCGAGCGGCCTACCGTCGTTCACGGACTCGTAGAGGACCACCAGTGCTGGCTCGCCACCGATCTCGGCCAGCACCTCGCAGGCCAGCCACGCGCTCTCGTAGGCGGCTCCGAGGTGGGTGCTGGTCGTCTCGAAGTCGGCCGGCCCGGGCAGCGCGTCGGGCACCCCGCGGCGGCGGACCTGCCGAGCGATCTGGGCGGCAGTGGTGGACTCGGGGAGCCGCACGTCGCGCAGGGCGACGTAGTCGGCGAACCCCTCGAGGAGCCACAACGGCATCGTGCTCCCGGCAGCCACGGTGGCGACGTGGGTGGCCTCGTGGCTCATCACGACCTGGGCACCGACCGGTCCGAGGTTGGCGAGGACCCGCGGGTTGACGAAGACGTGGACCGGGGCGCCCTCCCCCGTGGTGCCGTCGGCGGCAGTCGTGACCGCGGCCACCCCGGCGTACTGCCCGTCAGCGGCGGCCAGTGCCGCGTCGAGGCCGGCCGCTGTCGCGGGCACCTCGACGACAAGCGGGCCGCGCCACTGCGGGAGCACCCGGCGAACCACCGGGAGGGCCGCCCTTGCCAAACGGGACACCCGCGCGCCGTCACCGGTCGCGTCGACGACGAGGGTGCCAGGCGCCCGGAGCACCCGGACCCGGCCGGCGAGCCACACCGGCGTGCGCCGGTCGCCCCCGCCCAGTGACGCGATCGCGACCCGGTCGGCCTCGGCGACCAGGCCGACGAGCACCTCGGTCTCGGCCGGCCGGTCGTCGAAGCCGGCAAGCTGCCAGGAGGTGTCGACGACCCCGGACCACGCGCCGTCGGCGGAGACTGCCCCGGCCTCGTCGACGTAGCGCAGCCGGAACGCCGTCACGTCCAGGGCGGCGGCGTTGCGCACCAGATCACCGAGCAGCGTGCGCGCTTCACGGTCCCCGGTGGGAGCGAGGTCGCGCGCGGCCCCGGCGTCCCGCCGCCGCACGGCCGTCTCCAGCCGCGCGAGCGCCTCCGCTGCTGCGACCGGCTCAGCCGTCCGGCCGGGCGGGGTGGGGCGGGGTGCCGTGTAGGAGTCGTCACGGACGGCTGTCCAGACGACCCCGCCGAGGACCAGCAGCACCACCAGCGCGAGCGTGGGCAGCCACCAGCGCGGACGCCCCCCCGTCACCGAGCGACGGTCAGCCAGGGCGGACGGCGCCGACGAACGGCATCGAGTACAGACCGGCCACCGCGACCCCGGTGCCCGGGTTGGCCGCGTGCACGATCATGCCGTTGCCGATGTACATGCCGACGTGGCTGATCGGGGTGTAGTAGAAGACGAGGTCGCCCGGCTGGAGCGCGCTGGCGGAGATCCGGGGACCGGAACCGAACTGGGCGCTCGATGAGTGTGGGAGGCCGACGCCGGCGGCGCCCCAGGCAAACATGGTGAGACCTGAGCAGTCAAAGGCGCTCGGGCCCGCCGCGCCGTAGACGTAGGCGTCGCCCACCTGCGCGAGGGCCGTGCTGACAGCGACACCCGCGCGACCCGACGCCGGGACGGCGGCTGGCACGCGCTCACTGCTGCTGATGCTGCGCGAGAGGATCTCCTCGCGCTCCTGGTCCTCGAGGTCGGCCAGGAGGCCCTTCGCCTCGGCGAGGCGGGTGTCGACGGCTTTCTTCTCCTTGCCCATCTGTGCCTCGACGGCGGCCACCTCGTCGGCCCGCTTCTCGGTCGCCTGGCGACGGATGTCGAGTGCCTTGAGCTCGGTGGCGTAGTCGGTGAAGAGCGAGTCCTGGAGGTCGTTGAAGGCCGACATCGTGGACAGCTGTGCCAGGAAGGTGCTGGGGTCGTCGGAGACCACGACCTGCCCGACGGCGGAGAGGTTCTCACCCTCGTACTGGCGGACCACGGAGTCCTCGACCTGCCCCTGGGCAAGCCCGAGGCGGTCCTGCTGCCGTTCCTGGTCGGCCTCGAGCGAGGCCAGGTCCTGGCGCAGCTCGGTGAGCTCGAGCCGGGCGTCGTGATAGCGCTCCTGGGCGACCTCGGCCTCGTGGTAGAGCCGGTCGACACGCGCGGAGACGTCGTCGATGTCAGGGTCGGCCCAGGTAGGTCCGACGGGGACGAGTCCGACGGCGACGATGGTGGCGAGTCCGAGGATGGCGATGCTGAGGCGCTTCCGGCCGTGGATCACAGGCGGGCGGTCTCCCTTGTCTGTCGTACGCCGACCGGGTGAGCTGACGGGTTCAGGCACGACATGCCCTACGCCTCCTCCTCGGCCCGTGTCGCGGCCGCCTGAGAGGCGATGCACCCCAGAGAGTTGGTTCCCCGGTCCACTGTCGCGTCCGTCCCCCCGAACGCGAGCTGTGGTTGAGCGCGGTGCCTGTGCGCCTCCCGACTGAGCCGCAACTGCCAGACACCTGACCTCGGACACTAATCGCGGGTCACGGCTCGCGCCAACTTATGGACACCGCCCGCAGGGGTGTCTCGCTGCGCGACCGGGATTTTACCTTGCCACTTCGCCTCATCCGTCACACCAGTCTCAGGACCCCCGTCTGCGTCGGCTCAGGCCGATTCGACGACCGGGCTGGCCACGGACTCGACCATCCGCAACGGCGGCACCAGCCCGCCGGCGGCCAGCACGTCGAGGGCACGTGTCTCGTCGTCGTCGAAGGTGAGCTCGGGCGGCGGCCCCAGCAGCACCGTCACCACGCAGTCGTGGCAGGCCAGACCGCGCACTACGCAGGTGTCGCAGTCGATTCGTGTCGTCATGGGCGAGACGCTGCCAGGACCCACCGACAACGCCGCTGGCGCGGCTGGGTGAGGTGCGAGTCAGCGCCGGCTACCGCCGCAGCAGCCCGACCAGCGCCTCCGCCGCCACGGCGCGCGCCCCGGCCGCCACCACGTCCCGGGCTACCTGCTGGTCGCTGGTGGCCACCACGACCACCCGTCCGGCGGGCTCGGCCGCGACGTACTCGCGGATCACGTCGTCGGCGATCACCCCCTCGGGGCTGAACACGACCCGCACGCCCCGGGGCGTGGACACGACCGGGCGGGGTCCGCCCGCGTGCGCGTCGAAGACCACCGTCACCTCGATCCGGGTCCGCGCGACCAGCGTTGCGAGCGCGGAGAGGAGTCGGGTGCGCTGGAGCTCCAGCGACGACGACGCCCAGGCGGTCATCGAGACGTTGTAGCCATCAACGACGAGGTGGGCCCGCGGGAGGGCGAGGTACTGCTCGAGGAGAGCCGGGCTGGTCACCGCGAGCCCGGCGACAGGACTCCGCACACCCTGTTCGGCCTCGGCGATCTCCACGCGGTCGGCCGGTCGCCCCTCGGCGGACGGCAGGGCAAGCTCGCGCTGGAGCCCGGCGGTGGCCTCGAGCACGGTGTCGAGCAGCAGTCGGGCGCGTACCGACGCGCCGTCGCGCTCCGCGCGTCCCTCGCTGCGGCCGCGCTGCAGCGTCGCCCGGAGCTCCTCGACCTGAGCCCGCAGTCGTCGGGCGTCGGCCTCGGCCGCCGCCGCCGCGGCGGCGGCCGCATCGAGCGCGGCCGAGGAGTGGTCGGCGAGACGGTCGGCACGCTCCCGCGCCCCGCGCTCGGCCGTGCGGGTCTCCCCCAGCTTGCGACGCAGGTCCGCGTTGTCGTCCTTGAGCTTCTGCAGCGCCGCCTTGTGCCGGGCGCGCTCGTCGCGCTCGGCCTGCTGGAGGGCCACGAGTCGTTCGGTGAGCGCGTCGACCTGCGCGGTGGTCGCCACGTCGGCCGCCGAGAGTGACGCCACCTCGTCGAGAGCCGCCTCGAACGCGTCCAGCGCGCCCTCGGGCCGCACCAGCCAGGCGCGGGCCGCGCGCTCGACCGGGCCGCTGTCGTCGTCGGGGATCGCGGCCACCTGGACCGCGACGTGGTCGCGGAACTCCTCGTCGGCCTCCAACGCCGCCGAGATGCCGCTCCGTCCGTGCCGGGCCCGGCGGGCGGGCGCGAAGCCCGCCACCTTGCGCAGCGCGGGGGGCACCCGGGCGACGTCGGGCAGCACCCGCGCGGTCAGGGCGACCACGCGGCCACGGACGGCCTCCGGCAGGTCCCGCAGCGGTGGCAGCGCGCCCGTTCGCGGAGCCGTCTCGGCACTCATCCGGGGTCCCCGACGCGGCGCGAGCGCAGCGAGTGGCGTGGTGGGGTGGTCACGCCTGGCCGGGTGATCCTTCGACGGGGGTCGAGCGGCTGACGAGCTCGATCGCGTCGGAGCGACCGCACCAGCGGCAGCCCACCGACTCCACCGACTCGTCCTTGACCTCGACCTCCTCGACGCGGTGCTCGCCGGCGAGGTCGAAGTGCCAGAACTCCGTCGTACGCCGGGTGCGGGTCACGTCGAAGCGGGTCAGGTTGCCACAACCGCCGCACCGCCACCGCTGATTCTGGTCGGGGATCATGCGCACGACCTTAGTCCGCAGCGGTGGCGTACGGCCGCGCGCGTCGCCCGCGGATTGTCGGTGGCGACTCCTAGCGTCGTGCCCATGGCGAGCATGACTCAGGGTGCCCCGGCCGCCGGGTCCCGGTGGGAGGCGCAGCAGAGCTTCGACGAGCTCGGCCGCCCGCTGCGCGCTGTCACCTTCTGCGTGGTCGACCTCGAGACCACGGGCGGGTCGGCGGCGGGCGGGTCGATGATCACCGAGATCGGCGCGGTCAAGGTGCAGGGCGGCGAGGTGGTCGGGGAGTTCCAGACCCTGGTCGACCCGCACACCGCGATCCCGGCCTTCATCGCCGTGCTGACCGGCATCACCAACTCGATGGTGGCCGGGGCTCCCTCGATCGAGTCGGCCCTGCCCGCCTTCTTGGAGTTCGCCCGGGGCACCGTGCTGGTGTCGCACAACGCTCCGTTCGACGTGGGCTTCCTCAAGCACTTCGCAGCCCAGCAGGGCCGCTCCTGGCCGGCGTTCGAGGTGCTCGACACCGCGCGGCTCGCGCGCCGCGTCATCACCCGGGACGACGCCCCCAACTGCAAGCTCTCCTCCCTGGCCAAGGCCTTCGGGTCCACCACGACCCCCGATCACCGGGCTCTCTCCGACGCCCGGGCCACGGTCGACGTGCTGCACGGGCTGATGGAGCGCTTGGGCGGGCTCGGAGTGCACACGCTCGAGGAGCTCCAGACCTTCACCTCGCGGGTCACCCCGGCCCAGCGGCGCAAGCGCTACCTGGCCGAGGGGCTCCCCCACGCTCCGGGCGTCTACCTGTTCCGCGACGACCGCGCGCGGGTGCTCTACGTCGGCACCTCACGCGACCTGCGCACCCGGGTGCGCACCTACTTCACCGCCTCGGAGACCCGATCGCGGATGGGCGAGATGGTCGGCATCGCGACCTCGGTCACGTCCATCACCTGCGCCACTCCCCTCGAGGCGGAGGTGCGCGAGCTCAGGCTGATCGCCGAGCACAAGCCGCGCTACAACCGGCGCTCACGATTCCCGGAGAAGATGCACTTCCTCAAGCTCACCCGGGAGGTCTGGCCCCGGCTGTCGCTGGTGCGTCGCGTCCTCGACGACGACGCCGACTACCTCGGTCCCTTCTCCTCGCGCAAGACGGCGGAGAAGTGCCTGGCTGCCCTCCACGAGACCTTCCCGGTCCGCCAGTGCTCCGACCGGCTACCTCGCGAGCCGTCGCGGGCCGCGTGCGTGCTCGCCGAGATGGGGCGCTGCCTGTCGCCGTGCGACGGCAGCGTCGACGTCACGGCCTACGGGGCCGTGGTGCGAGCGCTGCGGGAGACGATCCTGCGCAACCCCGACGACGTCGTCGCGGCGCTCAACGAGCGGATGGCCAGGCTTGCCGACGACGAACGCTTCGAGGAGGCCCGCACCCACCGGGACAGGCTCAGCGCCTTCGTCCGCGCGGCTGCCCGCACCCAACGCCTCACCGCCCTGACCCAGTGCACCGAGGTCGTCGCCACCAGACGCGAGGACGACGGCTGGTGGGCAGTCCACGTCGTGCGCTTCGGCCGGCTTGCCGCCGCGGGGGTCATCCCCCGGGGCGCCGACGCGTCCGCCTACGTCGCGGGGCTGCTGGCCTCGGCCGAGACCGTGGGCACCGCCCCGGGCCCGGTGCCGGCCGCCAGCGCGGAGGAGACCGAGAAGGTGCTCCGATGGCTGGAGTCCCCCGGGGTCCGCCTGGTCGACATCGACGGCGAGTGGACCTGCCCGGTCGCCGGGGCGACCAGGCACCTGGCGCTGCACGACGCGGTCAACGAGTCGCGGCTGACACTGGTGCCCTTCGACGAGCGGCGCGCCCTGCCCGTCGTGCACCGACCCTGAGGCCACTACCGTGGCCCCATGATCACCGCCATCGTGTTCGTGAAGGCCGACGTCGCGCGGATCCCGGAGGTCGCCGAGGCGATCGCCGCCCTGGACGGGATCAGTGAGGTCTACTCCGTCACCGGCCAGATCGACCTGATCGCCCTGGTGCGCGTGCGCAACCACGAGGACGTGGCGGCCGTGGTAGCCGACCGGCTCAACAAGGTCGATGGCGTCACGTCCACCGAGACGCACATCGCGTTCCGTGCCTACTCTCGCCACGACCTGGAGTCGGCCTTCTCGCTCGGACTGGACTGAGGACGCCCTACGGTAGTAAGTGGGCTCCTGACGCGGGCACGACCAGGGAGTAGCGCACCCACAACGCTTGCAGCGTCATCCCGGCAGCCGCCACCACGAGGATCAGAACCACCCGTCGCCTCGGCGACTGGTTCGAGTTGCCCACGAACGCCATCCCCAGCGGGAAGGCCAGGAGCAGGTAGCGGACCAGCCCGGTCGTCGGGTAGGTCACGAGCGCGATGAAGAGCGGGTATCCCGCTGCCCAGGCCGCCATCTCGGGACCCCACGACCGCCAGGAGCCCAGGGCGTACGCCACCCACACCAGGAAGAGCACGATCAAGGCGCCGCCCAGCGCTGGGGACTCGGCCCAGAAGTACCCGAAGTAGCCGCCCCGATAGCCGGCGACCGCCGCCCCCGCGCGCGTCGAACCGACTCCCCCACCCAGCAGACCCGCCACCAGCGACCACGCGGCAATGCCGGCTAGGGAGATGGTCAGGTAGACCGCTGCGGCGACCTTCTCGGTCATCGAAAGCCGTCCCTGCCCAGTCGTGTGCCGAATCCACAGGTGGAACACGATGACGAATCCGAGGGCCGGGGTGATGAGTCTCGTGAACGAGAGGATCACCAACGGGAGGGATGCCCACCAGTACTGCCGGCGCGACAGATGGAGCATGCTCCATGCGACCAGGAGCAAGGCGGCCGCTTCCGCATAAGCGACTTGGAGCAGGGGAGCGCTGGGGAACACGCAGACCATGGTGACCAGCCCGGACGCGCCCAGGGCCCCCACCCGTGGCTCGGCCAGTCGGTAGATGAGCACGACCGCGGCGGCTCCGAGGATGACGCTGAGCAGCACGGCGGAGACGGGATACTCCCAGCCGGCGATGCGCATGACCAAGGAGACGAGCTTGGGGTAGACGGGGGGAAACGCCCAGGCCCACCCGGCCTCCCACGACGCATCAACGGTGTGGGGCAGGTACCCGTCGGTGGCGATGAAGCGGTACCACTGACCATCCCAGTTCGTGGCAACGCCGAAGTACCCAGGCTCGGCGGGCACCGGGGTGTGGACGAAGTACACGCCCGGCGGCGTGTCCCCGACGACTCCCCGCAGTGCCCCTTGGAAGCGGCTTGCCCACTGGATAAGAAGACCGTCCACCAGTCGGGTCGCCGTGTAGATGACCAGGGGAAGCCACAACCAGCGCAGCGACCGCCGCGCCGGGCGGTCGCCGATCGAGGTCTCGGCTGCACCCTCGACGGCTGCTTCGGCTCGACCCTGCACCTCGACAGGGTAGAGGCAAGGTTTGTCGCTCGCTGCGTGTTCTGAGCCACTCTTGCCCCGTTTGTGCCGTTGGCGAGACCGGCGAACCAGTAGCCTTCGGCGGTGACTTGGCTGGCGGACCACTGGCTCGACCTCTTCGGGTGGTTCGGGAGCGCGCTCCTGATCGTCTCGCTGCTCCAGACGCGGGTGCTCAGATTCCGCCTGCTCAACCTCTGCGCCTCGCTGAGCCTGGTGGTCTTCAACGGGCTGCTCGGTGTCTGGCCGATGGTGGGCATGAACCTCGCCACGACGGCCATCAACTCGTGGTTCATCGTGAAGATGGTCCGTGAGCGTCACGACGACGAGGTGTTCGAGGTGTTGCAGGTGGGCCCGCAAGAGGCGTACTTCCAGCACTTCGTGAAGGTGCACGCCCGCGACATCGAGAAGTTCTACCCACGCTGGCAGGGCAGCGAGGACCACGACCTCGCCTTCCAGGTGGAGAAGGGCGACGAGACGGTGGGCATCGTGCTGATCCGCCC
>JBDSLK010000105.1:0-5403 GCA_039916425.1 Nocardioides sp.
GGAGTTCCAGCCGCACACCACGATGTGGTCGCGGAATCCCGATGCACCCATGCCGGCACCTTCCTTGAGCAAGAAGTCGATGACGAAGCCGACGACGGCGGCGGTCAGGGCGGCCACGATCGCGACGCCGAAGAAGGCGAGCAGCCACCCGATGATGAAGCCGCCCGGGCTCGTCACGTAGCTGGAGTCCCCCGAGCCGATCACCGTCGTGACCGCCCAGTAGACCGAGTTCCCCAGCCCGGCGAGAGTCCGTTTGTCGGCCTCGACGAGCGAGACGAACGCCGAGGCGAAGACGACGATCACCAGGACCGCGATGCTCAGGGACCGGAAGAAGTGGACGTCCATCTCGTCGCTGATCCGGCGGGCGTGGAAACCCACCCGGCGGAAGAACGGCACTGCCAGCAGCGGCCGGAGGGGCAGCGACAGCAGTCGACGCATCATCGGAGCCCACCCATCTCGCAACCGGCCCGGGCCACCCCGTGTGGCACGAAGTGTCCATGGTGGCGGTTCGAGGGGGTGGGCATCGAGGCTGTCTAGACACGAACGCACCCTTGATCAACCAGAAGGTTGACAACGAGGAAGCAGCGACTTAACGTTGCTCAACCAGTTAGTTGAAGAAGGTGCTTCGCATGTCGGACCGGCTCTCCCGGGTCTTCGCCGCTCTGGCCGACCCGACCCGACGCGACCTGGTCGCCCGGCTGAGCGTCGCCGACGCGACGGTGGGCGACCTCGCCGCGCCGTACGACGTCAGCATCCAGGCCGTCTCCAAGCACCTCAAGGTGCTCGAGGGCGCCGGCCTGGTGAGCCGTCGCAAGGAGGCCCAACGTCGCCCGGTGCACCTCGAGGCAGAGGTGCTCGACCTGATGACGATGTGGATCGAGCGCTACCGACGGCAGGCCGAGGAGCGCTTCCAGCGCCTCGACGGCCTGCTCGCCGAGATGAACGAGCCGACCGCCGACACACCACCCCTCGAGGAAGGAACCGCATCATGACCACCCACACGCTCACCGAGGCCACCATCGAGGCGGTCCCCGAGGTGCCGATCATCGCGATCACCCGCGACTTCGCGGCGTCGCCCGAGCAGCTCTTCCGGGCGCACACCGACCCCGATCTCTACGCCCGCTGGGTCGGGCCGGACTCGGTGTCGACCACGATCGACCACTGGGACGCCCGCGACGGCGGGAGCTGGCGGTTCCTGAACCACCGCGACGGGACGGAGTACGCCTTCCGTGGCTGCTTCCACACCGTCAGCCCGACCCGGATCGTGCAGACCTTCACGTGGGAGGGGATGCCGGACGCCGTCTCCCTGGAGACCCTCACCTTCGAGGACCTCGGCGACGGCCGGACCCGCCTGCACACGCAGTCGCTCTGCGAGAGCTTCGCGGAGCGCGACGGCTGGCTCTCCAGCGGCATGGAGGTCGGCGTGCACGAGGGCTACGCCAAGCTCGACAGGCTTCTCGCCGATGGTGCCGTCTGACCCCGCGGCCCGGCACCGCGCGGTGGCCGGCGTCTTCACCGAACGGGTCCTCGGGACCCGGGACTGGACGGCGGCGACACCCGTACCGGGCTGGGTCGCGCGCGACGTCGTGGACCATCTGGTGGGCTGGTTGCCCGGCTTCCTGGCGATGGGGTCCGGCGTCCGGCTCCCCGACGGCCCTCCGGCGGACGTCGACCCGGTGGGCGCCTGGCGGGTGCACGCCGACGGCGTCCAGGCCGTGCTCGACGACCCGGCCACGGGCACCGCCGTCTTCTCCCACGTGCACACCGGCACCCTGCCGCTGGCCACCGCGGTCGACCGCTTCTACACCGCCGACGTCTTCCTGCACACCTGGGACCTGGCTCGCGCCACCGGTCAGGACCCGTCGCTCGACGTCGACTTCTGCGGCGACCTGTTCGCCGGCATGGAGCCGCTGGAGGAGCTGATCCGAGGGTCCGGCCAGTACGGCCCGCGGGTCCCGGTCGCCTCCGACGCCGACGTGCAGACCCGGCTGCTCGGCTTCATCGGCCGCGACCCGGCGTGGACTCCGCCGGCATAGGGATCCCTTCTCGTGCCGCGACGTCCAGCCCACCTGGTGACCGCACGTCGCGGTGCCACCAGTTGGTCCCGTCAGCGCAGCTCGTGGCGGTACGGCGGGTCCGCGCCGGGGCGCGAGACGGTCACGGACGCGACCGTGGCAGCCCAGGTGAGGACCTCCGACCAGGTGTCGGCGTCGAGGGCGGCCAGTGCCTCGCGGCGTCCGGCTCCCAGCAGCTCGCGCTGCCAGAGGCCGTCGATGAGCGCGGCGCCGAAGGTGTCGCCGGCGCCGATGGTGTCGGCCACCACCACGCTGACCGACGCGACCGCCCCCTCGCCCGTGCGAGACACCCAGAAGGCGCCTTCGTGGCCACGGGTGACCACCACGACCGCCGGACCGAGCGACAGCAGGTGCCGGGCGGACTCCGCCAGCGACCGGCCGGGCCACAGCGCCTCGAGGTCCTCGTCGGACGCCTTGACCACGTCGGCCAGGGAGGTCAACCGTTCCACCCGGGCGATGACCTCCGGCCCGGTGCCCGTCACCACCGGCCGCGCGTTGACGTCGTAGCTGATCGTGGCGCTCCCACGCAGCCGCTCCACCACGGCGACGACCTCGTCGGCCCCGGGCATGACCACGGCGCCGAGCGAGCTGGTGTGCACGACCAGCGGCACCACACCCTCGTCGAGCGCGAGGGGGCTCAGTCGCCAGTCGAGGTCGAACACGTAGCTCGCGGCGCCGTCGGGCCCGAGCGTCGCCACCGCCGTCGACGTTCGCTCGACCGCCGCCGGGTCGCTGGCCAGCCGCACGCCCGCTCGGTCGAGCTGGTCGGCGATCAGCCGCCCGTACTCGTCGTCGGCGAAGCAGGTCGAGAACCACGCCGGCCGGTCCAGCCGGGCCAGGGCGACGGCCACGTTGGCCGCCGAGCCACCCGGGTACGCGGTCGTCGTCTCGTCGGTCGACCTCACCACGTCGACGAGGGCCTCCCCCACCACCAGCGCCACCCTGCGGTCAACGTCCATAGGTGGATTCCTACCGCACCGCGCGAGGGCCCGCCACCCAGGGGGTGACGGGCCTTCGACGAACGGTGCGGAGGACTACTCGCCGGCCTTGGTGAAGCCAGCCGACCGGGCGGACTCCTCGGTGTCGAACCAGACCTCCGCGACTGTCTGCTCGAACCACTGGCCGTCGGGGGTGTGGTACTTCTTCGAGTCCTCGTTGCCCTTGATCGGGAAGCCCGCGGGCGCTGCGGACTCGTCCTCGAGCGGCACGTGCGAGCCGTCGTACTTGCCTGCCACGCCACCCTCGGTCTCCTCGAACGCCTCGTCGGCGGCGGGGACCTCGGTAAACGGTGCGACGCCGGCGGCCTCCGCCGAGCTCTCGACCGGGTCAGTCGTCTCGCCGATCGACTCGCCGATCGACTCGTCGGGTGTCTCGTCGGTCGTCTCGACCACGGGCTTCTCCGCCGGGGCGGGGGCAGCGGTCGTGGTGGACCGGCTCGTGGTCGTGCCCTTGGGCTTGTAGGCCTCGGTCACGAGCTCGATGACCGCCATGGGGGCGTTGTCGCCCTTGCGCGGGCCGAGCTTCGTGATCCGGGTGTAGCCACCCGGGCGCTCCTCGAAGGTCGGCGCGATCTCGGTGAACAGCGTGTGCACGACCGACTTGTCGCGGATGGTCTTGAGGACCTCGCGCCGGTTGTGCAGCGGGTTGTCACCGAGGTGCGCCTTCTTGGCCTTGGTGATCAGCTTCTCCGCGACCGGGCGCAGGAACCGCGCGCGGGCCTCGGTGGTCGTGATCTTGCCGTGCTCGAACAGCTGGGTGGCCAGGTTCGAGACGAGCAGGCGCTGGTGGGCCGGGCTGCCGCCGAGGCGGGCACCCTTCTTGGGAGTGGGCATCTTCGTACTCGTTTCTCCCCGGCCGTCTCAGGTACCGGGATAGAGGTGTGGTTCGAGGACCGGTCCCGCCGCGGCTCGGCGGGACCGGTCAACGAGGGATCAGTACTGCTCGTCCTCGACGAACGCGTCGTCGTCGTCGTCGCCGTACGCCGCCAGGGCCGCGTGCGGGTCGAAGCCGGGCGCGCTGTCCTTGAGGGACAGGCCCATCTCGACCAGCTTGGCCTTGACCTCGTCGATCGACTTCGCACCGAAGTTGCGGATGTCGAGCAGGTCCTGCTCCGAGCGCGAGATGAGCTCACCTACGGTGTGGATGCCCTCGCGCTTGAGGCAGTTGTAGGAGCGGACGGTCAGCTGCAGGTCCTCGACCGGGAGGGCGAGGTCGGCAGCGAGCTGCTCGTCGACGGGCGACGGGCCGATGTCGATGCCCTCGGCCTCGACGTTGAGCTCACGGGCCAGACCGAACAGCTCGACAAGCGTCTTCCCGGCCGAGGCGATCGCGTCGCGGGGACGGATCGACGGCTTGGTCTCGACGTCGATGACGAGCTTGTCGAAGTCGGTGCGCTGCTCGACTCGGGTGGCCTCGACCTTGTAGGTGACCTTCAACACGGGGCTGTAGATCGAGTCGACCGGCATCCGGCCGATCTCGTTGTCGGCGCCCTTGTTCTGGACCGAGGAGACGTAGCCGCGGCCACGCTCCACGACGAGCTCCATCTCCAGCTTGCCCTTGTCGGACAACGTGGCGATCTTGAGCTCGGGGTTGTGCACCTCGACACCGGCCGGCGGCGCGATGTCGGCGGCGGTGACGTCACCGGCACCCGACTTGCGCAGGTACATCGTGACGGGCTCGTCGTGCTCGGAGGAGACGACAAGGCCCTTGAGGTTGAGGATCACCTCGGTCACGTCCTCCTTGACGCCCTCGATGGTCGAGAACTCGTGGAGGACGGTGTCCACCTTGATGCTGGTGACGGACGCACCGGGGATGGACGACAGCAGGGTGCGACGCAGGGAGTTGCCGAGGGTGTAGCCGAAGCCCGGCTCCAGTGGCTCGATGACGAACCGCGAACGGAACTCGTCGACGGACTCTTCCGACAGGGTCGGGCGCTGTGCGATGAGCACTTCTTCATTCCTTCCCGGACCCGACCGCTATATGACGGATCCGAACTGCGTTGAGTTGAAGGTTGGGCTCCCCCACCGAGACCGCCGGTGGGGGCCACGGGGACGGAGCCCCCGTGGGTGTGGCTACTTCTTCGAGTAGTACTCGACGATGAGCTGCTCCTGGACCGGGACGTCGATCTGGGCCCGGACCGGGAGCTGGTGGACGAGCACGCGCATCCGCGTCGGGATGGCCTCGAGCCACGCCGGGACGTGGCGCTCGCCGTGGGTCTCGCGCGCCACGATGAACGGGGTCGTCTCGAGGCTCTTCTCGCGGACGTCGATGATGTCGTGGGCGGTCACCTGGAACGACGGGATGTCGACCTTGTGGCCGTTGACCAGGA
>JBDSLK010000106.1:0-4752 GCA_039916425.1 Nocardioides sp.
CTAGCCTGCGCCGGGTCGTCAGAAGATGATGTCGCCGGACTTGCGGCGGCTGCGGAGCAGCTGGACCGCCTCGTCGAGGATGTCGGCCGCCTCCTTGTCGGAGCGCCGCTCCTTCACGTAGGCCAGGTGGGTCTTGTAGGGCTCGATACGGGGAGCCGGCGGGGGGTTCTCGGAGTCCATGGACGCAGGGAGCCCGCACTTGGGGCAGTCCCACGACTCGGGGACCGTGGCCTCGACGGAGAAGGTCACCACGGACCGGTGGCCGTGGGAGCAGAAGTAGGTGATGGCCTGCCGCGGGGCAGCCTCGCCACGCTCGGCCTCGCCCATCGGTCCGGCCCCGACCCGGCTACCCCGGATCGCGTTTCCTCCACCAGCCACGGAACGTTCCCTTCTACTGCTTCTGGACTCAGACCTGGTAGGCCAGCAGCAGCCCGAGGGCCACGATGCAGGCGAACCAGATGACACCGACACCGACGGTGAACCGGTCGAGGTTGCGCTCGGCCACGGAGGAGCCACCCAGCGAGCTGGAGACACCTCCACCGAACATGTCCGAGAGGCCACCGCCGCGTCCCTTGTGGAGGAGCACCAGCAGAATCATCAAACCGCTGCTGATCATGAGCATGATGGTGAACGCGAGAGTCACAGGAGTAAGCCTACGTCACGAGAGGGCCGACCTCCCAGGTGCCCGCGCCGCGGGACATCAGGGGTCTAGTCCGGTGGCGAGGATCAGAGCGTGGGCATGTCGTAGAAGCGGCAGATGCCGCCGAACTCGTCGACCTGGAGGCTCGCCCCGCCGACCAGGCACCCGTCCACGTCGGCCTTGGCCATGATGCCGGCGACGTTGGCGGCCTTGACCGAGCCGCCGTACAGGATGCGCAGACCATCGGCCGCGGCGTCACCGTGCACCTCCCGGACGCGTCCCCGGATCGCCGCACAGACCTCCTGGGCGTCGTCGGGCGTGGCGACCTCGCCGGTGCCGATCGCCCACACCGGCTCGTAGGCCACCACCAGGTCGGCTACCTGTCCGGCGGTGAAGCCGGCCAGGGAGCCATCGACCTGGGCCAGCGTGTACGGCACGTGGTCGCCGGCCTGGCGGATCGCGAGACCCTCCCCGACGCACACGATCGGGGTCATCCCGGCCGCCAGGGCCTTGTGGGCCTTGGCGTTGACGGTCTCGTCGGACTCCGCGTGGTACTCACGCCGCTCGGAGTGGCCGACCACGGCGTAGGAGCAGCCGAGCTTCGCCAGCATCCCGGCCGAGATCTCGCCCGTGTAGGCGCCGGAGTCCTGCGTGGAGACGTCCTGGGCGGCGTACTTGATCGAGAGCCGGTCGCCGTCCACCAACGTCTGCACCGAGCGGATGTCGGTGTACGGCGGGCAGACGACGACCTCGACCTTCGCGAAGTCGTGCCGCTTGTCCGAGAGCGTCCAGGCGAGCTTCTGGACGAACACCACCGCTTCCTGGTGGTTGAGGTTCATCTTCCAGTTGCCCGCCATCAGCGGGACACGTGCAGCCATGGTGATTCCTTCGATCGGGACGGACTGATTTCCACGAGAGACGACGGGCCGAGGCCCCGGGCGTCAGCGCTCGAGGACGGAGATGCCGGGCAGCTCCTTGCCCTCGAGGTACTCCAGGCTCGCGCCGCCACCGGTCGAGATGTGCCCAAAGGCACCCTCGTCGAAGCCGAGGGCCCGGACCGCGGCAGCGGAGTCTCCCCCGCCCACCACGGACAGTCCCTCGATCCGGGTCAGCGCGTCGGCCACGACACGCGTGCCCTCGGCGAACGCGGCGACCTCGAAGACCCCCATCGGGCCGTTCCAGAAGACGGTACGGGCGTCGGCCAGCGCCCCGGCGAACGCCGCCGCGGACGTCGGGCCGATGTCGAGACCGAGGCTGTCGGCCGGCATCGACGACGCCGGGACGACTACCGGCTGCGCCGCATGGTCCCCGGCGGGGAACTCCGTGTCGACCACGATGTCGGTGGGCAGCACGATCTCGACCCCCCGCTCCGCGGCCTCCTCGAGGTAGCGCCGGCAGGTGCCGAGCTGGTCCTCCTCGAGCAGGCTGCGGCCGACCTCGTAGCCCTGGGCCTTGAGGAAGGTGAAGACCATGCCCCCGCCGATGAGCAGCTTGTCGGCCTTGCCCAGCAGGTTCTCGATGACGCCGAGCTTGTCGGACACCTTCGAGCCGCCGAGCACCACGACGTAGGGGCGCTCAGGGTCGACGGTGAGGCGACGCAGGACCTCGATCTCCTGGGCGACCAGTCCACCCATCGCCGACGGCAGCCGCAGCGCGACGTCGTAGACCGACGCCTGCTTGCGGTGCACGACCCCGAAGCCGTCGGAGACGAACGCCTCGGCGAGACCGGCCAGCTGGTCGGCGAACGCACCACGGACGTCGTCGTCCTTGCTGGTCTCACCGTCGTTGAAGCGGACGTTCTCCAGCACCGCGACGTCACCGTCACCGAGCGCCTCGACGGTCTCGGTCGCGCTCTTGCCGACCGTGTCGGTGGCGAAGGCGACGTCTCGGCCGAGCAGCTCACCGAGCCGAGCCGCGACCGGCGCCAGGGAGTACGCCGGGTCCGGCGCGCCCTTGGGACGGCCGAGGTGGGCGGTCACGATGACCTTCGCCCCGGCCTCCGACAACGACCGGATGGTCGGGACGCTCGCCCGGATCCGGCCGTCGTCGGTGATGACCTTGTCACCGACGGGGCCGTCGAGTGGCACGTTGAGGTCGGACCGGACGAGGACCCGCTTGCCGCGGAGGTCGCCCAACGAGTCGAGGCCGCTCACGTCAGAGAGTCTCGCCGATGTAGGCGATCAGGTCGACGAGCCGGTTGGAGTAGCCCCACTCGTTGTCGTACCAGCCGACGACCTTGACCTGGTTGCCGATCACCTTGGTGAGCGGCGCGTCGAAGATGCACGACGCCGGATCGGTGACGATGTCGGAGGAGACGATCGGGTCCGTCGAGTAGCGCAGGAAGCCCTTGAGGGGGCCCTCGGCCGCCGCCTTGACGATCGCGTTGACCTCCTCGACGGTGGTCTCCCGGCCAGCCTCGAAGGTGAGGTCGGTCGCCGAGCCCGTGGGCACCGGCACGCGCAGCGCGTAGCCGTCGAGCTTGCCCTTGAGCTCGGGCATGACCAGGCCGATGGCCTTGGCCGCACCGGTCGAGGTGGGCACCACGTTGAGGGCGGCGGCGCGAGCGCGACGCGGGTCCTTGTGGATGTTGTCGAGGAGGTTCTGGTCCGCGGTGTAGGCGTGCACCGTGGTCATCAGGCCCTTGACGATGCCGAGGCCGTCGTTGAGCGCCTTGGCCATCGGGGCCAGGCAGTTGGTCGTGCACGACGCGTTGGAGATCACGTGGTGCGAGGCCGGGTCGTAGTCGGTGTGGTTGACACCCATAACGACCGTGAAGTCGTCGTTGGTGGCGGGCGCCGAGATGATGACCTTCTTGGCGCCGGCGTCGATGTGCGCCCGGGCCTTGGTCGCATCGGTGAAGAAGCCGGTGGACTCCACGACGACGTCGACTCCGAGGTCACCCCAGGCGAGGTTGGCCGGGTCGCGCTCGGCGAACGCCGCGATGACCTGGTCACCGACGCGGATCGAGGTGTCGTCGGAGGTCACGTCGGCGTCGAGACGGCCGAGGATGGTGTCGAACTTGAGCAGGTGGGCCAGGGAGGCGTTGTCGGTCAGGTCGTTGACGCCGACGATCTCGATGTCGGCTCCCGACGCGCGGACGGCCCTGAAGAAGTTGCGGCCGATCCGACCGAAACCGTTGATACCTACACGAACAGTCACTGTGACTCCTAGCTAGGGGCAGGTGCCGACCACACGGGGCGGACGGCCGCTTCGCTGGAACCCTATCGCCTGCACGGCGAGCCGCTCGTCGGTCCGTCTCGTGGTACGAGTCGGTCATCAGGGCGGGCCCGCGACAGGGGCTGATCAGCCTTCGTCGGCCAGCATCTCGGGCGTCAACGACGACTCGGTGTCGGGGATGCCGAGCTCCTCGGCGCGTTTGTCGGCCATCGCCAGCAGCCGACGGATGCGTCCGGCGATGGCGTCCTTGGTCAGCACGGGCTCGTGCAGCTGACCGAGCTCTTCCAGGGAGGCCTGCTTGTGCTCCAGGCGCAGGTGGCCGGCGAGCTTGAGGTGGTCCGGCACGTCCGCGCCCAGGATCTCCAGGGCACGGTCCACCCGGGCGCCGGCAGCAACCGCGGCGCGGGCGGAGCGGCGCAGGTTGGCGTCGTCGAAGTTCGCGAGGCGGTTGGCGGTGGCCCGGACCTCACGCCGCATCCGACGCTCCTCCCAGGCCAGCAGCGACTCGTGCGCGCCGAGGCGGGTCAGCAGCTGGCCGATTGCGTCTCCGTCACGGATGACCACCCGGTCGACGCCGCGCACCTCACGCGCCTTGGCCGAGATCCCCAGCCGACGGGCCGACCCGACCAGGGCCAGTGCGGCCTCAGGGCCCGGGCAGGTCACTTCGAGCGACGACGAGCGTCCGGGTTCGGTCAGGGATCCGTGCGCCAGGAAGGCACCGCGCCAGGCGGCCACCGCGTCGCAGCCGGAACCGGACACGACCTGCGGCGGCAGACCGCGGACAGGGCGGTTGCGCTGGTCGATGAGTCCAGTCTGGCGGGCGAGGGACTCGCCGTCCTTGGCGACCCGGACGATGTAGTGGGTGCCGCGACGCAGGCCGTTGCCCTTGAGCAGCACGACCTCGGACTCGTGCCCGAACACCTCGTGGATGTCCT
>JBDSLK010000107.1:0-9141 GCA_039916425.1 Nocardioides sp.
CGAACGGCTCATCGGCATCATCACCAACCGCGACCTGCGCTTCACCCCCGTCGCGGAGTGGGCGACCACGAAGGTCGACGAGGTGATGACGCCCCTGCCGCTGATCACCGGCCACGTCGGCATCTCCCGCGAGGAGGCGACGCTGCTGCTGCGCAAGCACAAGCGCGAGCGGCTGCCGCTCGTCGAGGCCGACGGCCGGCTCGGTGGTCTCATCACCGTCAAGGACTTCGTGAAGTCCGAGCAGTTCCCGCACGCCTCCTCCGACGCCGACGGGCGGCTGATGGTCGGCGCGGCGATCGGCTACTTCGGCGACGCGTGGGAGCGGGCCACCACCCTGATCGAGGCAGGGGTCGACGTGCTGGTGGCCGACACCGCGCACGGCCACGTCCGGATGCTGCTCGACATGGTGGCGCGGCTGAAGACCGATCCGGCGACCCGGCACGTGCAGGTGATCGGCGGCAACGTCGCCACCCGCGCCGGTGCCCAGGCGTTCGTCGACGCCGGTGCCGACGCCGTCAAGGTGGGCGTCGGTCCCGGCTCCATCTGCACGACGCGGGTGGTGACCGGCGTGGGTGCCCCCCAGGTCACCGCCGTGTACGACGCGTGGCTGGCCTGCAGCCCGGCCGGCGTGCCCGTCATCGCCGACGGCGGGCTCCAGCACTCCGGTGACATCGCCAAGGCGATCGTGGCGGGTGCCGAGTCGGTGATGGTGGGCTCGCTGCTCGCCGGGTGCGAGGAGTCGCCCGGAGACCTGGTCTTCGTCAACGGCAAGCAGTTCAAGGCCTACCGGGGCATGGGCTCGCTCGGCGCGATGTCGTCGCGTGGCAAGAAGTCCTACTCCAAGGACCGCTACTTCCAGGCCGAGGTCACCAGCGATGACAAGTTGGTGCCCGAGGGGATCGAGGGCCAGGTCGCCTACCGGGGCCCGCTCGCCGCGGTGACCCACCAGCTGATCGGTGGCCTGCACCAGTCGATGTTCTACATCGGCGCGCGCACCATCCCCGAGCTCCAGGCGAAGGGGCGCTTCGTGCGCATCACCTCCGCCTCGCTCAAGGAGAGCCACCCGCACGACGTCCAGATGACCGTCGAAGCGCCCAACTACAGCGGGCGGTGAGCGCCGCGACCGCCTGCGGGCCGACCCAGTCTCCTCGCCGCACCTACGACTCCAGCAAGCGTCAGGCCGCAGCCCACGAGCGTCGCGAGCGGGTGCTCGACGTCGCGTGCCGCCGGTTCGTCGAGGAGGGCTGGTCGCGCACCAGCGTGGCAGCGGTCGCGGCCGAGGCAGGGGTCTCGCCCGAGCTGGTGTCGCGGGCGTTCGGTGACAAGGCTGCGCTGCTGATGGCCGCGTTCCGCCGCACCAGCTTCGGCGCCCTCCCCGACCTGCAGGCGGCGTTCGGGGCCCTGCGCCTCGGCGAGGAGCCGGACCTCGGCGTCCGGCTGGACCGGTTCGTGGAGTTCGCGTGCAACGCCTTCGAGGCGATGACCCCCCTGGTGCCGGCGCTGCACCGCGCCGCCGACCAGGACGAGTCGGCGCGGCGACTGGTCGAACGGGCGCGGGAGCGGCGGCGGGGCACCTCCGCCGAGCTGGTGGCCCTGCTGAGTCCCCCGGGCGCTGTGGTGCGCCCCGGTGCCGCCGACGTCGTCTACGTGATCACCTCGGGCGAGATGTACCTCCAGTTCGTCGAGGAGGTCGGCTGGACCCGCGACGATTTCGCCCCCTGGCTGCGCCAGGCGCTCCGGGACGCGGTCTGCGGACCGATGGACTCCTGACACGGCGCCGGTCTTTGGTTACAGTGTCCCGTACTCAAAGGGCCTCGGGGTCCGATGGGGGCCCGAGCCGCGGGGGAGCCCGGGTCGCGCGACTCAGGATCCGCCGGGAGCTCGCTCGACCGGCGGACCCTGAGGCGTCGCGGGGCAGCCGAGCCCGGGGTGGTCCGGCCAGATCCTGACGGTCGATAGGCTGCGCCGGTGACCGAGATCGAGATCGGCCGCGCGAAGCGCGCCCGGCACGCCTACTCCTTCGACGACATCGCGATCGTCCCCTCGCGGCGCACCCGGGACCCCGAAGAGGTGAGCGTCGCCTGGCAGATCGACGCCTACCGCTTCGACCTCCCGGTCCTTGCCGCGCCGATGGACTCGGTGATGTCCCCGGACACCGCGATCGCGCTCGGCAAGCTGGGCGGTCTCGGGGTGCTCAACCTCGAGGGTCTCTGGACGCGGTACGACGACCCCACCGACCTCCTCGACGAGGTCGCCGGGCTCCGGGGCAACGACGCCACCCGCCGGATGCAGGAGATCTACGCCGAGCCGATCCAGGAGGGCCTGATCACCGCCCGGCTCCAGCAGATGCGTGCCGCCGGGGTGACGGTGGCCGGCAGCCTCTCACCGCAGCGCACCAAGGAGTTCGCCAAGGCGGTGGTCGACGCCGGCGTCGACATGTTCGTGATCCGAGGGACCACCGTGTCGGCCGAGCACGTCTCCAGCCAGGCCGAGCCGCTGAACCTCAAGGAGTTCATCTACGAGCTCGACGTGCCGGTGATCGTCGGTGGCTGCGCGACGTACCAGGCGGCGCTCCACCTGATGCGGACCGGCGCTGCCGGGGTGCTGGTCGGCTTCGGCGGCGGGGCCGCCCACACCACCCGCCAGGTGCTCGGCATCGCGGTCCCGATGGCAAGCGCGGTCGCCGACGTCGCCGCGGCCCGTCGCGACTACCTCGACGAGTCCGGCGGACGCTACGTGCACGTCATCGCCGACGGCTCGATCGGCAGGTCCGGCGACATCGCCAAGGCGGTCGCCTGCGGGGCCGACGCCGTGATGGTCGGCTCACCGTTCGCGCGGGCCACCGACGCCCCGGGCCGGGGCTTCCACTGGGGCGGCGAGGCGCACCACCCCGAGCTGCCGCGCGGCGAGCGCGTCGAGTTCGAGACGGTCGGCACCCTCGCGCAGATCCTCTTCGGCCCGTCCCGCGTCGCCGACGGCACCATGAACCTGATCGGCGCCCTGAAGCGGGCGATGGCCACCACCGGCTACACCGAGCTCAAGGAGTTCCAGCGCGTCGAGGTCGTCGCCGAGTAGCCCCGACCGGGGCCATGTGCCGCATGTAACGCGGTGTCCACGCGTCTAGGGCCGTGTTGCAGCACCGCGTCAGATCGGTGGACACCGCGTTACAAGGGCGAGGGGACGTCAGAGTCGGGCCAGAATGCCGGCCAGCCCCGACGCGACGTACTCCTCGCCGAGGAAGTCGATCCCGCCCAGGGCCTCCCACCAGGGACCGAGCCGGTGCCACAGCAGACCGCGGGCGCGTTGCCCGGTGGTGGGGGAGTACGCCGCGGCGAGGGCGTCGGCGAAGGGCTGCGGGGTGCCGTGCAGTGTCCAGGCCAGGTCGAGCCCGGGGTCGCCGAGTCTGACGTCGCACCAGTCGATCACGCCGGTGACCCGTCCCTCGTTGGTCAACAGGTGCATCGGCCCGAGGTCGCCGTGGACCAGGCAGACCCCAGACGGTTCGGCCACTTCGTCGAGCAGGTCGTGGGCATCGCGGTGCCGCTCCGGCGGCAGCAGCGGCAGCACCCGGTCACGCATCCCCGCCAGGCCCTCCGTCAGCTCCGCGCTCGCCTCCGCGGCCCCCAGCACCCCGGCGCCGGCCCAGACAGTGGGCGGGGTGTCGTGAAGCGCCCGGAGGAAGCGGCCCACCGCCGCGCCGTCGGCCGCGGTGAGCTGCCCCGGCTCGCACGGCTCGCCGGGGACCAGCACGTGGCGGACCCGCAGCGGCTCCTCGTCGAGGACGACCGGCTCCGGCACCCTCAGGCCGAGCGCGGGCGCGAGCGCGGGCAGCAGCCGGGTCTCGGCGAGCAGCCGTGGGGCCACCTCGGGGCGGGCCGGGAGCCGGTCCACCCAGCGGCCCTCGACGATCGTCGTCACGTTGTCCCAGCCCTGCTCGGGGCTGACCCGGTCGGCGAGCCGGTCGCGGACCCAGTCGCCCAGCACGCCGGCGGTGTCGGGCATGACCGCGACGGCCGGGTCGTCGAGCATCTCGGCCAGCCCCTCGAGCGTCGCCCACCCCTCCCAGGCGACCTCCTCGGCCTGCGGCCGGATCGGTCCGTCCCACTCGGTCGTGTAGAGGAACGCGTGGTACGTCGTCTGGTCGTCGGCGTAGTCCGCCTCGCCCAGCGGGACCAGCTCCGAGGTGACGCCCAGCTCCTCCGCGAGCTCCCGCCGGGCCGCGGCGAGCGGCTCCTCGCCGGCCAGCAGCACCCCGCCCGCGGCGAAGTCGTAGCGCCCCGGATAGACGTCCTTGGTCTCGGTACGACGGTGCACGTGCACCCGCCCGAGGGGGTCGCGGACCACCACCGCGGTGGCACCGTGCCGGAGGTTGCCCGCACGCATCCGGGAGCGCGGCGCGGAGCCCGCCGGCCGCCCGGAGGCGTCGTACAGCGCGACGATCTCGTCCATCCGCCCATCCTGCCGGACCCGTCGGTTCGGCACCGCGACCAGGCTTGGAGGACACTGGATCCATGCCACAGACCAGCGCCCTCAGCCCGGACGCCCGCGACGAGGCCCTGCGGGCCCTCGAGGCCACCGGGACCGGGGAGCACCTCGATGTCCTCGTGGTCGGCGGCGGCATCGTCGGCGCCGGCGTCGCCCTGGACGCCGTGACCCGGGGCCTGAGCACCGGCCTGGTCGAGCAGCGCGACCTGGCCAGCGGCACCAGCAGCCGCAGCAGCAAGCTCGTGCACGGAGGGCTGCGCTACCTGGAGATGTTCGACTTCGCGCTGGTCAAGGAGGCGTTGGAGGAGCGCGGCCTGCTGCTCACCCGGCTGGCCCCGCACCTGGTGCGGCCGGTGCCCTTCCTGTACCCGCTGCACAAGGCCTACGAGCGGCCCTACGTCGGTGCCGGCCTGGTGCTCTACGACGGCATGGCCATGGCGGGGAAGTACGACATGGGCGTCCCCAAGCACAAGCACCTCTTCCGCAAGCAGGTCGCCCGGATCGCGCCCGACCTCAAGACCGACGAGCTTCACGGGGCGATCCGCTATTACGACTGCCAGGTCGACGACGCGCGGCTGGTGATGACCATCGCCCGCACCGCCGCGTCCCACGGCGCCCACGTCGCCCCACGCACCGAGGTCGTCGGCTTCGTGCGGGAGGGGGAGCGGGTCGTCGGCGTGCGCGCCCGTGACCTGGAGACCGGGCGCGAGATCGACATCCGGGCCCGCGTCGTGGTCAACGCCGCCGGTGTGTGGACCGACGACATCCAGGACCTCGTCGGCGGCCGGGGCAGCCTGCACGTCCAGGCCAGCAAGGGCATCCACCTCGTGGTGCCCCGCGACCGGATCCGGTCCGAGGCCGGCATCATCACCAAGACCGAGAAGTCCGTGCTGTTCGTGATCCCGTGGGGACGGCACTGGATCATCGGCACCACCGACACCCCGTGGGACCTGGACAAGGCGCACCCGGCGGCCAGCCGGGCCGACATCGACTACCTGCTCGGTCAGGTCAACACGATCCTGCGGGAGCCTCTCGACCACGACGACATCGAGGGTGTCTGGGCCGGGCTGCGGCCCCTGCTGCGCGGCGAGTCCGAGCCGACGAGCCGGATCTCCCGCGAGCACACCGTGGTCGCCCCGGTCCCGGGCCTGGTGATGATCGCGGGCGGCAAGCTCACGACGTACCGGGTGATGGCCAAGGACGCCGTCGACGCCGCTGCCGACTCGCTCGCCTCCGGCGGCCACGCCGCCGTGCGCGACTCGATCACCGACCGGATCCCGCTGGTCGGCGCCCCGGGCTTCGAGGCGCGCATGAACCAGCGCGCACTGCTGGCCCGCCGGGCGGGGCTGCACATCTCGCGGATCGACCACCTGCTGGAGCGCTACGGCAGCCTGGTCGACGAGGTCCTCGACCTGATCGCGGCCCGACCTCAGCTGGGGGAGCCGCTCGACGGCGCCGACGACTACCTCGCCGTCGAGGTCGTCTACGCCGTGTCTCACGAGGGCGCGCGGCACCTCGACGACGTCCTGACCCGGCGTACCCGGATCTCGATCGAGACCTTCGACCGTGGCGTCCACGTGGCTGACCAGGCGGCCGGGCTGATGGCCGCCGAGCTCGGCTGGGATGCCGCCCGCACCGCCGACGAGGTCGACCACTACCTGCGCCGGGTCGAGGCCGAGCGGCAGAGCCAGCTGAAGATGACCGACCAGGAGGCCGACGAGGCCCGGGTCAGCGCGCCCGACATCGTCTGAGCCGTCGGCCGAGAGGATAGGGACCTGGACCACCCGGCCGGGCTTCGCCGACGTGGCCGAGGCCTTCGTCCGGGCGCACCGGGCCGAGCGGGCCTGGGCGCGGACCTCCCTCGACGACCGGGCGGCGATGCTGCTGAGGTTCCACGACCTGGTCCTGGACCGGCAGGACGAGATCATCGACCTGATCGTGTGGGAGTCGGGCAAGTCCCGCAAGCACGCCTTCGACGAGCCGCTGCACCTCGGGCTCACCGCGCTACTACGCCCGGACCGCCCACGAGCACCTCGACACCCGGCGCCGGATCGGGGTGGTCCCCGGGCTCACCCGGGTCGAGGTCAACCGCATCCCCAAGGGCGTCGTCGGCATCATCTCGCCCTGGCGACACCGTGACCGCCCACGTCGAGGACGCCGTCGCGAAGGGTGCCCGCGTGCTCACAGGCAGCCGGGCCCGCCCCGACCTCGGCCCGTACTTCTTCGAGCCAACGATCCTCGAGGGCGTCACTCCCGACATGACGTGCTTCGGCCGGGAGACCTTCGGCCCGGCGATCTCGCTCTACCGGTTCCACGACGAGGGGGAGGCGGTCGCGCGCGCCAACGACGGCGGCCCACATCCGGTGCGGGACGGTCAACATCAACGAGGCCTTCGGCGCGACCTTCGGCAGCGTCGACTCCCCGATGGGCGGCATGCGCCGGTCGGGGACGGGTCGTCGCCAGGGCAGTGAGCGCATCCACCGCTACACCGAGTCGCAAGCCGTGGCGACGCAGCGGCTGATCCGCTTCGCGCCGATGCTCGGGATGTCAGACAAGACCCACGCCGCGATCATGACCGCCAACCTGCGGCTGATGAAGAGACTGGGCCGCCCCCGACCCCTCCTGGGATCGACGAGCCGACCGACGAGGCGTCTCGAGATCAGCACGACGTCCCTGGGGCCAACCCCGTCGCCGACGATCACCGCGAGGGCCGAGCGGGCGCCGGCCGCGTAACCACCGGCGGCAGCCGTCGTTGGACGGAGCGGACCGGCAGTCGCTCCCTCGGCGGCCGGTCCGCTCCGGCCCCCGCTGCAGGGGGTCCGACATTTCAGGGCTCGGCCACCCTCCCACCCGGCCGGGCCCTGATCTGATTTCGGACCAGCCCCGGTCGCGCCACTAGGCTGCAGGCGTGGCGGAACACGATCTGGTCCTGGTGGTCGACTTCGGGGCTCAGTACGCCCAGCTGATCGCGCGACGGGTGCGAGAGGCGCGGGTCTACTCCGAGATCGTGCCGCACACCTGGCCGGTCGCCGAGATGCTCGCCCGCGAGCCCAAGGCGATCATCTTGTCGGGCGGGCCGTCGTCGGTGTACGCCGACGGAGCCCCCGGCATCGACCGGGCCGTCTTCGACGCGGGGGTTCCGGTGTTCGGCATGTGCTACGGCTTCCAGCTGATGGCGGCCGGGCTGGGCGGCGAGGTGGCCCACACCGGCGCCCGCGAGTACGGCCGCACCCAGGTGCAGGTCACGGCGCCCGGGGTGCTCCTCCACAAGCTGCCCGAGCACCACACCGTGTGGATGTCCCACGGCGACTCGGTCGCGCAGGCGCCGGCCGGCTTCGCCGTCCTCGCCTCGACCGTCTCCACGCCGGTCGCCGCCTTCGAGGACCTCGACCGCCGGCTGGCAGGGGTGCAGTGGCACCCCGAGGTGCTGCACACCGAGCACGGCCAGCAGGTCCTCGAGCACTTTCTCCACGACATCGCCGGGTGCCGGCAGACCTGGACGATGCTCAACATCGTCGAGGAGCAGGTCACGCACATCCGCGAGCAGATCGGCGAGTCCCGGGCGATCTGCGCGCTGTCGGGCGGCGTCGACTCCGCCGTTGCCGCGGCGATCGTGCAGCGCGCCATCGGCGACCGGCTCACCTGCGTGTACGTCGACCACGGGATGATGCGCCAGGGCGAGACCGAGCAGGTCCGCGCGGACTTCGAGGCGGTGTTCGACGACCTCGACGTGGTCGACGCCGCCGACCAGTTCCTCGGTGCCCTCGAGGGCGTGGTCGACCCCGAGGAGAAGCGCAAGATCATCGGCCGCGAGTTCATCCGGGTCTTCGAGGCCGCCGAGGTACGGGTCTTCGCCGGCACCCCCGCGGCCGAGGGCGCCACGGCGTACCTCGTCCAGGGCACGCTCTACCCCGACGTGGTCGAGTCCGGAGGCGGCGCCGGCACCTCCAACATCAAGTCGCACCACAACGTCGGCGGGCTCCCCGAGGACCTCCAGTTCGAGCTGGTCGAGCCGCTGCGCACCCTCTTCAAGGACGAGGTCCGGCTGGTCGGGGAGCAGCTCGGCCTGCCGTCGTCGATGGTGCACCGCCAGCCCTTCCCGGGGCCCGGGCTCGGCATCCGGATCATCGGCGAGGTCACCCGCGAGCGGCTCGAGATCCTGCGCCAGGCCGATCTGATTGCGCGTGAGGAGCTCACCCGGGCCGGCCTCGACCGCGAGATCTGGCAGATGCCGGTGGTGCTGCTCGCCGACGTCCGCTCGGTCGGCGTCCAGGGCGACGGTCGCACCTACGGCCACCCCGTCGTGATCCGCCCGGTCACCTCCGAGGACGCCATGACCGCCGACTGGGCGCGGCTGCCCTACGACGTGCTGGAGCGCATCTCCACCCGGATCACCAACGAGGTCGCCGAGGTCAACCGGGTCACTCTCGACGTGACCTCCAAGCCGCCGGGGACGATCGAGTGGGAATGACCTACCTGGCTCCCGGCCTGTCGGGTGGCGAGGTGTCACGGAGACCGCGCGCTTCGCTCTCGTGGAGTTCTCGCGGAGACCTGGACTGCTAGAGCGCTCCGAGGCCCACGTCCTGGAGACATCCAAGGCACACCACCGACGTCTCCGGACGGCCAGGAACGAATGGCTCTCGCCCACCGAACCGC
>JBDSLK010000108.1:0-12206 GCA_039916425.1 Nocardioides sp.
TGGAGGACGACTCGAAGGTCCTGCTCATGGGCGAGGACGTCGGCAAGCTCGGCGGCGTCTTCCGCATCACCGACGGCCTCCAGAAGGACTTCGGCGAGGACCGCGTCATCGACAGCCCGCTCGCGGAATCCGGCATCGTCGGCACCGCTGTCGGCATGGCGATGCGCGGCTACCGGCCGGTCGTCGAGATCCAGTTCGACGGCTTCGTCTACCCCGCCTACGACCAGATCGTGTGCCAGGTCGCCAAGATCCACTTCCGCAGCCAGGGCCGGATCAAGATGCCGATGGTCATCCGGATCCCGTTCGGTGGCGGTATCGGTGCGGTGGAGCACCACTCGGAGTCGCCGGAAGCGCAGTTCGCACACACCCCCGGCCTCAAGGTGGTCGCCTGCTCCAACCCGATCGACGGCTACTGGATGATCCAGCAGGCGATCGCCAGCGACGACCCGGTGATCTTCCTCGAGCCCAAGCGGCAGTACCACGCCGACAAGGCCGACCTCGACGAGTCCGCGACCCCCGACCCGCTGTTCACCTCACGAGTGGTGCGCGCCGGACGGGACGCCACGCTGCTGTCCTACGGCCCGATGGTGAAGACCTGCCTGAAGGCCGCCGAGGCCGCCGAGGCCGAGGGCACGTCGCTGGAGGTCATCGACCTGCGCACGCTCTCGCCGCTCGACATGGCCCCGGTCCTGGAGTCCGTACGCCGCACCGGTCGCGCCGTGGTCGCCCACGAGGCGCACGTCAATCTCGGCCTCGGTGCCGAGCTCTCGGCCCGGATCACCGAGGAGTGCTTCTACTCCCTCGAGGCCCCGGTGCTGCGCGTCGGTGCCTTCGACACGCCCTACCCGCCGTCGCGGATCGAGGAGGACTACCTCCCCGACCTGGACCGGGTGCTGGACGCCGTCGACCGCTCGCTGAGCTTCTGAGAAGGGACCACCCACCATGGCTGACTACCTCCTCCCCGACGTCGGCGAGGGCCTCACCGAGGCCGAGATCGTGGCCTGGAAGGTCAAGGTCGGCGACGTCATCGCCATCAACGACATCGTCGTCGAGATCGAGACCGCCAAGTCGCTCGTCGAGCTGCCGTCGCCGTACGCCGGCACCGTCCTCGCCCTCCTCGTCGCCGAGGGCGAGATGATCGAGGTCGGCACCCCGATCATCTCGGTGGGCGACCCGGCCGAGGCGGCCGCGCCCACGCCGGTCGAGCCCGTCGAGACCCCGGCGGAGATGGAGATCGACCTGTCCAACCCGCGCGCCAGCGGTGGCGGTGAGGGCGAGAGCCTGGTCGGCCGCAACAAGGCGGAGCGGAGCGCGGTCCGCCGGGCACGTCGGGGCACAGCGGGCCCGTCCACCTCGGCCGCGGGGGCGACCCAGCGCCAGCTCCAGGGCGCCTTCGAGCCCGGCGCGTCCCCGGACGTGGTCGGGGCCGACGAGCCGGCGGTGCCGGCGCGGTCCGCGGTCGTGCCGTTGGCCCCCGGCGCGCCCGTCGAGTCCGCTGCGCACCGGGCCCTCGCGAAGCCGCCGGTCCGCAAGCTGGCCAAGGACCTCGGCGTCGACCTCGCCTCGGTGACGGCGTCCGGGAGCAACGGCGCGGTCACTCGCGCCGACGTCGAGGCCGCGGCCTCCGGGTCGGGCGGGGAGGGGAGTGCTGCCTCTCCCGAGAGCTCCGCCGCTGGCGACAGCGGTCGGCGGTCCTCGACGAGCGGTCAGCGTGAGACCCGCGAGCCCGTCAAGGGCGTGCGCAAGATGATGGCCGCCGCGATGACGCAATCGGCGTTCACCGCCCCGCACGTCACCGAGTGGATGACCTTCGACGTCACCGCGACCATGGAGCTCGTCGAGCGCCTCAAGAAGCGTCGCGAGCTCCGCGACGTCAAGGTCTCGCCGCTGCTGGTGCTCAGCCGCGCGGTGCTCCTCGCGATGCGGCGAACGCCCGAGATCAACTCCGCCTGGGACGAGGCCGCCCAGGAGGTCGTCTACAAGTCCTACGTCAACCTCGGCATCGCTGCGGCCACCCCGCGTGGTCTCGTCGTGCCCAACGTCAAGGATGCCCAGGACCTCACGCTGCCCGAGCTCGCCGCTGCGCTCAGCGAGCTCACCGCGACCGCGCGGGAGGGGAGGACCCAGCCGGCCGAGATGAGCGGTGGCACCTTCACGATCACCAACGTGGGCGTCTTCGGCGTCGACGCCGGCACCCCGATCATCAACCCGGGCGAGTCCGCGATCCTCTGCTTCGGCGCGGTCCGGAAGCAGCCGTGGGTGGTCTCCGGTGAGCGAGGGGACGAGATCGTGGTCCGTCAGGTGACGACGCTGGCGCTCAGCTTCGACCACCGCCACATCGACGGAGAGAAGGGCTCGCGCTTCCTCGCCGACGTCGCCGGCATCCTCGAGGATCCCGCCTCGGCGCTGCTGTTCTGAGCGCGGCTCCTCCCGGTCGACCGGTCGGTCGCCGGACGGCCAGTTGACCTGACGGTGCAACCTGGGAGGATTTGCCCCGTGGAGGCGGATGCACGCACTCGGGAGCGCCGCGCCGTACCCGACGACACGGAGCACGGCGCTGCTGCGCTGCTCGCCCGCGCCCAGGAGATCGCCGACGAGCTCCACCGCGAGAGCGTGGCCGAGGCCCGCCGGGCCACGAGTGCCGCGCAGGTGCTGGAGACCGAGGCCGAGCGCCTGCACCGTGAGGCCGAGCGAGTCCGGGCGGAGGCGACGCGCGACCAGGAGCGGGCGCGGGGCGCCGTCGCCGCCGCCGCCGAGGACGCCCGCGCGCTCGTCGCCGACGCCGGTGAGCAGGCGAGCCTGCTGCTGCGGTCCGCCGAGACCCAGCGCGAGGTGGTGGTCGCCGAGGCGCGGGCCGAGGCCACCGCACTGCTCGAGGCCGCGGCCCAGCAGCGCACGACGACCGAGGCCGAGGCCGAGGCGCTGGTCGCCGCCGCGCGTGCCGAGTCCGAGCGGGTGCTCGCCGAGGCTCACCATCGCGCCACGACGGTGATCGAGGACGCCCGGGCCAACGGCGACGTGGTGCGGATGGAAGCGATGACGCTGGCCGAGCAGCGGATCTCGGGCGCCGCCGCGGAGGCCGCCTCGCTGCGCGAGGCCGCCGAGCACGACGTGACCCAGCAGCGGACCGACGCGCAGAAGGTGCTCGACGTCTGCCGTGACGAGGCGCGCGAGCTGATCCAGCAGGCCCACCACGAGGCCGAGGCGCTGGTCGCCGGTGCCCGACTGGAGAGCCAGCGCGAGCTCACCCGCGCGGCCGAACAGACCTCGTGGGCGCGGGCCTCCGTCGACTCCGTGCTGGCGGCGGCGGCCCAGGAGTCCCGGCTCCTCCGCAAGCAGGGACACGCGGAGGTGGCTGCCCACCTGCGGACCCGTCGCCGCGAGCTCCAGGGGCTGCTGCGCGGCGCCGCCGAGCGGCTCCAGCGGCAGTCGGTCGCGACCGAGCAACGGGTGCGCACGCTCACCGTGGCCGCCGAGTCGGCGCTGGTGACCGCGACCGACGAGGCCCGGCGACGTCGCGAGCAGTCCGAGCGCGAGTCGGCCGCGCTGCTCGGGGACGCCGAGGCAGGGGCAGCGGTGATGCTGGCTCGCGCCGAGCACCGCCGCGCGGAGGCCGAGGAGGGCGCCCGAGCCCTCCGCGGACAGGTGGCCGACGAGGTGGTCTCGCTGCGTGCGGAGGCCGCGGCCGACGTACGCCGCCAGCGCGGGGAGGCGACCCGTCTGCTGGCCGACGCCCGCGAGGAGGCCGACCGGCTCCGCTCCGAGGCCCGCACCCTGGTCGAGCAGGCGCGGGCCGAGACCACCAGCCTGCGCTCGCGCCGCGACGAGATCGCCTCCGAGCTCAGCCACCTGTCCGGGGTGATCGAGGCGCTCGCCGTCGACGACGTCGCCACCACCGAGGACCCTGCCAGCCCGCCCCCACCCCCCACGCCCGAGGAGCCCCACCCGTGAACCAGCCCGAGCCGACCTTCTCCATCGCCCGCCGAGGCTACGAGCCGAGCGAGGTCGACCGTGAGGTGCGCGCGCTGCGTGAGGAGGTCGCGCGGCTGCGGGAGGCAGTCCGCCGGGCCGAGGCGCCACCGGGGGAGGCCGTCGCGGAGGTGCCGACCGAGCCCGCGTCGTTCGCCCACCTCGGGGAGCGGGTGGGCCAGATCCTCGCCCTCGCCGAGGCCGAGGCGGCCCAGCTGAGGGACGAGGCCCGCGCTGACGCCGAGGACGATCGCAAGCGTGCGGAGCAGGCCGCCGTCGACCTGCGTGGTTCGGCCGACCACGACGCCGAGCAGGTCCGTCGCGCCGCCGAGGCCGAGGCGGCCCGCGTCGTGGCCGATGCCCAGCGCCGGGCCGACGAGGAGCGGGACGCCGCCGAGCGAGACTCCTCCGCTCGTCGCCAGGAAGCCGAGGCGCTCGTCGAGCAGCAGCGTGCCCAGGTCGCTGCCGCGGCCACCGACTTCGAGACGACGCTGGCCGAACGGCGCCGCCAGTCCGCCGCGGACCTCGGTGCCCAGGAGGCGGACGCCCAGTCCCGCCTCGAGGCGCTCAACCTCCAGGTCGACGAGCAGCGCGCGCTCGGCGAGCGTGAGCACGAGGCGGCCCAGCAGGAGATCCGTCAGCTGCTCCAGGAGGCCGAGGTGCGCGCTGGGGCCCTCGTGGGCGAGGCCCGGACGGCGGCCGACCGGGTGCGCAAGGAGTCCGACCGCGAGCTTGCGGCCGCAACCCGGCGCCGCGACAGCATCAACGAGCAGCTCGGCAACGTGCGGCAGATGCTGGCGACCCTGACCGGCAGCTCGCCCGGCAGCTCGCCCGACAGCTCGCCCGGCAGCTCGCCGGGGTCGGCGACCGGGGCCGACCCCGTCCACACCGAGTAGGCGCAGCCCCGGACCGTCAGGTCGTCGACGGGGTGGAGTCGCCGTTGAGCCAGGCGTCGAAGAACCCGCTCAGCTCCTCGCCCGTGGTCTGCTCGACCCAGTCCAGGTAGTCCTCGCGGGTGGCGCCGCTGTTGTCGTGGACCGTCGGCCAGGACCGGACCATCGACCAGAACGCGTCGTCGCCGATCCTCTGGCGCAGCTCGTCCCACATCACGGCGGGGATGTAGTAGATGTTGCCCTCCCCGAAGGTCCCCGGGTCGTAGTCGCCCGGCGGGCCGGCCTGCTCACGCAGGAAGCCGTCGGCCGCGGCGTACCGCGCCATCGCGGCCTTCATCGACGGGCCGCCGTGCTCGGACTCGTAGAGCGCCTGGAGGTACATCGTCATGCCCTCGTTCATCCACACGTCGCGCCAGTCGGTGGGGGTGACCTGGTCGCCGTACCACTGGTGCACCATCTCGTGGACGATCACCTTCTTGGACAGCACGTAGTCGTCGTCGCCCAGGGTGACCATCGTCTGGGTCTCCATGCCGCTCCGGGAGTCGGTGACCACGATGCCGGCCGAGCTGAACGGGTAGGGGCCGAGCTTGGACTCGATCCACTCGATCGCCTCGCGGGCGTAGCGGACCTTGGCCATCGCGGCCTGTTTGTCGCGCGGCACCCACAGCGAGACGGGGACGCCGGAGTCGGTGACCTGCTCCTCGGTGACGTAGTCGCCGATGGCGATCGTGGTGAGGTACGACGACATCGGCTCGTCGGTGTGCCAGCGGGTGGTGGTGCCGAGGTCGCCGTCGATCCGCGACTCCAGGGTGCCGTTGGCGATGCCGACGAAGGGGGCCGGCGCGGTGATGGTGAAGTCGTAGAGCGCCTTGTCGGCCGGCTGGTCGTTGACGGGGTACCACGTGTAGGCGCCGAAGGGCTCCTGCATGGTCCACACCTCGCCGCCCGTCGTGACCGTCCAGCCGACGGTGCTGAAGTCCTGCCGGGTGGTCGGCGCCGGGACCGGCTCGGGCGTGCCGGAGTACGCGATCTCGACGACGTGCTCGCTGCCCTCCTGGACCTGGGCCTGGACCACCAGGTCCTTGCCGGTGTGCTCGTGGGGGACCTCCTCGCCGTCGAGGACGGTGCTCGCGACCTCGAGCGGCTCGCCGAGGTCGAGCCGGAATTCGTCGGCGTCGGCGGTGACCCGGAAGGCCAACGTGTCGGTGGCGGTCAGGGTCTCGTCGTCGGGGTCCCAGGCCAGCACGAGATCATGGTGGAGGGAGTCGATGCCCGGGTCGCCGGCGTCGGGGTAGTAGCTGTCCTCCCGGGTGACGCTCCGGGCCATCTCGAGGTCGGGCAGCGAGACGATGCCCTCGCCGGTCTGGCCCGGGGACTGGCCCGTGGTCTGTTCGGTGGGCGTCGCTCTCGGAGTCGGCCCCGCCGCCCCGCGGGCGGTAGCCGGCTGCGGGTCGTCCTGGGCCCGCCAGACCAGGCCGGTCGCGGCGAGGGCGACCACGACGAGGCCCGCGAGCAGCCCGCGGAGCGTGCGGGCGGTCATCGGTCGTCCCACCTCCGCCCGAGGTGCGCGGGGCGCCCGCTCCACTCGTCGCTGGTCACGTCGGCCAGCGTAGGAGACGCATCCACGTCCGGTGGCCCGAGCGGCCCGGACACAGCAGCGCCCCCGGGTCCTCGTGAGTCCCGGGGGCACCGCTCAGGGGGGAGTCCGAAGGCTCAGAGGTCCATCGGGCGCAGGACGCGGTTGATGGCGTGCGCGACCTGGCGGTTGCCCTTGTTGATGTCGAGCGCGACCACCTGGGGGTTGGCGTCGTTCCTGTCGCCGTCCTTGAGCCTGACGGTGCTGCCCTTCACCTTGACGGTGAACGTGGCACCCGCGAGCGCCGTGGTGATCTTCTGCCCGTCGGCTGCGACGACCTTGCCCGAGGTGAGCGTCTTGCCCGGCACCACGTGGTAGAGCAGCACGGCCTCGACCGTGTCGATGCCGAGCCCCGCCACGGCCTTGAAGACCTTCTGCTCCGTGCCGAGCTTCTTGCCGGTGAGGTCCTTCACCAGGGCCTGGAAGGCCCGGTCGGTCGGGAGGAACGCGGTCAGCCGGGTGGTGCCGTCGGCCAGCAGGGCGACGGGGCTGTCCGGCTTGGCCCCGATCACGGCGTACGCCGCGGCCTCGGTGATGTCGAAGTCGCTCCAGCGGCCGTCGAACTTCTGCCCGTCCGCCGCGAGTACCTCGGCGAGGCTGGTCGTGCCAGCCCGTGCCTCCGAGGCGGTGCCGGCCAGGGCGGGTGCCGGGGCGAGGGCGGTGCCTCCCACAGCGAGGGCGAGCGCCGCGGCGCCGATGTACTTCTTCATGCTGGACTTCCTTCCATTGGGGTGGTGTGGGCTGATCGCCCACGGGGTCGGTCAGGCGTAGGTGGCGCGCAGGACCGAGGTGGGGGAGTGCTGCGGGTCGCCGTCGTCGTCCTCGAGGCTCACGTCGATCGCGGAGTAGGCGTCGAGCAGCCCCGCGGGGAGGTCGAACGAGGAGCGGCCCTCCGCGCCGGCGCCGACCTGTCCGAGCGGCAGCATCTTGTTGGTGGCCGGGTCGAGCAACCAGGCGTAGTAGAACTGGCCGGCGTCGAGGGGCGGCAGGTCGTGGGTCTCGATGACCATCCGGGTGGCCCGGCCCGAGACCGTGAGCGAGACGATCCCGCCGCCGTCGCCCGCGAGCGGCTCCAGGGTGGCCGACCGGCCGGTCGCGGCCGGGGGTGCCGGTTCCTCGGTCGACCAGGGGCGGAGCAGCCCCACCACCAGGGCGGCGGCCACCACGAACGCGGCGACGAGCAGCGGTACCAGGTGGCGGGCCGTGCGCCGCGGGGTCGGCGGCGGCGGGAGGTCGGAGGCGGCCGGTGCGTGCGCCAGGGCCGGGGCGCGGCGTACCGGCCCCTGCGAGCGCACCGCCCGGAGCAGCATCGCGTGGCCGGCGGCGGCCTCCACGAGCAAGCCACGGCACTCGGCACAGGTCTCGAGGTGCGCCCGGGTGTCGTTCACTGTGGCGTTGTCCAGCTCGCCGCGAAGCAGACCGGGCAGGTCGACGTGGTCGGTCGGATCGGTCGGGTCCGTGGCGTCCGTCAAGAAATGGTCGGTCATTGCGCGCCCGTCTCCTGGTTCGCACGCATGTTGGTGGACAGGC
The DNA here is from genome assembly GCA_039916425.1 of Nocardioides sp. Taxonomy (GTDB): domain Bacteria; phylum Actinomycetota; class Actinomycetes; order Propionibacteriales; family Nocardioidaceae; genus Nocardioides. The sequence continues at coordinate 8,029 of JBDSLK010000108.1, forward strand.
GGCGCAGGCCCCGGGAGGAGCGGGCCTTGACGGTGCCGAGCGGCACGTCGAGGCGCGCGGCGATCTCGGCCTGGGTGAGCTCCTCGAAGTACGCGAGGCGGAGCGTCTCGCGCTCATGCTCGGGCAGGCGGGCGAGGGCTTGGCGTACGTCAGCCGCGTCGGCGAAGCGGTCGAGCGACTCGCGGCCGTCCTCCCCCATCAGCTCGCGGACGGTGTCGACGTCGACCACCGGGTGTCGTCGGGTGCGCAGTGTGTCGACCGCCCGGCGGTGGGCGATGGTGAAGAGCCAACCGGAGAAACGCTCCTGCGGGTCGTAGCGCGCGGCGTGCCGCCAGATGTCGAGGAAGGTCCGCTGGAGCACGTCCTCGGCCTCGTCGGCGCCGACGTAGCGCCGCAGGTAGGCGAGCACGCTCGGGCCGTAGTCGGCATAGGCATCCTCGAGCGCCGACTCGTCCCGGCGGGCGAGCCGGACGCCGATGCTCTGTCCCCGGTCCATACTTCCTTCTTCGTCCGCCCTTGGACAAAGGTTGCACAGATCCCCAAAAATCCTGCACGGCTCGTGGACATCCCCTCGACCCGGCGCCAAATCCTCCTCGACCCGGCGCCAATCCACGCGTTCTCCACAGGCGGCTGACGAGTGGCGCCGGGTGGGCTGTGAAGTGGCGCCGGGTGGGCTGTGAAGTGGCGCCGGGTGGCGGGTCAGGGAACGGGGAGGATCCCCAGGGCCACGGTGAGGGCGAGGACGGTCTCCGGGTCCTCCAGGCGGTCCCCGTAGAGCTCACGGAGCTGTCCCATCCGATATCGCACGGTCTGGGGGTGCACGAAGAGGGCGTCGGCGATCTCGTCGCGTCGGCCGTGGTGCAGGAGCCAGGCGCGCAGGGTGAGCGTCAGCTTCTCCGCGGCGGCCGGCCGGAGGTCGGCGAGCGGGGCGAGGACCTGGGCGCGCAGGTCGTCCAGCGCCTCCGCGTCGGCGCTCAGCACCAGCGTCGCGAGGTGCTCCTCGGTGTCGAGGGAGTCGGTGCCGGTGCGCAGCCCGAGCGCCCGCACCGCCCGCTCGTAGGAGCCGCGCACCTCCAGCCACGGGCGCGCCGGCCCGGCCACCGCGTGCCGGCCGGCCAGCGTGCGCATCAGCCGGCCCCGCGAGCGCCCGCCGAGGTCCGGCACCAGGAGCACCGCCTGGCCCTCGGGCAGATCCCCCGTCTCGTCACCGGCCTGGAGTGCGCGAGGGTCCACGAGGCCGAGCACCGGCCGTACCTGCGACTGGGGCAGCACGACCGCGGTGAGGGTGTTCGGCGGCCGCCAGTCGGCCCGTTCGGCGGCCGCGACCAGGGCGTCGGCGGGGTCGCCGCGCAGTAGGCCGAGAGCCAGCCGGTCGAGGTAGCGCTGGCGCACCCGCCCCGAGGTCTCCAGCTCGTCGGCGTGGCCGGCCACGGAGGCGGCGGACAGCTCGTCGATGTAGGCGAACACCAGCTCGGCGAACGCCGCCACGACGTCGGCGGGCACGTCGTCGTCGACCGCGGTGGCGGCCAGCTCGCGCCAGGCCACCCGGGCGCCGACGCGGTATGCCGAGAGCAGCGCGTCGGCCGACCGGCCGTTGCGGGCCTCCCCGCGACCGAGCGCGTAGGCGCCCTCGAGAGCCGGGGACAACGGCGTGCCCGGGTCCTCCGCGCGGCCCTGCGAGGCCAGCCGTAGGAAGCCGGACAGTGCCATCTGCACCGCCTGCTCGATGGAGGAGCCCATCGGCCCGCCGAAGGCGCCGGCGTACGACGGCACCTCGGCCGTCACCGCCCCGATGGTGTGCTCGGCCACCTCCGGCAGCTTGGCGCGGAGCAGATCGACGAGGCCCTGGTCGAGGGCGAATGCCGGCCCCGCGCCCACGCCGCCCTCGCTGAGCGTGGTCGGGGTCACTTCTGTCACCGGATCTGTCCTTTCCGAACAAAACAGCGGGGTGGATTCACGCGGGTAGGTCAGGAATTAACTCTATCCGACGACGAGACTGGACACCATGAGCCTCACTCTCGAGCCCAGCGCGGTCCGCACGCTGCGCCGCCGCGCCCTGCGCGTGGCGGAGGCCGTGACGACACCGCTGTTGCCGGGGGACTACCTCGACCTCTTCAGCCCGCTCCGCTCCGGCGCCGACCTGCGCGGCCGGATCGTCGAGGTCCGCCCCGAGACCCCGGACGCGGCGACCATCGTGATGCGGCCCGGCGCCGACTGGGCGGGCCACCAGCCCGGTCAGTACGTCCGCATCGGCGTCGACGTCGACGGCATCCGCCAGTGGCGTGCCTACTCCCTCACCCACGGCCCCCGTCGCGACGGGCTCATCTCGATCACCGTCAAGGCGGTGCCCGACGGGCTGGTCAGCAACTACCTGGTCCGTGAGTCGCGCCCCGGGACCCTCGTCCACCTCGAGCAGGCGGCCGGTGAGTTCGTGCTGCCCGTCGGCCCGGACGGCTCCGCCAAGCTCCTCTTCGTGACCGCCGGCTCCGGCATCACCCCCGTCATCGGCATGCTTCGCAACCTCTTCCCCGCGACCGACAGCGGCGTCCTGCGGCTGGCGCGCAGCGCCGGCTACGACATCGTCGTCGTCCACGTGGCACCCACGGAGCCGGACTCGATCTTCCTCTCCGACCTCCGCTCGCTCGACGCAGCCGGAGCCATCCGCCTCGTCGCACGGTACGACGACGTGCACGGCGTCCTCGACGTCGACGACCTGATCTCGTTGGTCCCCGACCTCGACGAGCGCACCTCGCTGGCCTGCGGGCCGGGCGGTCTGCTCGATGCCCTCGAGTCCCACCACACGGCCCGCGGCCTGACGCTGGCGACCGAGCAGTTCCGGGCCGCCCGGGTGGTCGCTGGCGAGGGTGGCTCGGCCACCTTCGACCGCACCGGCGTCGAGGTGACCGGCGACGGCACCCAGCCGATCCTCGACCTCGCCGAGCAGGCCGGCGTACTGATGCCGAGCGGCTGCCGGATGGGCATCTGCTTCGGCTGCGTGCTGCCACTGAAGGAGGGAGCGGTCCGCGACCTGCGCAACGGCGAGGTCACCACCGCCGTCCCCGGGGAGACCGCCATCGGCGGCACCCTCGTCCAGACCTGCATCAGCGCCCCCGCGGGCGCCTGCCACTTCGACCACTGACCTCGAGCACCACCACTAAGGAGCATCGATGACCGCCATCCAGAAGTTGCCCACCAGCCCGATCGCGCACCTGTCCCGCGAGGACATCGAGGAGCTCGGCCGCGAGCTCGACACGATCCGCCAGAGCATCCTCGACTCACGCGGCGAGGCCGACGCGGCGTACATCCGCAAGGTGATCAAGACCCAGCGCTCGCTCGAGGTCGCGAGCCGTGCCGTGCTGCTCTTCAGCCTGTTCCCGCCGGCCTGGATCGTCGGCACCGCCGGCCTCTCGGTGTCGAAGATCCTGGAGAACATGGAGATCGGGCACAACATCCTGCACGGCCAGTGGGACTGGATGCGCGACCCGAAGATCCACTCGACCACCTGGGAGTGGGACTCCGCCACGCCGGCCGAGCAGTGGAAGCACAGCCACAACGAGCTCCACCACACCTACACCAACGTGATCGGCAAGGACAACGACCTCGGCTACGGCATCATGCGCGTCGACGAGGACCAGCCCTGGCACCCGTTCCACCTCGGGCAGCCGCTGTGGAACTTCGTCAACATGCTCTTCTTCGAGTACGGCATCGCGGCCTACGACCTCGAGCTCGGCGCCACGATCGCCAAGAAGCAGACCAAGGACCCCGACTTCCAGCGTCGTCTCAAGCAGGTGCTCGGCAAGATCAAGAAGCAGGCCACCAAGGACTACCTGCTCCACCCGGCGCTGTCGATCCCGACGGGCTCGTTCCTGAGCACCGTGGCCGCCAACTTCACCGCCAACGTGGTCCGCAACGTGTGGAGCCACTCGGTGATCATCTGCGGTCACTTCCCCGAGGGCGTCGAGACCTTCGAGCGACGGTCGATCGACGGGGAGACCCGCGGCGACTGGTACGTCCGGCAGATGCTCGGCTCGGCCAACATCTCCGGCTCGCAGGCCCTGCACATCATGACCGGGAACCTGAGCCACCAGATCGAGCACCACATCTTCCCGGATCTGCCGTCCAACCGATACGCCGAGATCGCCCCGCAGGTGCAGGCCCTGTTCGCGAAGTACGGCCTC
>JBDSLK010000109.1:0-10000 GCA_039916425.1 Nocardioides sp.
CTCCGTGCCGAGGGGTGCACGACCCTGGTCACCAGCTGGGCGTCAGGGCCTGGCACACCGGCCCCGTTCTACCGCAAGTACGGCTTCCTCGAGACCGGCGAGATGCTGGACGAGGAGACCATGGTGCGGTTGCAATTGGGCGGGTCGAACCCACGCGGTGACTGACCGGTCGCCCGGCGGTCCGGTAGCCATCGCCGCGGACGTCGGGCTCCCGTCGGTCGCTGTCGACTTCGATCTGTTCATCCGCCCTCCGCGGCTTCTGGGTCGTCGAAGTCCTCCGTCGGGTCGTATGTCATCCCCATCCGCTGCGCCGGACGGCGCCGCGTCGTAGCCCGATCCACTCGCGAGAAGACGATCCCGACGTGCACGCGCGATGAGGCCTGCTCAGGTCGTCACCGTAGGCAGTTCGCTGACCGGCACGTCCCTGGACTCACCTGCGACGGGCTCATGCCTGGTGGGTGGTCGAGATTTCAGACGTCTGGTGGTGCGCCTCCGTGGCGTGCCCATGTGGGGGCGTGCAGAGCGTGTACGACGCGGCGGGCGGGCGTGAGGGGATGCTGCGTCTCGCCGAGGCGTGGCACCGCCGGGTGCTGGCCGACGAAGTGGTGGCCCACGCGTTCAGCCACGGCTTCAAGGACGATCACACGCCCCGGCTGGCGGCCTACTTCGAGGAGGCGCTCGGAGGCCCGGCGACCTATACCGAGACCTACGGCGACGAGAGTGAGGTCGTCCGGATGCACTCCGGCAACGGCGAGCACACCGACATGGACAACCGCGCCGTCCGCTGCTGGGACGAGGCGCTGACCGACCTCGGGCTCGATGCTGACGAGCGGCTACGAAGCACGCTGCACGACTACTTCGCGTGGGCGACCCGGTCGACGATGTCGCGCTACCACGAGTCACCCGACGAGGTCCCCCACGGACTGACGCTTCGGCACTGGTCGTGGGAGGGACTGGTTCCGGGTCGTGACGAGTGGTCCGAGAGCGCGACCTGACCGCGATCCACACCGTTGGCGACCGGGCGGTCGACCATTGCCCGATGTGCGCGGGGAGGGGGCGATCCAGGGGCTGCCACAGCGCGGTGGTCGACGTGGCTGACCTCCTCCTGCCGCAAGCGGGGCCTGACCGGCCGAGCCGGCCCGACGGACTCGGGGGTACGCCGTCGCCCGACTCGCTGACTTGGACCTCGTCGTGCGCATCACCCAGTGGCTCCGACAACCCACGGCCGCGTTCATCCACCGCCCGGTGGTGAAGCGCCCGGCTAGCCTGAGGTCATGAGCGAGGAGCTGACGATCAGGGCGCTCACGCCAGAGACGTGGGACGCCTTCGCCGCGCTGGTCGAGCGCCACTTCGGCGGCTGCTGGTGCATGTACTTCCATCCAGACTGTGCAGAGCGGGGCCAAGGCTACGAGGGCGACCGCGCTCACGCGCACGCTCGTCGAGAGGGGCGAAGCCCACGCGGCGCTGGCCTTCGACGGCGACCGTGCCGTGGCCTGGTGCGAGTTCGGCACTCCGGAGGAGCTGGCGAACATCCGCCACCGCAAGGACTACGAGTCTCGGGGCGACCCGCTGCCGGACTACTGGCTGGCGTGCCTGTTCATCGACAAGGAGTATCGCCCCGGGGATCTCTCCCGATGTCCTGCAGGGCGGCCCTCCACCTGATCGCACAAGCGGGGGGCGGAGTGGTCGAGGGCTACCCGCAGGACCTCTCCTACGGCAGGAGGGCCGGGAACTCTTTCCTCGACAACGGCACGCGTGCCCTCTACGAGCGCGCCGGCTGTGTCTACGAGGGACCGAAGGGCGAGGGCCACACGGTCATGCGACGTACGGTGGCCGCCGCCACCTAGCCGTCGTGCCTCACCTCAGACCTCGGCGCGGCGAGAGCGCAGGCGTGGGAGCAACCGCGGGCAGCCGATGCGGGCTGATGCGTGGTGAGGACTGGTCGGCCATCGCCGCCGGGCCACCATCCGGCACCGGTCGCCTTCTTCATGCCGGGGATCGCACGTCGCTGAACGAGCTCGCGCCGAGTCCCGCGGCGACGAGTGCGAAGATCCCTGCCGCCAGTACCAGCGTCGGACGGACACCCCAGGCGTCGGCCAGAATCCCGGAAAGAGGTGCGACGACCACGATCACCGCACGGTTGAGCGACCGCAGCGTGGTGTTGGTCCGGGCCTGCATCTCGTCGGGGGTGACCAGCTGGCGATAGCTCGTCGCATGGGAGTTGCTCATCCCCATCGCCAGACCGTAGAGACCCTGTCCCACCGCGAGGACCACGACCGTCCCCGCAGGTGCCAGCTGCTGGCCGGCGAGCACCAGGGCGATCACACCGAGCGTGGTGATGACGTGGCAGACGATGATCGTGCGGCCGGTGCCCAGCCGTCGACCCACCCAGGTGGTGACGGTCGCGCCGAGGAACGCACCGACTCCACCCGCGGCGCCGGTCAGGCCGAACTGGAAGGCCGTGAGGTCGAGCGTCAAGAGCATGTACGGAGCGAGTACGACCCCGACGATGGCGTGTCCGACGAACCAGGCGTGCGTCCAGATCGCCAGGACACGCAGGCCGGAGTCGCCGTAGACCCAGCGGACGCCGTCGAGGACCTCGCGCAGGAGACCCCTCGCCGTGACTCCGGTGCGCGGGGCTGGTTCGACCAGCTCGATCCGGCGCAACGTCAGCGCCGAGTAGAGGTAGGTCAAGGAGTCCACGAGGACGGCCAGCGGGGCGCCGACCACGCTGACCAGGAGTCCGCCGAACGCCGGGCCCGCCGTCGCCGAGACCGCGTCGGCGCCGTCGATGCGCGCATGGGCCGGCTGGAGGTGCTGCCGCTCGACCAGTCGGGGCAGCAACGACATGGCCGCCGCGACGTTGATCACCGATGCCGTGCCGTAGCCCACCACGATCACCATCAGAGCCGGCAACGACAGGAGACCCAGCCACCACAGCAGTGGGATCGTCAGCAGCAGCGCGGCCTGCAGCAGGTCGGTGCTCACCATGAGCGGGAGTCGCCGACGCCCGTCCACGAGGGCACCGACGACCAGCCCTAACACGAGGAACGGCAGCCATCGCGCGGCGTTGAGCCAACCGACGTCGGTTGCCGAGCCGTCGAGGGTGAGGACCACCAGCGCCTGCAGGGCGAACAAGGTGACGTAGGTGCCAAGACCCGACACCGCATCGGCTCGCCAGTACCGCAGGAACGCTCCCGAGGGGAAGCGCTCGGTGATCGTCATCCTCGCAAGTCTCGCATTGGCGTGCTTCGACGCTCCGCTCGGAGGCGCGGCCGAGCCGTCACCAAGTCGGCGTCGTCGATCTCGGACATCGGCGGGCCGAGCTTCGTCCGGGTCCTAGACGTCTCGTTGCTTGCCAGGCATGCAGGGGCACCAGCCGGGTCCGGGGATTTGTCTGCAGTTTCGTCGTGGATGGCCGACGCGAGAGGGACCCGTCCGGTCGATCCGGGAGCGTCGTGTCCTGTCTCGGCTGTTCCTGCCAAGGTCCCGCAACCGTCCCGGCCACCGGGAGGCTGTTGCTGTCGACCAGCGTCGCGCACACGCGGGCGGCGCTGGTCGCGGTCCTGCGTGAAGCGGGCGCGAGCTATCTCGAGCGCGCGCCGGGCCTGCTCGAAGTTCAAGCACCCGACGCAGTCCGACTGGTGCAGACCCGATGCCGCCCCCAGACCCCGTGACCTGAGAGCCACGGACCTGGGCGCTGGCACCATGAACGCCGGTGAACTCTCTCTGGCCGCCGGCACAGCGGGCTCCGACATCGTCGGAGTCGCCTACGACAGCCGAAGTCACGGGGAGGTAGCCGCGACCGTGTCCAAGGGCCGCTTCGGGCTCTGGCAGCCCGGCGACGAGGTCGAAGACACGTCGAGCAAAGGAGTCGAGGTCGACGTGACCTACCACGACGGCAGCACAGGCACCGTCCGGCTGACCCTGTAGTCCGCCCAGCCGCGACAGCACCTGGGCCGCGTGGCCGTCGGACCGCACCATCGTGTTCTCAGCGACAGATCAGGCCGGTCAGCCCGGGACCAACGGCACGATCGACAGACAATGCGGACGTGACGAAGATGGGTGCGTGGAATTGATCGAGCCCTGGCTGCGCCAGCTCCCGCTGCCGCTGCGGTGGTCGCTTGTCACTGCCGCAGTCACGGCCATGGTGGGGGCAGTCGTGGGCCTGGTTCTCGGGCTTCTCGCCTACCCGCCGACGGCTTGGTTCGCCGTCATCGAAGTCGGTCTCCCCGCTGGCATCCTCGGCGCGGTCGTCGGTCTCATCACCGGCGCGATCATGGCCGCTTCTCGCCGAGGTTCGCAGTAGGTCACCTGTCCGGACCCGCTCCGGCGACGCATCCGCCACCGCGCCGATGGGTCCTCGCGCGGCTGGATTAGGACCATGGGGATGCGGACGACACTCATCGGCTCGGCTCCCGGTGCCATCGCCGGGTTGGTGTTCGTGGTCGGGGCTCACATCTTCCCCTTCGCCCAGACATTCCCGACTCCGATCTTCCGGCAGCTGTCGGCCAGCCTGGTTCTTGTCGCGGTCATCGGCGGGGTCCCCACTCTGGCCTCCGACAGCGCGACCGCGGCTGGCTGGACCGGAGTCGCCAACGGCGTGCACGCGAGGGCTCCATGACCTTCGTGACCACCCCACGATGCTTGCCGACGCAGCAGCACGCCCTCCGCGAGTGGGCGGACGTGGTCCTTCCCTTTCGTAGGCCGCGCGAGCCAATGATTCGCAGTAGGCCGTCCCGCATACCGAACTGGCGCCAGCCGAGGCGTTCATGCCCGTCGAGGACGAGCGCCTTGAAGGCCGGCCACGGAGACTCAGCCAGAGCCGAGACGACGTCTTCCACCCGAGGCACTGGTGACAGCCCGATCGTGCTGTCGGGGTCAGGCCGTGCAAGAGTGCCGCCATGGACGGGCGACAAACCCCGGGATCTGGGCCCGGTCTGGATCCTCAGGTCATCGACGGTGGCGATCGCGCCTGCGGCGAGCTGCTCCTCGTCCTCGCGGCTCGGGTACGACGACTCCCGCCGGCGAGCCGGATCCGGCTCCTGGCGAGCGACCCGGCCGCGCCCCTCGACCTGCCGGCCTGGTGTCACCTGACCGGGCACCACTACCGGGGTCGGGGAACCGACGCCACCGGACGCGCCTACTACGACATCGAGACGGCGGCCCAAGCCGCCTCGACCGACCGGACCCAGCCGTGGCGCCTCGACCCCGAGGCAGCACGGACACACCAGTGAGAGGAACACCCATGAACGGCCTCGTGATCAACCTGACCCATTCGGTCGACGACGTGGACCGCACCAGCGTCGCCATGGTCGTGGCGGGCGCCTCGGTCGCCTCAGATCAGAAGACCACCGTGTTCCTGTCCTCCGAGGGGACGAGACTGGCCGCCCGCGGGGTCGCCGACGACCTCCACGAGGAGGGGTTCGCCCCCCTCGCGCAGCTGGTCGCCGACTACGTCGAGGCGGGCGGGACCTTCCTCGTGTGCAGCCCGTGTGCCAAGAAGCGCGGCATCGGCGTGGCAGACCTCATCGAGGGGGCCGGCATCGTCGGCGGCGCTTCGCTGGTGAAGCTGCTCGTTGACGGCGCGTCTTCGCTGTCGTTCTGATCACCGGGCCCGAGCTCAGGGTCCGTTGAGGATCGGCGTGGCTTGCTCGAGTCGGCTGTCAGCCAGGACCCGGACGACGCGGCACTCGCAGCGCTGGGACTAGCGGCGTGGCAGCGGTGAGGGCTCGACGCGCAGCACCCTGGCCAGCCCGGCGGGGAGCCACCAGTTCCAGCGGCCGAAGAGGCTGACCAGCGCAGGCACCAGCAGCGCCCGCACGACGGTCGCGTCGATCAGGATCCCCACGCCTAGCGCCGTGCCGAGCACCTTGATGTCGGTGCCGGGCGCCGAAGCCAGGGCAGCGAAGGCGAAGAACAAGATCAGAGCCGCCGAGGTGACCAGACGCCCGGTGCGACCGAGCCCGGTAATCACCGCCGTGGCGGTCTCGCCGGTCTTGTCGTACTCCTCGCGCATTCGCGCCAGGATGAACACCTCGTAGTCCATCGACAGCCCGAACAGGAAGGCGAAGATCAGCACGGGCAGCCAGAACGTGATCGCACCGGTGCCCGAGGTGCTGAACAGCAGGTCGGAGCCGTGGCCCTCCTGCCAGAAGAAGACGACCGCCCCGAACACCGCGGCCAGCGAGACCAAGTTGAGCAGCACCGCCTTGATCGGCAGCAGGATCGATCGGAAGGTGCGCACGAGCAGCACGAACGTGATCACCGCGATCAGGGCGAGCACGTAGGGGAACTTGTCGTAGACGGCCGAGAAGTAGTCCTCGACGGTCGCGCCGGCGCCGGTGACCAGCACCTCTCCGTCGACAGCACCCTCGACCGACGACCGGACCCCGTCGACGACCTCGTTCCCTGAGCTGTCGACGGTCTCCTGGGTCGGCACCACCTCGACGACGGCCAGCGCGCCGCTGTCCGCGCCGACCGCGGCCAGGCGGACCCCGTCGACCCCCGCCGCGGCCTCGGCAGCAGCCGGGCCCTCAGCGGACGGCACGAGCACCACGATGGGCGTGAGCACGCCGCTGTCGACCCCGGCCGCCTCCAGCTTCTGGAGGGTCTCGAACGGGGCGCCGCTGCGGGCGAGCGAGTCGATGCCCGACGTACCGATCTTGAGCCCGAACACCGGGAAGATCAGCAGCGCCAGGATGACCAGCGCTGCCCCCGTGGCCAGCCATCGGCGGTTCACGATCGCGCCCGCCCAAGCGCTCCACCCCCGGGACGCGACGCCCTCCTTGCGGATCCGGGGGTAGTCGATGCGCGGCCCGACCTTGGAGAGCAGCGCGGGCAGCAGGGTCAGCACCACGGCCACGCTCACCAGCGGGATCAGCATGCCCCCGATGCCCATACTGCGCAGGAACGGCACCGGGACGACCAGGAGCGCGACCAGGCTGATCGCGACCGTCACCCCGGAGGCGAGGACCGCGTGTCCGGCGGTCGTCATCGCCACCACGACGGCGTCCTCGTTGTCTCGACCGTGCGCACGTTCCTCACGCCATCGCGACACCACCAGAAGTGAGTAGTCGATCGCGACACCGAGCCCGATCAGCGAGATCAGGAACTGCACCACGAAGCTCACGTCGGTGAACGTCGTCAGGCCCAGGACCAGGAGGAACGTGGTCAGGATCGAGACCGCCGCGATCAGCAACGGCAGAAGGGCCAGGAAGGAGGCGTACACGAAGAGCAGCACGAGCAGCGCCCCCACCGCACCGAGCAGAGTCTCGGCGAGCACGCTCGGACCTTCGGTGTCGCCGCCCGCGGAGAGCAGGCCGTAGGAGGTGAGACCGCTCTCGAACCCGGCCTGGTCGGCAGCCTCCGTGAGGGCCGGACCGAGCTGTGCCTCGACTCCGGGACCGAAGCCAGCCGGCAGCGTTCCCTGGACCAACGCGAACGTGGTGCGCTGATCCTCGGAGAGGAAGCCCTCGTCACCCGTGCTCGCGTAGTCGGTGATCTGCACCCCCGGGGCCGCCTTGACCGCCGCGTCGAAGACACCCGCGACCGCGTCGCTGCTCCCGGGCACCGTCTCGCCGGTGGGCACGGTCACGACGGCGACGAAGGTGTCGAAGGAGCTGATCCCGTAGGTCTCCATCAACTGCTTCTCCGCGGTGTCGCCAGGCTGCCCGGGCAGGGAGAAGTCGAAGGTCAAACGGTCACCCAGCTGACCGGCGGCAAGGATGCCGGTGAGGAACATGGTCAGCCAGAACAGGCTGACGACGAGTCGATGGCGCATGACTGTCCGAGCGAGACGCTCCACGGGGGCTCCTGGGAAGATGGGTGCACGCCACCCGAGGGCGCGGGACGACAAAGGTGTCTGGAACTTAGTGACTCGGCGAAACCAGCGTCAACATCCGAAGATGTCCATCTACTGAAGGTCTCGCGCGCAACCCACACCGGCTGGGCTGAGCACGCCACCGGTCCGATCGCCGCCGGCAAGCCGCGGATGTTTGATGGTGTCCACCCGGCTCCTGCCCTACTGCTGTGATGCCACGATCTCCTCGATGGTGGTTCGAGCAGAGATAGCGGGGCGTCCGAGCAGCCGCTCCAGGGTGGGGTCCGTTGCGGCGAACTCACCGTCCCTCGCAGCGCGGAACATGCCGAGCGTGAAGTCGGCGACCGGTGCCGGGAGGCCGCGCGCGACGGCCGAGGCCTTCCACTCCTCGTCATCGACGACGACGCGCGTGATCGTGCGGCCGGTGAGGTCGCTCAGGACGTGGGCGACGTCGGTGAAGTCGAGGGCCTCGGGTGCGGTCAGGGGCGGGGAGATCCCCTCCAGGACGCCAGGTTGGGTGAGTGCGATCGCGTCGACCTCGGCGAGGTCGGCGTGCGAGGTCCACGAGAACGGACCGTCTTCGGGGAGTCTCAGCTCGCCGGTCTCCAGAGCAGCCGGGAGGTAGATCTCGAGACTGCTCGCATAGAAGCCGTGACGCAGCGCCGTCCAGGCGATCCCCTGCTCAGCCATCAACGACTGCGTGGCGGCGTGCTGCGGTTGGGCGGCGAAGAGAGAATCTGGTGAGGCTGCCTGATGGCTGGTGTAGAGCACTCGCGAGGCGCCGGCTCGCACCGCGGCCTCGATCGCGGCGCGGTTGGCCTGCGCCGCGCCGGGGCCACGGATCGCGGCGGAGACGACAAGCACCTGATCGGCGTCCTCGAAGGCTTCATCGAGGGTGCCCGGCTCCGTGAAGTCGCCGGCACGGACACGCACACCACGCGAGGCAAGGTCCGCAGCTTTGCCGATGTCGCGAACGCTGACTCCGACGGTGTCGGCGGGCACACGCTCGAGCAACCGGTCGACGATCTGGGCTCCGAGGCGGCCGGTGGCGCCGGTGACGACGATCATGAGTCCTCCCGGGACGACTGGTTCGGCATGGGGACCACGACCGACTGATACCGACGATAGCATTCTCTTGTTATCATCGATCCATGACCTCGTCCGTCGCAGCCGACCCGCACCGCGACCCGCGAGCAAAGATCGTCGAGGCCGCGGCCCGTCTGCTGGCCGAAGGCGGCAGCGCTGCGGTGACCACCCGCGCGGTCGCTCACGCGGCAGGCACCGCGGCACCGACGATCTTTCGACTGTTCGGCGATAAGGACGGGCTCATGGACGCCGTAGCCGAGCACGTCATGGCCACCTACGTCACCGGCAAGTCCAGGCAGGCGGACCTCGAGAACGGCGACCCGGTCGAGGACCTCCGCGACGCCTGGCGGACACACATCGCCTTCGCGATGGCGAACCCCGACCTCTTCGTGCTGCTGAACACCCCTCGACACCCACAGCGCTCGCCTGCCACCACCGCCGGCGCCGGGGTGCTCGCGGCCCGGGTACGGCGGGTAGCGGCGGCGGGGCTGCTCGGCGTCCCTGAGTCCCGTGCGGTCTCCATGATCCATGCCGCCGGCACCGGGGCCGTGCTCGCGTTGCTGCACCAACCCCAGGAGCGCCGCGACCACTCCCTCCCTGACGGCATGCTCCAGGCCGTGCTGGACGCCGTCCTCGCCGAGAACCCGGCGCCACCCGCGTCGGACCTGGTCGCACTCGCCGTCGCCCTACGCACCGCCGTACCCGAGCTCCCGGCGCTGACGGAAGCAGAACGCGGACTGCTGAGCGAGTGGCTCACCCGCTCCGTTGCGGCCGTCGCCCGCCGTGAGCGGTGACCGATCGGCCAACGGGACGGCCAAGGTGCACGGGGCGGCAGCGGGGCTCCGAGTGCCCAACTCGAGACGCCCAGCGGTGCGCTGGGTGCGGGAGGTAATGGTCTGGAAGCTCGACGGGCTCGCGGAGTACGACGTCCGCCGGCCGCTGACCGCGACCGGGACCGACCTGCTCCGGGCTGGTCGACCGCCCGTCGCCCCGGACCCTGCTCCGCTGGGACGGCGAGGCCGCGTGGCGCGACCCTGTGGGCGACCCAGCACGAGACCCGCGCGGAGATCATCGACGGCTACCGGCAAGCGT
>JBDSLK010000110.1:0-12241 GCA_039916425.1 Nocardioides sp.
CGAGTCAGCCGGCCATCATCGGGCAGTGCATGAAGGCCGGGAAGTTGGGGTCCGGCTTGATGAGCTGGACGTAGAGGGGACCGGCGGGAGTGGTGCCCACGACCACGTAGGTCCCTGTGCCGACGACCTTCGAGGCGGGGTGGTCGAAGTTGAACTGGATGAGCAGACCCGGCCCGGCCGGACCGTTGAAGGGCACCGTGCCCCCCACGAAGCCGTTGGCGATGACTGGCTGCGCGAAGTTCTTGCCGCCCTGGAGGCCCGGAGGCTCCAGCGGCCCCTTGCCGCTGCACCACTGCGCGACGATCTCGTGGATGGTGGCCGAGGCGGGGGCGGCCGGCAACACTGTCACGGCGGCTGTGAGGGCGAGTCCTGCGAGGACGGTGGTCAGCTTTCTCATGGCGACTCCAGACGACCAGGGCACGGACTCTCCGCGCCCGAGGCTCTTGAATCTCCTCCCACCGGGCGGGGCGGGGAAGCCCCAATTGAGGGGGTAGGCGCGGTGCTGCTACTTCGGACCGTTGAGGCGGCGCTCGATGCGGTGCTCGGGCTGGCCGAGGACCTTGGCGAGCAACGGGACGCGGAACTTGTAGGCCAGGTAGCCGCCGGCCACGAGCACGACGAGGATGAGGTACCACATATCGCCAGCGTACGCCGGTCCTGATCAGCCGGTGAGGAGCAGCGGCACCGCGACCAGCACCGCCCACGCCAGCTCGCCCAGTCCGGTCTGCTGAAGCACCGGCACCAGGGCGGGGCCGGTGGCGCCGCCGAGCACGGTGCGCAGCGGCACGGCCATCCGCAGCAGGAAGCCCAGCCCGACCAGCACCCACCACGAGGTGGCTGACGCGACGGCCACCACCGCCACCGCGGCGGCGAGCACCAGCAGGGCGTAGAGGCCGCGGGTGCGCTCGGTGCCGAGGGCGACGGCCAGGGTGCGTTTGCCGACCTCGCGGTCGGAGGGGATGTCGCGCAGGTTGTTGACGACCAGGATCGCGCAGGCCAGGGCGCCGATGCCGACGGCGGCGTACAGGGCGGGCCAGTCGAAGGACTCCGTCTGCACGTACGTCGTGCCGACGACGGCGACCAGTCCGAAGAAGACGAAGACCATCACCTCGCCGAGGCCGCGGTAGCCGTAGGGCGACGTCCCGCCCGTGTAGAACCACGCGGCCAGGATCGCCAGCACCCCCACGGCGACCAGCCACCAGGCAGTGGTGGCGGCCAGCACCAGGCCCGCGACCCCGGCGACCCCGAAGGCCGCGAACGCCGCCAGCCGGACCGAGCGGGGTGAGGCAAGCCCGGACCCGACCAGCCGGAGCGGACCCACCCGGTCGTCGTCGGTGCCGCGGATGCCGTCGGAGTAGTCGTTGGCGTAGTTGACCGCGACCTGGAGCGCCAGCGAGACCACCAGCGCCAGCAGCGACTTCCACCAGACAGCGCCGTCGAGGTGCGCCGCGACGGCCGTGCCGGCCAGCACCGGCGCCACCGCGGCCGGCAACGTGCGCGGGCGTGCGCCGGCCAGCCAGAGCGCCGCACCGGTGGGCGCGGCGGGGGTGGTGGTCACACCAGGATTCAAGCAGGCGCGGAGGCGTGATCCCGCTGCAGGTAGCGCTCGGAGGCGCGGGCCGCCGGGCCCATGCCGAGCACGGCCACGACGATGACCCCCGCGATCACGATCCAGCCGGGGGTGCCCCACTCCATCGCCAGGAACGTGAAGGCGGCGGGTGCCCACACCGAGCCGAGGGTGAAGTCGATGTGGGAGGCGCCCTGGTACTCCCCGAGCCGGGTCGGGTCGGAGAGCTCGGAGAGGAAGCCGCAGCTGGCCGCGGACTGGAAGAGCTCGGCCCGGTCACGGTCACGTGACCCAGCCAGACCAGGGCGATCGTGGCCCAGCCGAGGGTGTCGTGGGTGACCAGCACGATCGCGCACGAGAGCACGACGAACCCGGCGCTGACCCGGGCCGCCCGCAACGAGCGCGACACCGAGTCGATCCCGCGCGCGGCGTCGGGGAGCCGCGAGATCAGCAGCGCGTTGCACCCGAGGACGACGGCGGTGAGCACGGGCACGGCGCGGATCACCGTGTTGTCGTCGAACGCCAGGGCCAGCCCGCCGACCAGGGCGCCGAAGGTGAAGCCGATGTTGAGGGGGGAGCGCATGAAGGCCTGTGAGCGGACCCGCTCCTCGCGTGCGAACACGTCGATCGTGTAGGCGCCGCGGCCCGACCGGCCCGCCGTCCTGACGATCTCGAGCAGGATCATCATCGTCAAGGAGGCGAAGAAGCCGCCGATCCAGGGCCAGGCCAGGTAGAGGAGCGCCTCGGCGGCAGCCCCCAGGGCCCACATCCGACGCGGCCCGATCCGGTCCGCCAGCCGGCCGCTGGGCACCGCGAAGAAGAACGACACCACCCCGGCGACGGTCAGCCCGAGGCCCACCTGGGCGGCAGTGCGGTGGTCATCGTGGGACATGAGAACACGGACCGTTAGCGTGCGTCGCGTGGAATACCTCCGGCCCACCGACGACGCGACGGCCACCGTCGCAGCGCTGCGGGAGTGGCTGGCGGCCGACGCCCCGCCGCCGCTGCTGATCGAGACCTCGGGGTCGTCCGGTGCCCCCAAGCGGGTGGTGCTCCCGCGCTCCGCGGTGCTCGCGTCGGCCCGGGCCACCTCCTGGCGGCTCGGCGAGAGCGGCCCGTGGTCGCTGGTGCTGCCGGCGTCGTACGTCGCGGGGGTGCAGGTGCTGGTCCGGTGCCTGCTCGGAGGTCACGAGCCCGTGCTCGACGGGTGGGGCGACGCGGCGTACACCTCGCTGGTCCCGACCCAGCTCCACCGGATGCTGACATCCGCCGAGGACCTGGCCGCCCTGCGGTCCATGCGGGCGGTGCTGCTCGGCGGCGGTCCGCTCGACCCGGTGCTGCGACACCGGGCCGAGGAAGCGGGGGTGCGGGTGGTCGCGACGTACGGCTCCTCGGAGACGGCGGGCGGTTGCGTCTACGACGGGCACCCCCTCGACGGGGTGGCGGTGGCCCTCGGCGAGGCCGGCCGGATCCGGATCGGTGGGCCGGTGCTCTTCGCGGGGTACGACGGCGACGCGGCGCTCACCGCGCAGACCCTGGTCGACGGGTGGTTCCTGACCTCCGACGCCGGCCGGTTCGACGACGACGGGCGGCTGCAGGTGCTGGGTCGCCTCGACGACGTCGTGATCAGTGGAGGCGTCAACGTGCCGCTGCCGGCTGTCGCCGCGCGGCTGCGCGAGCACCCCGCCGTCGAGGCGGCGGAGGTGCTCGGCGTGCCCGACGACGAGTGGGGCCAGCGGGTGGTGGCGTTCGTGGTGGCCCCGATCGGTGTGGGCGCGTCGACGGGGGAGCTGCGCGACTTCGTGGCCGCGGCCCACCCGCGCGCGTGGGCGCCGCGGGAGGTCGTCCTGCTCGACGCCCTGCCGCTGCTGGCCAACGGGAAGGTCGACCGGATGGCCCTGCGGGAGCGGACATGAGCCCGCTACACGTCTGGTCGGTGCCGATGCGCACCCGCTTCCGCGGCATCACCGTGCGGGAGGGGGTGCTGGTCCGCGGCGTGGCCGGCTGGGGGGAGTGGAGCCCGTTCCTGGAGTACTCCCCGGAGGTCGCCGAGCCCTGGCTACGGTGCGCCGAGGAGGCCGCCGCCGGCGACTGGCCGGCCGCCGTGCGCGACGAGGTGCCCGTCAACGTGACCGTGCCGGCCGTCGACCCCGCGCTGGCGCACCAGATCACGGTCGCCGGCGGCTGCACGACCGCGAAGGTCAAGGTGGCCGAGCCCGGCCAGAGCCTCGCTCACGACCGGGCCCGGCTCGAGGCGGTGCGCGACGCGCTCGGTGCCGCCGGCCGGATCAGGGTGGACGCCAACGGCGGCTGGTCGGTGGAGCAGGCGGTCGCCGCGATCGGCGTGCTGGACCGGTCCGCGGGTGGTCTGGAGTACGTCGAGCAGCCGTGCGCCACGGTCGAGGAGCTCGCCGAGTGCCGGCGGGGCGTCGACGTGCCGATCGCGGCCGACGAGTCGATCCGGCGGGCCGAGGACCCCTACCGGGTGCGCGACCTGGAGGCCGCCGACATCGCCGTGCTCAAGGTGCAGCCGCTCGGCGGCGTCCGTGCCTGCCTGCGCATCGCCGAGGAGATCGGCCTGCCGGTCGTGGTGTCCTCGGCGCTGGAGACCTCGGTAGGGATCGCCGCGGGCGTCGCGCTCGCTGCGGCGCTGCCCGACCTGCCGTACGCCTGCGGCCTCGCGACCGTGCAGCTCCTCACCGACGACGTCGCCGTGGCGCCCTTGCTGCCCGTCGCCGGTGTGCTGCCGGTGGGGCTTCCCGTGGTCGACGAGGCGGCACTGGCCCGGCTCGCGGCCACACCGGAGCGGGTGGCGCACTGGGAGGCGCGGCTGGCCGCCGTCCGGGCGCTGCGGCAGGATCGACGGTTGTGACCACCTCCACGGACCTCGCCCGCGCGGTCGTCGGCGCGCTCCTCGACCACGGGGTGAGCGAGATCGTGGTGGCGCCCGGCTCGCGCAACGCGCCGCTGTCGTTCGCGGTGTACGACGCCGCCGCGGCCGGGCTGGTGCGACTGCACACCCGTCTCGACGAGCGCAGCGCCGGGTTCCTCGCGCTCGGGCTGGCCAAGGTCTCCCGGCGACCGGTCGCCGTGGTCTGCACCTCCGGCACCGCGGTCGCCAACCTGCACCCGGCGGTCCTGGAGGCGGTGCACACCGACGCGCCGCTCGTGGTCGTGACCGCCGACCGGCCGGCCCGGCTGCGGGGCACCGGCGCCAACCAGACCACCGACCAGGTCGGGGTCTTCGCGCCACTGGTGGCCACCCAGGACCTCGCGGCGGGCGCCGGTGCGGTCGCCGTTGTTGCTCCGATCGGTCCGACCCACCTCAACGTGCAGCTCGACGACCCGCTGGTGCCGGCGGACCGCTGGGACGTTGCGGACCGGCGCCCGGGCGAGCCCGCGCGGTTCGGGCGCCGGGACGTCGACGACACCACCACCATCCCGCTCGGTCCACGCACCGTGGTCGTGGCCGGTGACGACGCCGGCCCGCCCGCCCGCGTCCTGGCCGAGCGCGCGGGCTGGCCGCTCCTCGCGGAGCCGACCAGTGGCTCACGCACCGGCACCCACGCGCTGCGGTGCTACCGGCTGCTGCTCGACGGCGACCTCGGGTCCCGGGTCGAACGAGTGGTGGTGGTCGGTCACCCGACCCTGTCCCGCCCGGTCTCGCGGCTGCTCGGGCGAGCCGACGTCGAGGTCTGGAGCGGCCCGACCCCCGGGGTGTGGGCCCAACGCCCCTTCGCGGTGGCCCGGCGGTTCTCCTCGGCGGTGGTCGAGGGGACCGACGACCCGGCCTGGCTGGAGGAGTGGCGGGCCGCTGACGCCGCGGTGGCCAGCCGGCTCGACGCCCTGCTGGCCGCCGAGGACGGGCTCACCCCCTATGAGGTCGCCGGCGCGGTCAGCCGTGCCCTGCCACCCGAAGGGCTGCTGGTCGTCGGGGCCTCCAGCCCGATCCGCGACCTCGACCTGATGGTGGCGACGTACGCCGTCGGCGACCGCCGCAAGGTGATCGCCAACCGGGGACTCTCCGGGATCGACGGCGTGGTCTCGACCGCGATCGGCGCGGCCCTGGGTCGCCCGCGAAGCAGCCGGGCGTTCGCACTGCTGGGCGACGTGACGTTCCTGCACGACAGCAACGGCCTCGTGCTGGGGCCGGGCCAGCCGGAGCCCGACCTGACGATCGTCGTGGTCAACGACGACGGTGGCTCGATCTTCGCGATGCTCGAGCAGGGCGACCCGGCGTACGCCGACCGCTACGACGCGCTCTTCGGCACTCCGCACGGCGTCGACCTGGCCGCCCTGTGTGCCGCGACCCGCACCCCGCACTGGCAGGTCGAGTCGCTGACCGAGCTCGAGCAGGCGCTGGCCAGTCCCAACGGCGGCATCGAGGTGCTGGAGGTCCGGGTCCGCCGCGACAACAGGCGCGACCTCGACGCCCGGATCCGCGCCCTCACGCCCTGACCTGGCGTTCACGTCCGCAACACCGGTCCCAGTGCATGGTCGTTCATAGCGCTTCTGGGGGTTTGCGACGGCCGAGAAGCGCAGGTTTCCCCGGCTCACCGGGGAAACCGACCGGTGGGTCTACCCCCGCACCACCCCGGCGTACGCCTCGACCGCACGCGCAACACTGGCCCCCCTGACGGGGCAACTCCCTCACTCCTTGGCCATCGCAACGGCCGAGAAGCGCATATTTCCCCGGTGAGCCGGGGAATCCGACGACGGGCGAAGAGCCCCGAGGAAGCCGAGACGGCCGACCCGCGCACGCACGATCAAGACGCGCCCACGCCCGACGGGTCAGGATCGACCCATGACCGTCGCCGCCGACACCTTCGCCGACTTCGTCGACCGCCTCGCCGAGGCGCTCGACGACACGGACGTGGCGCACACGCGGGGGGAGGAGTGGGCCGCCCGGCTGCACTTCTCCCGCTACCACTTCGACCGGATGATCGCCGCGGTCGCGGGTGAGCCCCCGGCTGCCTTCCGTCGTCGCATCCTGCTGGAGCGGTCGGCGTACCGGATGATCACGACCAGCGCACCGTTGCTCGACATCGCCGTCGAGGCCGGCTACGGCTCGCACGAGGCGTTCACCCGCGCCTTCTCCCGGGCGTACGGCGCGCCGCCCGCTGCCTGGCGCCGCCAGCCCGGCCACCTGCAGATCGAGGCACCCAGCGGCGTCCACTTCCACCCACCCGGCGGCCTCCGGCTGCCCTCACGAGATCAGGTGACCGGTATGCAGCTCCTCGTCAGGATGGTCGAGCACCACGTCTGGCTGACCGGCGAGATGGTCCGCCTGGCCGCCCGTCTTGCCGACGCCCAGCTCGACCAGCCGATCGTGCTCGACGTCGACGACGACCGCCAGACCCTCCGGTCCCTGCTCAGCCGGCTGGTCGGCCAGATGGGCATGTGGAACGCCGCGATGGCGACCCGCGACTACGACTGGTCGGTCGAGGACCGCGAGTCCCTGTCGTCGATGCGTGCGCGGCTGGCCGACGAGGGCGCGACCTACCTCGCCCACGTCCGCGAGGTCGTCGACGGCGACCGGCTCGACGACACCTTCGTCGACGCCCTCTGTGAGCCCGCCGAGGTGTTCACCTACGGGGGCATGGTCGCCCACGTGCTCACCTTCGCGGCTCACCGGCGCACCCTGGTGGCGCTGGCCCTGGGCCGCCACGGCGTGGAGGAGCTCGGCTGGGGTGATCCGATGCTCTGGGTGGCCCGGGGCTCCTAGGCCCCACAATGGTCCGGTGGAGATCGCGTTCGCCCTGGTGGCGCTGGCCGTGGCCGTGCTCACCTTCACGGCCCTCGCGGAGCGCCTCGACTTCCCGGCCCCGCTGCTGCTCATCGTGGCGGGCGTCGTCGCGTCGTACCTCCCGTTCATCCCCGAGGTCCACCTCGAGCACGACGTGGTCCTGCTCGGGCTGCTGCCACCGCTGCTGTACGCCACCGCGGTGCAGACCTCGCTGGTCGACTTCAACGCCAACCGGCGCTCGATCCTGCTGCTGAGCGTCGGCCTGGTCGCCTTCACCACGCTGGGCGTGGGCGTGGTCGTGCATACCGTGATCCCCGGCATCGCCTGGCCCTACGCCTTCGCGATCGGTGCCGTCGTCGCCCCGCCCGACGCGGTCGCCGCGACGGCGATCGGTCGGCGGATCGGGCTGCCGCGTCGCATCGTGACGATCCTGGAGGGCGAGTCCCTGCTCAACGACGCCACCGCCCTGGTCGCGCTGCGCACCGCGATCGGCGCGGCCGCCTTCGGGGTGTCGGCCACCGACATCACCGTCGACTTCGTGCTGGCCGCCGGGGGCGGGACGCTCGTGGGGGTCGCGATCTTCGTGGTGGTCGCCTGGGTGCGCAACAAGGTCACCGACCCGGTGCTTGACACGGGCATCTCCCTGGTGATCCCGTTCGCGGCGTACATCATCGCCGAGCGGATCCACGGATCCGGCGTGATCGCCGTGGTCATCGCCGGCCTGCTGCTGGGCCACAAGGCGCCGATCATCCAGACCGCCCAGTCCCGGATCGCCGAGCGGATGAACTGGCGCACGATCGCCTACGTCCTGGAGAACGCCGTCTTCCTGCTCATCGGCCTCCAGGCGAGCTGGATCCTGGCCGACGTGGGCGAGAGCGACATCGCGCCGACCCGGATCGCCCTGGTCTGCGTGGCCACCCTGGTCGCGGTCGTGCTGCTCCGCCTGGTCTGGGTCTTCCCTGCACGCTACCTGCTGGTCCGGCCGCGGCCCGTCGCCGGCTCCGACCACACGCCGCCGTGGACCTTCACGTTCATGCTCGGCTGGGCCGGGATGCGCGGCGTCGTGACCTTGGCGGCGGCGTTCGTCATCCCCGAGGAGACCCCGAACCGCGAGATCCTGCTGCTCATCGCCTTCACGGTGGTGGCCGGCACGCTCTTCGTCCAGGGGCTCTCGCTGCCGGTCCTGGCCCGGCGCCTGAAGGTCCCCGGGCCGGACCCGGCCGACGACGCGCTGGCCCGCGCCACGCTGCTCCAGCAGGCGTCCAAGGCGGGCTTCGCCGAGCTGGACACCTTGGAGTACGACGACCCGCACGGCGTCATCGACGTGATCCGGCAGCGCATCGACCAGCGCAACTTCGCCGCCTGGGAACGGCTCGGCACCACCTCGGAGTCCGAGGCGCCGAGCGACCTCTACGCGCGGGCGCGGCTGGCGATGATCAACGCCGAGCGCCGCCGCGTGCTGCAGGTGCGTAGGTCGGGCACGATCGCCTCCGAGGTGGTCGCCGAGGTGCTCACCATGCTCGACGTCGAGGAGAGCATGCTCGACGCCGCGACCCAGCAGCGCGACGAGCTGCGGGCCGGCAACGCGACTTTCCGGCAGACCGGGGAGGGCTGCGAGGACCTGACCTCCAGGCCGGCGGTCGAGACCGTCGACTCACCCGTGTGCAGACGCTGCCTCGAGGACGGCATGGCCTGGGTGGCCCTGCGCCAGTGCCTCGACTGCGGCGACGTCGGGTGCTGCGACTCCAGCCCGGCCCAGCACGCCACGGCCCACTTCCACGAGTGCGCCCACCCCGTCATGCAGTCGGCCGAGCCGGGCGAGGACTGGCGGTGGTGCTACGTGCACCACCTCACGGCCTGAGCGTCGCCTCAGCCCGCGGGAGGAGCACTGGGCGGAGCAGCCGGAGGGGTCGGCGGAGGAGTCGGCGCGGACGAGGCGGCCTGGGTGGTCAGGGCGAACGCCGCCATCGCCCCCGCCGCCTCGGCGGACCGCAGCGCGGCGAGGAGACGCTCCCGGTCGGCCGGGTCGATGGTGCGTCCGGTCTCCTGGAGGTAGGTAAGCATCCCGAGGTCGCGGTAGCGCTTCTCCACGTCCCGGGCGGCGCTGTTCGACGAGAGCGACCCCTCCACGCTGTCCCTGAGGTCGGTGGCGGCGGCCTTGACCTGGTCCATGAAGCTCATGGTGACTCCTCACCTCCGGCCTCCCGCGGAGGCCCCTGGTGTGAAGTCTAGGCAGGGTCGGCGAGGTCGAGTAAGCGCCTGCTCACCGGCGCACCATCCGCAGCTCCCACGCACCGAGCGGCTCGTAAGGCTGGCGGACGCCGTCGGCCACGAAGCCCTGCCGGGCGTAGAAGGCGCGGGCCCGGGCGTTGTCCTCGAGCACCCACAGGTAGGCCGCGCGGTCGCCGAGCACGCGCTCGAGCAGGGCCGCTCCGACCCCGGTGCCCTGCCAGGCGGACCGCGCGTAGAGGGCGTAGAGCTCGTCCGGGACCGGCGCCTGGTCGTGCCGGGACGCGCCGGCGATGCCGAAGCCGACGAGCTCGTCACCGGCGACGGCGAGCACCCACTCGGGACCGCTCTGGACCTGGGTACGCCAGCGGTCCACCCAGCCGGTCCCGTCGCCGAGGCAGGCCGTCAGCAGCGCCGGGTCGGTGATCGGACCGTAGGCCTCCTGCCAGCACGCGCGGTGAAGGCGGGCGCCGGCCTCCGCGTCGGCGACGGTGGCCGGACGGAGCCGCACACCGGCGGGGATGGACATGGCGCGATCGTAGGCCGACGCCGTGGCCGGGACTGCGCCGCCCACTAGCCTGACCGGCATGAGGCTCACCAAGCTCGGGCACGCCTGCATCCGCGTCGAGCACGATGGCCGCGTGCTGGTGATCGACCCCGGGGTCTTCACCGACGCGGAGGCCGTCGACGGGGCCGATGCGGTGCTGATCACCCACGAGCACCCCGACCACTACCTGGACGATCACCTGCGCCGTACGGACGCCCCGGTCCTGACCATCGACGCCGTCGCCGCGCGGATCCGCGACGAGGCCCCCGACGTGGCCGAGCGGGTGAGCGTCGTGACCCCCGGCGAGGACCTGGTTGCGGCCGGGATGGCCGTGCGGGCCGTCGGCGAGCTGCACGCCGTGATCCACCCGGACCTGCCGCGGGTCCACAACAGCGGCTACGTCGTGACCGCCGGCGACACCACCCTCTTCCACCCCGGCGACGCCCTGACGCCACCGGACGTGCCGGTGGACCTGCTGTGCGTGGTCGTCTCGGCGCCGTGGATGAAGGCCTCCGAAGGCGTCGACTTCGCCCGGTTGGTGGGGGCGCCCCACAACCTCGCGATCCACGACCGGGTCTACTCCGAGGCGGGCCTGGGCATCGTCGACGGCCACTTCGGCCTGCTGCTGCCCGCAGGGCAGGACTACGTGCGGCTCCCGGACGGCTCCGACCTGTGAGGCGGTGGGTGGCCCCCGCGCTGCTGCTGGCGGCGGCACTCCCCGCCACCACCTCGGCGGGGGTCGACGACGTTGCCCTGGCATCCGTCTCGACACCCACGGACGCCGCGGCGCGAGTCCACACCGTCGGTGGCTGCCAGGTCTTCCCGGCCGACAACCCGTGGAACACCCGCGTGGACGACCGGCCGGTGCACCCGAGGTCGGCCGCGATCGTGGCCCGGCAGGCCGCCGGGCACGCCGTCCACCTCGACCTCGGGGTTAGCGAGGAGTACTACGGGATCCCGGTCAACGTGGCCGCCGCCGACCAGCCCCGCCTGCCGCTGGACTTCGGTGTGGAGGGCGAGGACTACCGCGACGAGAGCGACACCGGCCCGGTCCCCGTCCCGCCCGACGCGCGGATCGAGGGCTGGCGCACCGGTGACGTCGACCCCGGCGAGGGCGACCGGCACGTCGTCACGGTGCGCTCCGGCCGGTGCGAGCTGGTCGAGCTCTACCTGGCGCAGCGGCGCTACGACGCCGCCGGCGAGGTGGTCGGCTGGCGGGCCGCGGCGGCCGCCCGCTGGGACCTGTCCTCCAACAGGCTCCGGCCCTTGGGCTGGACCTCCGCGGACGCCGCCGGGCTACCGATCCTGCCCGGGCTGCTGTCCTATGAGGAGGCGGCGGCCGGCACGATCACCCACGCGCTGCGCTTCACGCTCCCGAGCGCCCGGGCGGCGTACGTCTCCCCGGCCCGGCACTGCGGCCCGCGCGGCAACACCGCACCGACCCTGCCGCCGTACGGCATGCGCCTCCGACTGGAGAGGGGCTTCAGCGTCCGGCCCTACACCGGCGCCGCCCGCGCGATCGTGGTGGCGATGTAGCGCTACGGCCTGATGTACGCCGACCAGGGCTCGTCGATGTTCGTCACCGGCACCTCGGACGCGCGCTGGGCCGCGGTGCTCGACCAGCTCCGCGCGCACCCGGTGGACGGGTCGCGCTTCGAGGTCGTCCGGACGGGCCACGTCACCCGCTGCTGACCCGGCGGGTGGGTCAGCTGCCGGTGAGGGAGTCGCGCACCGGGACGAGCTTGGCCTGCGACTCGGCGAGCTCGGCCTCCGGGTCGGAGTCAGCGACGATGCCGCAGCCGGCGAACAGGCGCACGGTGGGGCCGTCGAGCTCGGCCGATCGCAGGGCCAGGCCCCACTCGCCGTCGCCGTCGGCGTCCATCCAGCCGACGGGGCCGGCGTAGCGGCCGCGGTCCATCCCCTCGAGCTCGCAGATCAGGGCGAGCGCGGCCGTGGTCGGGGTGCCGCCGACGGCGGCGGAGGGGTGCAGCGCCTCGGCCAGCCGCAGCGAGGAGACGGTCGCCGCGTCGTGCACGACCCCGGCCACGTCGGTGGCCAGGTGCATGACGTTGGGCAGGTGGAGCACGAAGGGTGCTTCGGGCACGTTCATCGACGAGCAGTGCGGGTCCAGGGCGTCGGCGACCGACCGGAC
>JBDSLK010000111.1:0-12343 GCA_039916425.1 Nocardioides sp.
CGGACGATGATGCTCACCAGCTGGCGACGGACGGCGCCCGAGCGGTTGCCCGCACTGAAGAAGCTGGTGCGTTCACGGCATGAGCTCGTCGGGGAGCTCGCGCACGTCTCGGTGCCGGACCTGAAGGAGGCCGAGGGCGGCCTCCGCGACACCACCGTGCTCAAGGCCCTGGTGGCCACCTGGCTGGTCGACGTGCCGCACGCCGACCTCGACCGCTCGCGCCGGGCTCTCCTCGACGTCCGCGACGTGCTCCACGAGGTGGCCGGTCGGGCCACGGACCGGATCGCCCCGGAGGTCTGGGCCGACATGGCCGAGCCGCTCGGCCTGGCCGACGCCAGCGAGGTGCAGCGACACGTGCGCGACCTCGGCCGACGGATCACCCACCTCTCCCGGCTGACGTGGCGCCGGGTCGACGGCTGCCTGGCCCGGCCGGTGTCGGTGACCGGACGCCGGGCGCCCGGGCTGGTGCCGATCGCCCCAGGCGTGGCCCTCGCCCGCGACGAGGTGGTCCTCGAGGCCACCGCACGCCCCGACCTCGACCCGCTGCTGCTCCTCCGGGCGGCCGCCGAGGCCGCCGAGCGTGACCTGGTCCTCTCACCCACGACCGCGGCGCGCCTCGTGCGGGAGTCACCGCGGCTCCCCGAGCCCTGGCCCGCTGAGGCCCGCGACCTGCTGGTCCGGCTGCTCGCGTCCGGTCACGGGCTCCTCGACGTCTGGGAGACGCTGGAGGAGACCGGAGCCCTGGAGATGGTGCTGCCCGAGTGGGACCGCATCAGGCTGCTGCCGCACGCGTCGCCGATCCACCGCTTCACCGTGGACCGGCACGTGGTGGAGACCTGCCTGGAGGCCGCGGCCCTCATCCGGACCGTCAGCCGCCCCGACGTGCTGATGGTCGCCGCGCTGCTCCACGACATCGGCAAGGGCGGACTGACCGAGCACAGCGTCGCGGGGGAGCCGCTGGCCCGCGCCATCGCCACCCGGATGGGCTTCGACACCGACGCCGTCGACCTCATCGGTGGGCTGGTCCGCTGGCACCTGCTGCTGGCCGAGACCGCCACCACACGCGACCCCGACGACCCGGCCACCGTGGAGCGGGTCACCGCCAAGATCACCACTCCCGAGGCCCTCACGCTGCTGATGGCCCTCACCGAGGCCGACGCCAAGGCCGCCTCGGCCAAGGCGTGGTCCACCTGGCGCTCGGGCCTGATCCGGCGCGTCGGCACGGCCGCTCTTCGGGCGCTCGACTCCGGGGTCACCGCCGCGGCGCCGGGACTCAAGGAGGTGGCGATCCCCAAGGAGGTCCGCAAGGGCGGCGTCAGCATCACCGTCACCGAGACCGGCGACGGCTCCCAGGTGACGGTCATCGCCCGCGACCGGGTCGGCCTCCTCGCCGACGGGGCCGCGATGCTCGCCCTCCAGCGGTCGTCGGTGCGCGCCGCGCGTGCCTGGGCGCAGGGGGAGTACGGCGTCGCCCGGTGGGAGGTCTCCGACGACGGGCTGGACGTGAAGGTGCTGCGCCAGCGGTTCGACGTGCTGGTCGCCGGACGCGTGGACGCCCGCTCCCGGCTGCGGCCGGCTGCGGCGGGCTCGCTCGCGCCGAGCGTCGCCGTACGCCCCGAGGAGGCCCGGGCCGCCACCGTGCTGGAGGTGCGGGCCACCGACCGGCCAGGGGTGCTGTTCGTCGTGCTGGCGGCGCTCGCCGACCTCGACGTGACGGTGCGCTCGGCGCACGTCAACACCCTCGGACCGCAGGCCGTCGACGTGTTCTACCTCCAGGAGGCCAACGCCGGCGCGCTCTCGGACGAGCGCGCCGCTCAGGCCGCCCACGCGGTGCGCGCTGCTCTGACGTCCGACGAGAAGCCCTGAGGTTGCCGCGTTTCGTGTCCGGGCAATCGGCGACCCGCCCAGCGACACCCCCACCCGTGGCCCCGGTCCCCGCGCACCTGCCCGGCCAGCGAGAGCAGCTGTTCCGGTCAGGGCGTCGTCGACCTCCTGGGGTCAGGGTGGGCCTACCACGGTTAGGCTGGAGCCTCACCCGAACCACCTGCTGAGGACGTCTCTTGTTCGCCACACTCTCCGACCGGCTCGCCGACACCTTCAAGAACCTGCGCGGCAAGGGCAGGCTCTCCGAGGCCGACATCGACGCCACCGCGCGCGAGATCCGCATCGCGCTGCTCGAGGCCGACGTCGCGCTGCCCGTGGTCAAGGAGTTCGTGGCCGCAGTCAAGGAGCGGGCTCGCGGCGATGAGGTCAGCGGTGCTCTGAACCCCGCGCAGCAGATCGTCAAGATCGTCAACGAGGAGCTCGTGACGATCCTGGGCGGCGAGACCCGCAGGCTGCGCTTCGCCAAGACCGGCCCGACCGTCATCATGCTGGCCGGCCTCCAGGGCGCCGGCAAGACGACGCTGGCGGCCAAGCTGGCGCTCTGGCTCAAGGACCAGGACAAGACCCCGCTGCTCGTCGCCGCAGACCTCCAGCGCCCCAACGCTGTCAAGCAGCTCCAGGTCAACGGCGAGCGGGTCGGTGTCCCCGTCTACGCCCCGGAGCCCGGCAACGGCGTGGGCGACCCGGTCGCGGTGGCGCGCGCGTCGATCGAGGAGGCCAAGCGCCGCCTGCACGACGTGGTCATCGTCGACACCGCCGGCCGCCTGGGTGTGGACGCCGAGCTCATGCAGCAGGCGGCCGACATCCGCGACGCCGTGCAGCCCGACGAGGTTCTCTTCGTCGTCGACGCCATGATCGGGCAGGACGCCGTGACCACGGCCCTGGCCTTCCTCGAGGGGGTCGGCTTCGACGGCGTCGTCCTCACCAAGCTCGACGGCGACGCCCGCGGTGGCGCCGCCCTGTCGATCCGGTCGGTGACGGGCCGGCCGGTCATGTTCGCGTCGGCCGGCGAGAAGATGACCGACTTCGACCTCTTCCACCCCGACCGGATGGCCGGGCGGATCCTCGACATGGGCGACATGCTCACCCTGATCGAGCAGGCCGAGAAGACGTTCGACTCCGAGCAGGCCCTCAAGGCCGCGGAGAAGCTCCAGGGCAAGGGCGGCGAGTTCACCCTCGACGACTTCCTCCAGCAGATGCAGCAGGTCCGCAAGCTCGGCTCGATGTCGAAGATCATGGGGATGCTGCCCGGCATGGGTCAGTTCCGCGACCAGCTCGAGAACTTCGACGAGCGCGAGATCGACCGGATCGAGGCCGTCATCTCGTCGATGACGCCGGCCGAGCGTGACAACCCCAAGCTCATCGACGGCTCCCGCCGGGCCCGGATCGCCAAGGGCTCGGGGCGCACCGTCAACGACGTCAACCAGCTCGTGGACCGCTTCTTCGAGGCGCGCAAGATGATGATGTCCTTCGCCCGCGGCGGCGGGATGCCCGGACTGCCGGGGATGCCCGGCATGGCTGCGGCCGGTGGGCGCAAGAACAAGGCCAAGCAGCAGAAGCCCGGCAAGGGCCGCCGGGTCTCCGGCAACCCGGCCAAGGCCGCCGCCGAGGCCAAGGCCGCGCAGGACCGGGCCGTCGCCACGGCCACCGACCCGTCGGGCAACCCGTTCGGCAACCCCGAGGGCGAGGACGTCGACTACGAGCAGGCTGCGGCCGCGCTGAACCTGCCCAAGGACTTCTCCAAGTACCTCAAGTGACTGGCCGGGTCCTCGTCGTCGACGGCGCCAACGTCGTCGGCGCGCGCCCCGACGGCTGGTGGAAGGACCGCGCCGGCGCGGCGCGACGGCTCCACGAGGCGCTGCTGGTCGCCGACGTGGCACACGACGAGATCGTGCTGGTACTGGAGGGTGCGGCCAAGGGCGGCAGCGCCGCGGGCAAGGACGCCCACGTCCGGGTCGCCCACGCGCGGGGCAACGGCGACGACGAGATCGTCGCCCGCGCCCGGGCCGCCGCCGCGCAGGGGTCGGCCGTCACCGTGGTGACCGCAGACCGGTTGCTCCGGGGTCGAGTCGAGGCGGTCGGCGCCTCCACGATGAGCCCCACCTGGCTCCTCGACCAGCTCGGCTGACCTGCGCGGGTGGGCATGACGCCGATGGTCGTGAGCGGTAGCGTCCCCGACATGACGGTGCTCAGGTTCTCGGGGCCGGTGCTGCCCGACGGTGGGGCGAGGGACCTGTTCGTCGTCGACGGGAGGGTCACCTACGAGCCCCAGCCCGGCGCGGAGACCGCGGCCCGGGGGTGGATCGTGCCTGGCCTGGTCGATGCCCACTGCCACCTCGGTCTGGACGACGACGGCGCGGTGAGCGACGCCGAGACCGAGGTGCAGGCGGTGGAGGACCGCGACGGCGGCGCCCTGCTGATCCGGGACGCGGGCTCGGCGGCCGACACGCGGTGGGTGCACGACCGCGAGGACCTGCCCCGGCTGATCCGCGCCGGCCGCCACCTCGCTCGTACCCGGCGCTACATCCGCGCCTACGCCCACGAGGTCGAGCCCGACGAGCTGGCCGCCCGTGCCGCCCGTGAGGCTCAAGCAGGCGACGGCTGGGTCAAGCTGGTGGGGGACTGGATCTCGCGGGAGGAGGGCGACCTCGCCCCGTCGTTCCCACCGGAGGCCTTCGCCGCCGCGATCACTGCTGCCCACGACCACGGGGCCAAGGTGACCGCCCACTGCTTCGGTCACGCCGTGCTCCCGGGCCTGATCGCGGCCGGCATCGACTGCATCGAGCACGGCACCGGGCTGACCCCCGACCTCGTCGACGAGATGGCGGCCCGCGGCGTCGCACTGGTGCCGACGATCATGCAGCTCGCCAAGTTTCCCGAGTACGCCGCCGCTGGGGCGGCCCGCTTCCCGGCGTACGCCGCGACCATGACCGACCTGCACGCCCGGCAGCGCGAGACCATCATGTCGGCCTACGAGGCCGGGGTGGCGCTCTACGCAGGTTCCGACGGGGGCGGCATCAGCCGGCACGGCAACATCGCCGGTGAGGTGCTGGCGATGGCGGCGTGGGGGATGCCGGCCGACTACGCGCTGGGGGCGGCGTCCTGGCGTGGTCGCGCGTGGCTGGGCTGGAACGCCACCCTCGACGAGGGCGCGCCCGCCGACTTCGTGGTCTACCCCTCGGACCCGTTGGCGGACCTGCAGGTCCTGCGCACGCCCGAGCGTGTCGTGCTGCGTGGGAAGATCGTGCGGTGACCGGTCCGTCGATCCGCCTCGGCACGATCTGCCTCGACTGCTCCGACGCGCACGAGATGGCCCAGTTCTACGGCGGCCTGCTCGGCTGGGAGTCCACGGCCACCGAGACCGACTGGGTGCTGATGCGCGACCCCGAGGGCGGCGTGGGGTTGTCGTTCCAGGCCGAGCCGGGCTTCGTCGCGCCGGTCTGGCCGGAGGAGCCGGGGGAGCAGCAGAAGATGATCCACCTCGACATCCGAGTGACCCCCGCCGACCCGGAGGCCGATCTCGACGGCGACGCCGGGCAGGAGGCCCTCGACGCCGCGGCTCGGGTCGCCACCGCGCTCGGCGGTCGGCTTGCGGACCAGCCGCGGACCGACCTGAGGGTCGTGCTCGACCCCGCGGGTCACCCGCTCTGCCTCTTCCTCCACTGACGACCCGGCGCCAGTTCACCGCCGACCCGGCGCCAGTTCACCGCCGTCACTCGTTTGGTGCCCCCGCGACGCCCCGGGAGAATGTCGCCATGACCACGATCGGGGACGTCCTGCCCATGCTCGCACTGCGCGTTCGTGCCGGTCCGATCGAGCTGCGCGGTCTGTCCGACGCCGACCTGGTCACCCTCGCAGAGCTGGCCGCCCGGGGCGTCCACCCGCCCGAGCGCACGCCGTTCACCGTGCCCTGGACCGATGTCGCGCCGGCGGAGCTCCCGCTCAGGTTCGCGCAGTACCACTGGCGTGCCCGCGCCGACTTCGGGCCGGAGGCATGGACTCTCAACCTTGGCGTCTGGAGCGAAGGCGAGCTGGTCGGGGTGCAGGGCATCAACACCACGCAATACCTCGTCACTCGCACCGGGGAGACCGGATCCTGGCTGGGAATCGCGCACCAGGGACGTGGCCTCGGGACGGCCATGCGTCGGGTGATGTGCGCCTTCGTCTTCGACCACCTCGACGCCGACGAGATCACCTCGGGCGCGTTCACCGACAACCCGGCGTCGCTCGCCGTGTCGCGCAAGGTGGGCTACCGCGAGAACGGCGTCGTACGCCGCGAACGTCGGCCGGGCGAGCTCGCCTCGACCGTCGAGCTGCTCCTCAAGCCCGGCGACCTGGTGCGCAGCGAGCACCCCCTCGAGGTGTCCGGGTTGGGCGCGTTCCGACGCTCGATCGGGCTGGATTCGTGACCGGCGCGCACGTCTGGCAGAATCATTGCTCGTGTCCTGCGCGCCCGGACCCTCTCATCCGGACGTAGCACGGCCCCTCGAGGCATCCGGCCCGGTCCCCACCTGGTGACGGGCGCCTCACCCGCACTCAACTTCGCAAGGAGACACCACAGACGTGGCCGTCAAGATCCGTTTGAAGCGCCTGGGCAAGATCCGGGTGCCGCAGTACCGCATCGTCGTCGTCGACTCGCGCAAGAAGCGTGATGGTCGCGTGATCGAGGAGATCGGCAAGTACCACCCGAAGGAGGACCCGTCCTTCATCGAGGTCGTTTCCGAGCGGGCTCAGTACTGGCTCGGTGTCGGCGCGCAGCCGTCCGAGCCCGTGGCCGCGATCCTCAAGGTCACCGGCGACTGGCAGAAGTTCAAGGGCCTCCCGGGCGCCGAGGGCACCCTCCGCGTGAAGGAGGCGAAGCGGTCCAAGTTGGACATCTTCAACGAGGCGCTGGCTGAGGCCAACAAGGAGCCCAAGGCCGAGGCCGTGACCAAGCGGTCCGCCAAGAAGGCTGCCCCGGCCGAGGAGCCCGCCGCTCCCGCCGCCGAGGCGAAGCCGGCCGCTGAGGCGCCGGCCGCTGAGGCGAAGCCGGCCGCTGAGGCGAAGCCGGCCGCTGAGGCGCCCGCCGCTGAGGCGCCCGCCGCTGAGGCGCCGGCCGAGGTCCCCGCGGACGAGACGCCCGAGGGTGCGACCGTCGAGGCCGAGGCTGCTGCCGACGCCGCTGACGGTGAGGCTCCCTCGAGCGACGAGGACAAGGCCTGATGCTCGCCGAGGCGCTGGAGCACCTGGTGCGCGGCATCGTCGAGCACCCGGACGACGTCAGCGTCAAGGACAAGCAGTTGCGACGTGGGTCGATCCTCGAGGTGCGCGTGCACCCTGAGGACCTCGGCAAGGTGATCGGCCGCAACGGCCGCACCGCCACGGCGTTCCGCACCGTCGTCTCGGCCCTCGCCGGCCGGGCCGGTGCGCGCATCGACTTCGTCGACGTAGACCGCCGCGGCTGACACCGCATCGCCTCGACCGGGCGCCACCCACCGGGGTGGCGCCCGGTCGTGCGTCTGACCGGCTTGCTTCTTGGCCTGGTTTGCCACTTCTCGGGCGTTGCGATGGCCGAGAAGTGCCAGATTCCCCGGCTCACCGGGGAATCTGACCGCGCACTACGCTGGCGAGCATGGAGGGCATCGAGGTCGTGGTCGGCCGGATCGGGAAGCCGCACGGCCTCAAGGGCGAGCTGACGATCGACGTACGGACCGACGAGCCGGAGCACCGGTTCGCTGCCGGCACCGCGCTGCGGGCCGAGCCGCCGACGGGGTCCGCAAGCAGGCTCCGTGAGGTCACCGTCGCCCGGTCGCGCTGGCACCAGCAGACCCTGCTCGTCGACTTCGAGGAGATCGAGGGCCGTACTGCCGCCGAGGCCGCGCGCGGCGTCGTCCTCTACGCCACCCTCCCGCCCGAGGCGACGCCGGAGGACCCCGAGGAGTACTACGACCACCAGCTGGTCGGGCTGGCGGCGTACGACGAGGCGGGGGCGCACCTGGGCGAGCTCACCGCGGTCACCCACGGGTCGGCCCAGGACCTGCTGACGATCCGGACTCCCGACGGACGCGACACGCTGGTGCCGTTCGTCAGCGCGCTCGTCCCCGAGGTCGACCTCGCGGCGGGGCGCGTGGTCGTCGCCGACCGGCCCGGCCTGGTCGCGCCGTACGCCGACGAGAGCTGAGCCGCGTGCGCATCGACGTTGTCTCGATCTTCCCCGCCTACCTCGACCCGCTCGGCCTCTCCCTGGCCGGCAAGGCCCGCAACAAGGGGCTGCTCGACGTGCACGTCCACGACCTGCGCGACTGGGCCCACGACCGGCACCGCACGGTCGACGACACGCCGTACGGCGGTGGCGCGGGCATGGTGATGAAGGCCGAGCCGTGGGGGGAGGCGCTCGACGCGCTGGCCCCCGACGGCGCGACCCTGGTCGTGCCGACGCCGAGCGGGCGCCCGCTCACCCAGGCGCTGGCCCGTGAGCTCAGCGAGCACCCGCACCTGGTGTTCGCGTGCGGTCGCTACGAGGGCATCGACCAACGGGTAATCGACGACGCGCGTGGCCGGCTGCGCGTCGAGGAGGTCTCGATCGGCGACTACGTCCTCAACGGGGGAGAGGTCGCCGCGCTGGCGATCATCGAGGCCGTTGCCCGGCTGGTGCCGGGCTTCCTGGGCAACCCGTCGTCGTTGACCGAGGAGTCCCACGAGGACGGCCTGCTCGAGGGTCCGGTCTACACCAAGCCGCCGTCGTGGCGCGGTCACGACGTCCCGCCCGTGCTGCTCTCGGGCGACCACGGGGCCATCGCCGCCTGGCGCCAGGACCAGTCCGAGCGGCGTACGGCGCAGCGCCGGCCCGACCTGCTCCGACCCTCCTCCCTCCTCGAGGACCACGTCGCCCGGCCGGCGACGCCGTCGGATGCCGGGGAGCTCCTCACCCTCCAGCTCGCCTCCTGGGTGCAGGAGGCCCACGACAACCCCGGCGTGCGCATCCCGGCCCTGCACGAGTCCCTGTCCGACGTGCAGGCCTGGCTGGCTCAGGACACGGTGCTGGTGGTCCGGGCGGCGGAGCGGCTGGTGGGGGCGGTGCGCGGTTCCCGCGAGGGCGACGTGTGGCGGGTCGGGAGGCTGATGGTCGCACCGGACCTCCGCGGCCGCGGGCTGGGCCGGTGGCTGCTGGGCCGGATCGAGGAGTCGGCTCCGGACGGGGTGACGTCGTACGCCCTGGTCACCGGGGCCGGCAGCACCCGCAACCAGCGGCTGTACAAGAAGGCCGGCTACCGGTCGCGCGGCGGGGCCGAGCCCGGGGTGGTCGCGATGTCCAAGCCGCGACGCCCGATTTCGTGAGCCTCGGCGATCTCTGGCAGACTTGAGTCTCGGTCCACGTCGGCCGAAGGATCGCTCCGATGCTCGTCCACCCGGAGGGTCTGCGCAGGTGCCCGCCACAGGGGGCCCCGGCGCCGCCGGCCACCTGACTTGGCCATCGTGATCCGGGAGACACCGACACCGCGCCTGACCTGTGGCACGTGCGAGGAGTTCGACATGAGCCACAACGTGATCGCCGACATCGGCAACGCCTTCAAGCGTGACGACGTCCCCGCCTTCCGCGCCGGTGACACCGTCAAGGTGCACGTCAAGGTCGTCGAGGGCAACCGCGCCCGCGTCCAGATCTTCCAGGGCGTGGTGATCCGCCTGCACGGGTCGGGCATCGGCCGCACCTTCACCGTCCGCAAGGTCTCCTTCGGGGTCGGCGTGGAGCGCACGTTCCCCCTCAACTCCCCGATCTTCGAGACGATCGAGATCGTGACCCGCGGCGACGTCCGCCGGGCCAAGCTCTACTACCTGCGCAACCTGCGCGGCAAGGCTGCCAAGATCAAGGAGCGCCGCGAGGCCTGAGCACTCATCAGCCAACGGCTGGTTAGGCTCACCCAGTGACTACCGAGGACCGCGACGTGACGTCGGACGAACTGCCCGACACTACGTCGCGGTCTTCGCGTCTGCGCGGCGACGAGGACCGGCACCTGCCGCTGTGGCAGGAGACGATCCTGCTGCTCGGGGTCGCCCTGGTGCTGGCGGTGCTGATCAAGGCGCTGCTGGTGCAGGCCTTCTTCATCCCGTCGGAGTCGATGGAGCCGGGACTGGTCGTCAACGACCGGATCCTGGTGCAGAAGGTCTCCTACTGGGGTGGTGGGTCGCCCGAGCGGGGTGACGTCGTCGTCTTCAAGGATCCGGGCGGCTGGCTCGGCGCCGCCGACGGCGCCGGTCCGTCGTCGCTGGTGACCCGGGCGATGTCGAAGATCGGCCTCTACCCGTCGGGTGGCCACCTGGTGAAGCGGGTGATCGGCACCGAGGGCGACGTCATCAGGTGCTGCGACAAGAAGGGCCGGATCTCCGTCAACGGGTTCCCGCTCAACGAGGGCGCCTACGTCAAGGACGCCAACACCAAGTGCAACGGCCCGATGACCAATACGTGTGACTGGACCGCCGGGCCCATCCCCGAGGACCACATCTTCGTGATGGGTGACAACCGCGGTCGCTCCGCCGACTCGACGGTGCACATGTGCCCCGAGAACGTCACCGACTGTGTGCCCAGGGACGAGTTCGTGCCGGTCGACCTGGTGGTGGGCAAGGTCTTCACGGTGCTCTGGCCCCGAGACCACTTCCGCTGGGTCACCCGTCCCGACGACTTCGCGGACGTGCCCGACCAACCCGAATGAGTGACCTGCCCCGAGGACTGACCGTACGCCGCGACGCCGGCCTCTACGGCTACGAGCGCGCCCTGCGACGTGTCGGCATCGAACCGGTCGCCGGGGTCGACGAGGCAGGCCGGGGCGCCTGCGCGGGACCCCTGGTGGCCGGTGCCGCGATCCTGCCGCCCGGCAGGGCCGGGATCATCCCCGGCCTGGCCGACTCCAAGCTGCTGAGCGAGGCGGCCCGGGAGCGCTGCTACGCCCACATCGCGAAGCAGGCCCTGGCGTGGTCGGTGGTGGTGGTCGAGGCCGACGAGTGCGACCGGCTCGGCATGCACGTCGCCAACGTCGAGGCACTGCGCCGGGCGGTGGCCCTGCTCGACCTGCGCCCGGCCTACGTGCTCACCGACGGGTTCCCGGTCGACGGGCTCGAGGTGCCGGGCCTCGCGGTCTGGAAGGGCGACCGGGTCGCCGCCTGCATCTCGGCGGCGTCGGTGCTCGCCAAGGTGACCCGCGACCGGATCATGACCCACCTGCACCAGGACTACCCGGCGTACGACTTCGCCATCCACAAGGGCTACGTCACCGACCTCCACCAGGCGCGGCTGATCGAGCACGGTCCGTCGCCGATCCACCGGATGCGCTTCGTCAACGTGCGGCGGGCGGCCGGGCTGGAGCCTGGCTCACACCCGGACCGGGCGTCCGAAGACCGTGCGTACGCCGGTGGAGAAGAGCACCGAGTCCGGCGCTGACGCCGTGACACCGGGCAGCCCGGCGGCGGCGACCAGCGTGTCGTCGACGAGCGTCGCCTCGGCCCGCCGCAGCGGCCAGGGTCCGTGGCTGTTGGGCACCCAGAGGGTGCGACCGAGCACAGAGGTGTGCAGGCCGAAGCGGGCGGTGAGGAAGTGCTCCAACGGGCTCGGCTCCGCGATGGGTGCACCGACCCGCACGTCCAGGCGGCCGCCCGGGGCGGCGCGGCCATGTCGGCGGGCGCGGTAGGTGATGGTGTGCCCCTCCGGGTCGGGGCCGAGGTCCCCGGGTTCGGCGGCCAGCCGCGCCCAGCGGTAGGGCACGCCGAAGGACAGGTTGGCGGCGAGCACCACGCTGAGCAGGTCGGCGTCGAGGGAGCGGAACACCACGCCGTGGCGACCGGCGTCGTCGACGGAGTAGAGGCGGACGTTGGTCTCCAGGAAGGTGCCGAAGTGCGGCACCGGCCGGCCGCGGCCGAGCGCACCGTCGACCATCCGGAACGGGATCAAGCCGACCCAGCTGGTGTGGTCGTGGACATCGGGGCGCACACCGCGCGGCATCATCGGGGCGACCACCTCGGCCGGCACCCGCCAGTGCAGGAAGGCGATGTCGCGCCACCACTGGCTCATCACCTGCCGGGTCGAGAGCGGCGGTCCCTGCGGGTCGAAGGCACCCTCGTGCGTCACGCTGCCTACTGTGCCAGCGGACCCCTGACGGGTCCGTGCGGCGGGGCGTCGGTCGGCCGGCCTTGCCAGCGGGCACAATGGCGCCATGAGTGCGGAGGATCTCGAGAAGTACGAGACCGAGATGGAGCTCACCCTCTACCGCGAGTACCGCGACGTGGTCTCGATCTTCAAGTACGTGGTGGAGACGGACCGACGCTTCTACCTCTGCAACCAGGTCGACGTGAAGGCCCGGACCGAGGCGGGCGACGTGTTCTTCGAGGTGTCGATGAGCGACGCCTGGGTGTGGGACATGTACCGCCCCGCGCGTTTCGCGAAGAACGTCAAGGTGCTCACCTTCAAGGACGTCAACGTCGAGGAGCTCGC
>JBDSLK010000112.1:0-22799 GCA_039916425.1 Nocardioides sp.
GGTCCGCGAACGTTCTCGGCCGCACGGTCGGCAGCACGATCGGCGGCGCGCGCGGCGGTGCGGCCGGCGAGCGGTGGACGCCGGCACCCGGAATGGTGGCTGTACGCCGTGGCCGCGGCCGGGTGGACGGTGTTCATTCTGGCCGCTGCCGGGACCCTGCTAGACCAGGCGAGGGTTTCTACTCGGCCGGACCCACCGGGGACGGCGACCGGTCGCGTCCACCTGCATCACCAGGTGCCCGCGTCGGGGGTGACGTCCTACGCGTCCTGGTGGGACTCGGTCTCGGGCGGCGCGTGGCTGCACCACGGTCTGATGATGCTCGCCATGGTCGCCGTGATGCTGCCGCTAGTCGCGCCGAACGTCCGCTACGCCGCGCTGCGCAGCCCGCGCGCGGCGCGGCGCGGGGTGGCGCTCGCCGTCGTGTCGGGATGGGCGTCGGTGTGGCTGGTCGCAGGTCTCCTCGTCAGCGTAGTCGGCACCGTTCTGGCCTCGGCGGGCGGCTACGCCGCCATGGCGGCGGCAACGGTCGCCGCGGCGGGGTGGCAGTGGAGCCGGACGAAGCGCCGCAGCGTAGCCAGGTGCCACCGTGTCCTTGCCCCACCCCTGGCACCCGCTGCCGCACGCTCGGCCGGGCGCGCCTTCGGTCGCGGCCTCGGGCGGGACTGCGCGTCGTCGTGCCTCCCGATGATGCTGGTGATGGCGGTGTTCTCACACGCACTCCTGGTGACTGTCGCCGTCGCTGGCGTCGCCTGGTACGAGCGGCGCCGTCGCCCCCACCACCACCCGGCGCCGGGGCGCACGGCGGCGGTGGTCGTAGCGGCGGGTGGCCTGGCGGTGCTGATGACCCTCGTCGTCCCGCAAGTTCTCGTCGCGGGCTGACGGAACCCCGCGGTACTGACGAGAGCACCCTTTGTCCCGCGCGTTGTGGTCAGCGGGTGAAGGGAACTGACGGTGCTGATAGGGCTACCGGCGCGCGGGAGGATCGGCCTGCTCGGTCGCCTGCCGCGACTTGCTGGGCTTGCGGGGCTTGCGCGCGGGCGTGGCGACCCGCGGTCCGGCAGTGTGGGTAAAGACGGCGGGTCCGCGGGTGGGCGCCTCCAGGTCCATCCACCACACGTCCGGGTCGAGCTCGTCGGTGCTGTAGACGGGGCCGTAGGCCCGCAAGCCGGTGACCAACTCCTCCTTCGGGACGGCACCCTCGGTGCTCTTCTCGTAGACACCCTTCTTGGTCGTCAGCACCGACACGACCTGATGGCCCTCCGCGACCGGTCCTTTCCAGTGGTTCGTCAGCCGCTTCGGTGTCGCGTTGCGGCTACCGTGGTGGCCGACCTTGTAGAGATCCACCCTCCCGAGGGCCGAGGCGAGGCGCGCGTCGCGGGTGCGCTGACCGGCGCCCTCGGCCTGGTCGAGGGCCAGCGACCAGTTCTCCGCCTGGGCGTCACCGGGCAGGAGCAGCCGCCGCGAGCCGATGGTGACGAGCAGGATCACGCTGGTGTTGTTGAGGACGTCGTCCAGGGCCTCGACGATCTCCAGGCCCTGGGAGACTCGCCGCGAGTCGAGCGCCCGCAGCAACCATTCGGCGGCCCCCATGCCGCCCGGCTCGGCGAGGACTCGCATCGCCTGGTCGAGCGAGCCGGCGTCACCCTCGGCCACGAGGGAGGTGAGACCGTCGCCCTCGGCGAGCCCGAGCCAGTACTCCTCCGACTCCTTGGCGTACCTGGTGAGCGACGGCACATCGGCCAGGGTGGGTGGCCCAAGCACGCGAACGTTCACGCCGGGCAGCGCGTCGGCGAGGTCGAGGGTCATCCCGGCCGAGACGTACTCGGCTCGGCCGCGAGAACCCCATTGCTCGAGCAGGGCCACCGCCTCGGGGTTCTTGAAGCCGAACTCAGCGAGCCTCGCGGCCCGCTTGGCCACGCCACGGTTGTCAAAGGAGAAGGCGGCCAGTGCCTCGGCCTGGGGCTGGAGTCCGTCGAGGACGCTGAGGAAGTGCAGCTGGTGGTCGGCCAGGGCGAGCGCCGGGTCGTCGCGCTTGTCCTCCGGCACGTCGGTCCAGGGACGCACGACGATCCGGGGGTTCAGCCGGTCGAGGACCTCTGAGCCCTTGGAGTCGCCGAACCCGGCGATGTGGTCGCGGTGCCGGTGGGTGGCGACCACCATGTCGAGCTGCCCGCCGCAGTGCTCTGCCACCAGCTCGGCGACCTGCCCGATCGTGGGCCCGTCGTCGGCATTCTCGACGGTCCCGCAGTCGATGAGGATGTGTCTCTCGCGGCGGCCGTCGGGCAGCTTCGAGCCGTAGGTCACGGTAAGGAGGAGGCAGTCGCCGAACCCGACCTTGTACGCGCGCAGCCGGATCTTGCTCGGATGGGCGGTCGTCATCACTCGCCGCCTTCGGAGTCGTGGTGCAGCAGGGAGAAGCGCCTCTTGTCGCCTTGCCCGTCGGAGGTGCCGAATCCGCCCTCGCGGCCCTTGATGTCCCGTGCGAAGAGATGCTTCAGGCGGCGGGTCTGCCGGTCGGCGTCGACGATGGGCTTGCGCTGGTGGAGCCGGAACCTGCCGAACTGGTCGAACACCAGCACGCCGCCGCCCCACAGCTCCACGACCGTGTCTGGCTCCATCCCGGACGGAGCCTCGACCCCCGGTGGGAGGTTGCCGGCGGTGGTCCGCAGGGTCTGGACATAGTCGGCGATGATCTCGTTGACCACGAGGCCGTCGGGCCCGACCCGGGTGCTGCTGAGAACGCGCTCCACCCTGGTGGTCACGCGAACGTCGATGTCGAGCGCTCCCGCGTTGTTCCAGATGAACTGGTAGACCGCCTCCGGCGAGGTGCGCAGGGCGACCAGGTTGAGGTGCTCGTACCGTAGGCCGCCGGGCAGCTTGGCCGCGTCGGGATCGGGGGCGAAGGCGGGTGTGACCGGCTGGGCCTCGGCGGGCGTAGTGAGGGTGCGGTCGAACCAGCCGTCAGCCATGCCGTCTTCGTCGACGATCCGATGAGCGGGTGCGGTGATCCCGAAGGCCTTGAAGGTGCGTTGCAGGAGGCCACGGTAGTCGTGGTCGTCGTCGGGCGCGAGCCGGCGGTCCGCGGTCAGGACGGAGTCGATGACATCGGCGAACTCAAGCTCGATGGGCGGCAGGTAGTCAAGGGCGCGCAACAACATGGCGAGGAGGTGCTTCGCCGACTTCACGCCCTCCTCGGCGACCCGGCCGGCGTCCAGGCCGCCACCCCGCTCCTGACGCAGGGGGGTAAGCCGACCCGCCCACATCGCGACCATCGTCTGCATGAACGCCGCCACGAGGATCTCGGCACGACGGTGCGGCTCGGCGTACGCCGCATCCTCCGTCCAGGTCGCGGTGGGGGCGATGTCGACGGACCGGCGAAGCGCAGGGTAGCGCCCCGACACCGTGGCATCCCCGGGGTGCTGGGCCGCCCGGCGGCCGCCGATCTGCTCGGCGAGCCGGGCCAGCGGCGACGTCTTCAGCATCTCCGCCCGGCCGGCCAGGAGCTGCTTCTGCTGCTCGTCAGGATCCTCGATACGCCGGGCCACGGCATCGGACGGGAACCGCACCTCGCCCAGCTTCCCGGGATCCAGGAGATGCTGGGCGACGCCCTTGATGCTGAATACCGACAGCAGCGCCACGAGGTCAGCGAGCGCCTCGTGGAAGGCGAGCTGGTCGGGCAAGCCCGGCTCGGTGTAGCGGGGGCGTAGCCCGTCGAGGATGGCGTGGCTGACCTCGTGGGCAATCACGTCATACGACAGCGCGGTGTAGAGGGGTGGCTTCCCGCCGAACCCCGGGAGCCAGCCGAAGAGGACGGCATTGTGCTCACGGGAGTAGAAGGCGTTGGCCTCGACGCGAGCCTGTGGCACCAGGTAGAGCTGCGGGAACTGGGAGTACCACGGGATCGGCCGGCCGAGGTACTGCTCGAAGAGGGACAGGGTGTGACCGGCCACAGCGAAGACGTTCTGCGCCCGGAAGGCGCGGTCCTCGACGAGCGAAAGCACGTCGCCGGTCCGGTGGTCCGTGTCCCAGTTGTCCACGTAGGTCCAAGCGTCCTGGCCGTGGAGGACGACTGGGTCGGCGGCGGCGTTCGTGCCGACACCGACGTCCACGACGTGGAGCCGGTGGCCGCGAGGCCCTCGCTGCAGACGCTCGGCCGGCACCGACACCTGGGCTAGGACCGGCCCTCCCTGGGCGTCGACCACCAGGGGGTCCTGAGCGAACACCGTCATCATCACCGACGACTGAGTGAGCAGGTTCGGTGGCGGTGGCGGCTCGCCTCCCGGCGGGGCCGGTTTCGTTGGGGCTGCGACGTCAACGATCTCGGCCTCGGCGTGCTCGAACCTCGGTGGCGCCATGGTGGGACTCCCTCCCGCGGGGACGGCGGAACTCCTTGACAGTGGCTCTACTTCAGCCCCGATGTCGAGCCCGGTCTAGCCCGTTCAAGGAGATCGGTTGCCGAAAGGTCGAACAGGGATCATCGTGAGAGGGCGGCCCTCTCGCCCACGGCAGAGGTCGACCGATGGCGGGTTGGAAGAACGTGACGAGGCGGATGGCATCAGCGCCCGTCGCCGCGCTCCTCGGGCTCGTCCCGCCAGTAGGGATCCCCGCCATCGGCCCGGGTACGGAGACGGCCCGGGGGTGGACGTCGAGGAGCCGACCCTCCAGCTGGATCCGGCGTACAGGTCCGCGGAGTCCCAGGTGGTAGCGACGGCGCGCTGCTTCAGTACATATCCGCCCACCGGCAGCGATAAAGCCAGCCCCGGCACCGTCGCCTTCTTGTGGGCGGGACGCGACCGAACAAGCTGCGACTTTAGGCTCGACCTGGCCATTGAAATAGGGCAGGTCGGCTCTCGTGCGCGCCAGCTTCCTGGTCGCGGTCCGTGGCGGGGATGTGCGCCGA
Organism: Nocardioides sp.; assembly: GCA_039916425.1. Taxonomy (GTDB): domain Bacteria; phylum Actinomycetota; class Actinomycetes; order Propionibacteriales; family Nocardioidaceae; genus Nocardioides. The sequence continues at coordinate 4,901 of JBDSLK010000112.1, forward strand.
CGACTCGCGATCTACCTCGGTGAGGACATACGTGCGGACGAGAAGACGCCCACGAGGGATCCCGAGCTTCAGGCCGACCTCGACCCGCCTTTGCCGCTGGTCAGCGGCGATGGGACCTGGCCGGAGTGACGCTGCGCAGGTCGCGAAGATCCTCGCAGTACCAGGTCGGCGGGCCGTAGGGCGCCGAGCACACCGCGTATGGATGGTGCGGGCGGCGAGGGGCGACGTGTCGTAGGTGCGGGGCGAGGCCTCCAAGCCCCGGGACCCCGCATTCCTCCGCGTTGTCGACGGCGAGGGCCAGCTCGTCGGGCTCTGGGTAGAAGGGCGACACACTGCGCCAGCGCTCACGGCTGTCGCCGGCCCACTCGCGGGCTGCTGCGACCAGGTCAAGGGAGGCCGGAACCCCTGGAAGGTGCAGCAGGTCGAGGTAGGCCAGCAGGGCCACCACGTTAACTAGCGCTGTGAGGTCGACGAGATCGGTCGTCGCGCCCACGCGGTGCCAGGTGGTGAACGCGCCGCGGCGCAGCCAGGGTGGTCCCGGGTCGGCCGGGCGGATCAGGCGGTACGTCGCCACGGTGCGGCAGGCGATGGCGCGGGCGTCCTCGGGGGTGACCCATCCCGCCCGGACCAGCTCGAGCAGGGCCACTGCCGTGTCGTCGGCGTCGGCCGGCAGATCGGGCGCCCAGGCCGGCGTGCCGCCCACGGGCCAGAACCCGAAGCCACCGCTCGGGCGCCGACAGGTCTCGACGTAGTCGAGCCAGGACGGCGGGACGGTGCCGCCGGAGCAACGTACGGCGCGCGAGGCGAGCGCGACGACGAAGCCGTTGTGGTCCGTACGTTCCGTCCCGACAGAGTCGACCACCCGGCAGGCGCCGGGGAGCCGCCGGTCCTCGGAGGTCTCGGGGCTCATGTCGGCCGAAGGCCGGCCTGCACCCAGGCCCGCCCGCCCGCGTCGCAGCCGGCGCCGACCATGCTGTGGCGCCAGCGCCCGTCGGGAGCTCCCTGCGCGAGCTCGTCGTAGAGGGCCAGCGAGCCCGGGCTGCCGGCGTGGGACCGCAGTGCCCTACAGGCCCGGGCGTCGTCGCCCCAGATCGACTTGGCGAAGCAGAACCAGGTGAGGGCCACGACCGCCCCGCGCTGGTCGAGCGTGATGCTGAAGCCGGAGGGTCGCGGCAGGCCGGGGACCGGCAGCAACCGGGCGACGGCGTCGAGTAGCGGCCGTCTCTCGGGGAGCAGGGTGGCCAGGCACGCGAGGGCCTCGTCGTCGAGGCGGGGCGCCCGCGCGTACAGCTCGACGGTCCCGTCCGCGTTGAGCCCGGCCATCCGCCACACGGCGTCGTCCACGAGTCGGCCACAGGTGAGCAGCACCGCGATCCCGTCCGGTGGGACGGGCACCGCTTCGGCCCGCGGAGCCGGCAGCTCGACGTACAGCTTGGCTGCGCGATCGGTTCCCCGGTGGCGGACGCCCAGCCAGCAGCCGTACCGCAGTCGCTGTCCGCGCTGGAGCGCGCGCCACGGGTGGACGTCGATATCGGCTCCGGTCAGGTGCCGGGCGACGTGGGCGGCGACGCCGGCCCGGGCGGACTCGGGGAGCTCGGGGGGCCCGACCTCGGCGGTCCACCGCACAGCCTCGTCGGCGGAGGCCCAGGCGAGCTCGACGGGCAACCCGGTGTTGGTGAGCACGCTGAACCTGGTGGCTAGTGCAGGCCATCGCGTGGCCAGGACCGGACCCAGCACCTCCGTGATCGCCGATCGCGCCGAGGCGGCCTCGATCGGGAGGTGTCGGCCGATGCGCGCGAGGGAGCCCTCGAGTTGGGGCAGGGGCGCCTGTCCTGCCGCCGCGGCCGGCAGCATCGCGTGGGTCGCCTGGGTCATTGGTGCCTGGGTCATTGGATGGGCAGGACCTCCTCCTGGGTGTCGAGGAACGCGCGCTGGTCGAAGAGCCCGGGGCCGGTGAAGGTGTAGCGGAGCTTGTACTTGCGGAGCTCCCGGTCGCGGAGGGCGATGCGGATCCGCACTGGCTCGGTCTGCGTCGCTGGCACCTCGCGACGGATCTGACGCTCGTACTCGTTCGCCTCGTCGACGTACTCGATGTCGACGATAACCGACGTCACCTTCGTGGTGTCGAAGGCGGGAACGAGAACCAGGTTGAGGGCGGCCACGAAGAGGTCGTCGACGCGCAGCAACGACGCCTCGACAGGCGCCGGCTCGGTGCGCTCGCTGGAGCCGTCGGTCAGAGTCTGGATCAGGCTGGCGGTGATTCCGCGCCCTGGCGGCGCCGGCAGGGCGCCGCGCAGCCCCCACAAGGCCTGCGGGTTGTCCTTTGTGAGGGTCACCTGGTGGCGGAGCTCGTCGGGTCCGTATCCGGTTGCGATGAGCCGGACGTCGAGCGACTGTACGACCTCCCAGTCGACGTTGCCGGGCTCGACCCTCAGCCTGGTGAGCTGCACGTGCTCCTGCGGACTGATGACCAGGTGGCGGTCGGTGGAGTCCGGCAGGTCGAACGAGTAGCTGAGCTGGTCCGCCTCCCACTTCTCGTCGGCGAGGAAGGTGAGCTCGAGCCGGGCGTCGTAAGAGAGGTCCTTGGCCCGGTTGATGAAGGTCGTGAACGTCTTGGGACCCTGGTCGCCCGACGTGAAGACAAGGTCCTCGTGCTCGAGGGCGTCCGGGCCGCCGTAGTCGATGGCGAGCTGCGCGGTGCCGAGGCTGATGTCCTCGAAGGTGTCGGCCGCGGACGCCGTGACCTCGAGCTTCTTGAAGAACGCGTGGTCGAGGTCGATCAGTGTGATCACCTTGTCGGTGTCGGCTAGGTCCTCGGCCAGCAGCCCGACGAAACCCTGCGGCGCGAGCACGCGGCGCACCGCCTCGGTCCGCTGGTAGCGCAGCGTGACGGTCTTCTGCTCCTCCTGGTGGACGAACTTCAGCTTGAACGCCGCTGCCGTGGGGAGGTTGAGCGTGCCCGGGTTGGCGGTGGCCGTCGGCGTGGTCGGGGTCCTCGGCGTGGCGGGGATGGCGGGGGTGGCCGGGGTGGTCGGGGTGGTCGGGGTGGTGGGGGTGGTGGGGGTGGTGGGTGTCGTGGGGGTGGTCGGGGTGGTGGGGGTGGTGGGGGTGGTGGGGGTGGTGGGGGTGGTGGGTGTCGTTGGCGCGACGGGTGCGGCGGCGCGGCTGATCCGACCCGACCAGCGGTTCTCGCTCGCGCTGGCCGCGCTGGCCGCCTGGACGTGGGCCACACGGTCATGCGGGTCGCCGACGGTGTCAGTGTGCGCACCCGGTCGCGCGGCGGCCGCGACGTCGCCACGGGCCTCGTGGAGGGTGACTTGGGCGCCGGCCCGACGCGCAACGGCCACCGCGACGTCGAGGCGACGCTGCGAGAGCCGCTGATTAAACGCCATCCGCTCGGCCTCGGACTTGTCGGTGTCGTGCTCATGCGAGGCGAAGCCGAAGATGCTGACGCTGCGCGGTTGCGGCAGGCTCTTGATCCAGGTGTCGAGGCGGGTGCCACCCTTGTCCGTAGGCGTCGGCCAGGCGGCGTCGCCACTCGGCTGCTGGATCCCCGAGGCATCCGTGAACCGGGCGTCGGCCACGGTGTTGTCGACGTACGCGCGGAACTCGGCGCTGGGCGGACTCGTCGCCCATCCGGCCTCGGGCGGCTTGTCCATGTCGAAGAAGAGCGCGAAGGTCTCGGCGGCTGGGGCCGCCGTGGGCCAAGTGATCTCGACTGGCAGAGTTTCGCCGGGCTTGACGTCGACGGCGGCCTGCCCGTTAGTGACGGGGACGTCGCTGGTTCCCACGCGCACCCGGGCGTTCATGCCGGTTACGTTGATCGACTCGCTGGTGCCGCTGGGCGCGGCGGTGTGGCTGACCGCGAGGCCTGACGGCAGCGGCGAGGACGTGGTCAAGGTCGGGGTGAGGACGGCCGGCGAGCGGGTGCCGGCGGGCGGCGTCGTCGGGGTCGCTGGCGTCGTCGGGGTCGGCGGCCTCGTCGCCGTCGGCGCGGTCGGCGCGGTCGACGGCCTCGGCGGGGTAGGGACGGTGACGCTTCCGGGCAGCCTGGGTGACGCCGCCGGCGAGGCCGGCGTGCCGGTCGTGGGAGGTCGGGGAGTCGTGGGGGTCCCGGTCGAGGAGGTACCGGTCGAGGGGGTGCCGGTCGAGGGGGTGCCGGTCGAGGGGGTGCCGGTCCCAGGCAAACCGCCGGTCGCCACCGGCGTCGACTTCGTCTGGCCGGGCGAGAGCGTCGGGGTGAACCATGTGCCCAGAAGATGGTCGGTGAACAGCTTGAGTGCCCACTCCTCCTGTGCCTTCTCGTCGGCGTCATCGGTGAAGTTGACGACCTTGATCGTGATCGCGCCCTTGGTTTTGAGGAACTCGAACGCCGCCTCTATGCCGGCCTTGACGAACATGTACTGCCCTTCGAGGGCGACGCTCAGACCGTCGTAGACCATCTTGAGGTCGGCGATGATTTCGACGTCGAGGGCGGGTCGGAGGGCGAGGTAGCTGAGGGAGTAGACGACGCCCACGGGCGTGGTCCCCTTGAGGAGCGCCTCGTTCATGATCACGGCGCCGTCTTGGTCCAGCACTAGGCTGAATGCGGCCCGGTTGGCGGCGTCCATGGCGGGCATCGTGGCGCCCAGGATTTTCTCCACCGCGAAGAAGGTGCCGGTCGGGCCGGGCTTGGCCTCGGTGCCGCCGGGGCCCTGCAGGTTGAGGGCGATGCACTGGACGGAGCCGTTCTCGAACGGCGGCGGGTTCAGGCTCACAGGCGGGATGACACCCGGCTCGGCCATCACGAGGGACTCGATCTTCTGGCGCTGCTTGTCGCTGAGCTCGAGCGTGGTCTCGAACATCATGAAGCCGCCCCCCTCGTCTGGGCCGCCCGCGTTGGCGGGCCGGAAGATGAGGAGGGTCAGGGCGGGCTGCCCGTCCTGACGTCGGGCCAGCGAGACCGTCCCGGGCAGGTACCAGAAACGGCTGGGGTCGGCGTGGTCACGGTAGACGCTGAGGCCGTCGACGGTGAGCGGTCGGTCGAGACTGAGCATGAGGTCCTCCTACGGGAGCGGCGCGGCCGCCGCCAGGTAACTGGTGGGATGAGGTCAGCTGAGCGCGAGGATGAGCCGTGCCTGGTCCGACGCGGTCCAGTCGACATTGCGGGTCAGGCCGTTCGCGAACACGACGGTGTAGCGGTACTCGTAGCGGTTGCGTGCCTCGTCGGCGTAGTCGAACTCGAAGCGGGCCTTCGCGCCGGGCGCGTCGAGGTCGAAGTGGCCTCCGAAGGTCAGGTTCTCGACGAAGTCCTCGAAGCGCGTCTCCACGGTGATGTTGCGCACCGATCGGGCCACCCAGTCGGAGGGCGGGAGGATCTCGACTACGCGGTGGGCGCGCATCGCCGGGCTGACCATGATCCGGCGGTCGTGCGTGATCGACGGAGGCAGCTGCTTGGAGGTGCCGTCTTTGAACGTGAACGTGACCGTGAACTCGATCGCCGTCCTGTTGGGGTCGCGCAGGTCGACGATGAAGCGGGGCGTGACAGCGCCCTCGTTCAGGTGGAGCGAGTCCTCGATCAGGATGTTGTTGTCAGGGTCCTCGTAGCGCACGTCGATGAAGACGTCTTGGACCTCCGCCCAACTGAGATTGGGGACCACCTCGAGGATCCGTGCGCGGAATGGGTTCCGCACCGTGATCTGCTCGTCGTCAGTGGTCAGCCAGCCCGAGTCGACGTCGTTGTTGTCGGTCGCGCGCATGACCGTGCGCACCTCATAGGCCGTGTTGGCCCGGTCGACCACGAACATCGGCCAGACCGAGTCGACCTTCTCCTTGGTCAGCTTCACCAAGTGCTGCTCGTCGATGCCGTTTGCCTCGTCGCGGTGCCGCAGGTGCACCTCGACTGAGGGGAACCGGTCCCACGGGACGTTCTCGGCGACCAGGCTGACCGACCGGATCGCGAACAGTTCGTCCTCCGGTGTCAGCTGCACCATGTCGTCGGTGGTGGGCTCGACGCCGGAGGCGAGGCTGCCGGGGCGCTCGGTGGTCTCGGCGTCCTTGAAGTGCACCTCGTAGGAGACGTCGACGTCGCGCACCATACGGCCGTCGACGACCTTGCTCTGCCAGTCGAAGTCGGCCTGCCAAGGCGCCTCTGTGAGGATCTGATTCTTTGGTACGCCGTCGTAGCTGGCGCGCACGTTGATGCTGCCGATGGAGTCGGCCCCGAGGGCCGGCTGGTACACCGCGCTCAGCTTGCGGCGCTCGAACTTGTCGAGGTCAACGGGGATGTCACGCACCAGCATCTCGAGCAGCCCGGGCGACTCGCTGATGCTGGAGACCAGCGACGCCAGGTGGCCCTGGGGGTTGATGGTGCGCCGCACCGTGGTGCGCTCGGAAAAGTCGATGTCGAGGCGCTTCTTGTCGATGCGGGTGACGTCGGTGCGTTTGTAGCCGAAGCTCATCGACGACGTCGCGCCGCCGGTGGCCCCCGCTTGCGCATGCTGGGTCGCGAGCTCGCTGCCGAGGCGGAGCGCCTTCTCCCAGTCGGCGGGCTTGTCCGGCGTCCAGGGCGGCAGGCTGGACTGGAAGAAGGCATCGGTGATCATTGCCCGCACCTGCGCCAGCGCCGCGTCGCGACGGTCGATGACACCCTCGGTGTCCTCGGTGACGAAGGTGTCCGACGTGAGCGTGATGGCCTTGCTCTCGACCAACTCGTCGACGGCCTTGGAGATCTCCGTGCTGAAGACGAGCACCTTCGCGGAGAAGCTCTCGTCGAGGTGCTTTTGCACCCGGTCCCAGTCGACCTTGAGGGTGATGCTGTAGGCCGGACGCAGCCCCAGGAAGTCTAGTGAGTACACGACGGCTACCGGCATGATCGTCGCGTCAAGCGTCCCGCGGACGACGGCGTACCCGTCTCGTGTCAGCATCACCGAGAACGCCGCCTGGTTCTCGCCGTACAGGGACGGCTTCGCGTAGTGAATCGCGGATTCGACAAACGGTGAATCGGTGGGCGGCTCGCCCTCGGGAGCGCCCGTCTGGGTCCCGAGGATGATCAGGCGTACCGTGCCGTCGACGAGGGGGACAGGCGCGAGCCGTGGTGTGTTGGCGAGGCCCTCGGCGTTCCCGATCTTCTGGGCCAGCGAGTCGATCTGGCCCTGGGTGAGGCCGATGTTGCAGTCGAAGCTGAGGAGCCCGCCGGGGTTGTTCTCACTGATCAGCGCGAGCAGCAGAAACGACGGCACGTCCCTCCCCGAGCCGTCCTTGACCATCGTCAGGTGCGGAGCACTGGGCAGGTAGTACCACTGCTCGGGGTCGTGGTGGTCGGGGAAGACCGAGATTCCGTCGATGAGGGCGGAGCGTGCGTCGAGTAAGAGCATGACTCGATCTCAGGCGGTGGGGAGCTCGAGGAACACGGACAGCTTGGTCTCGTCGGTGGGCCCGACCTCGCGGCGGTCACCGGCGATCAGGAAGTAGGTGATGAACGCGGTATAGCCGGTCTTCGCCTCGTCCGCGATCGGAATCCGCCAGGACTTCGTCGTATCGCCCTGCCGGAACAGCAGCTCCTCCGCCTCGTGGACATCGGCCCCGTCGTCGTCGTACTTCAACGACACGTTGACCAGCTTGACCTGGGTCCAGTCGAGGAGGTCGGGCACCACGTCGACCTCGAGGAACGCCTCGATGATCTCACCGACGTCGATGGACGTACCCTTGGTGTCGGGCTCCTCGATGATCTTGCTGGTGCCGTCGACCTTGGTGATCGTGGCTCGGTAGCTGAGCGTGCCGTCGTTCTCGTCGATGGTGGGGAAATGCCACTCAGAGAACGGCATGGCAATGCTGAGGTTAACCGCCGTCTCCTGCTTGTACTCGTTGGTGGGCTCGGTCCAGGTCGCCTGGATGCTGATGTTGGCGATGGTGCTACTCAGATCGCCAAGCGCGCGGAAGGTGATCGTGCGGAGACCGCGGAACGGGTCGTTGATCGCGATGATCTTGGCGTCCTGGGTCTGCTCGGGGCCGGTGATCTCGCGCCCGTCGCCCTTCATCGTGTACGTCGTCTGGTAGGTCACTGGGGCCGTGCGCTTGCCCTGGATCACCTCGCGGATCTTGAACTCCTTCTCGGCCTCGGTGAGGTTCAGGAACTTCTCGATGGGCGCCGCGCCGTCGCCGGCGTAGCGGAGCCGGACGTTGGCGCGCGCGACCTGCTCGAAGTTGATGTCGCCGTCGACCACGTCGACCGCGAGGACACCGAGGTCGTCGACATTGATTGTCAGCTCGTTGTCATCGACCTCCTCCTCCGGGCTCTGCAGCACGAACGCTGAGTTGTCGAAGTTGACCTGATAGGACCGGAAGTACCTGCGGTTGCCCTGGTGGGCGAGGAACTCGATCTTCTGGAGCTCGTCGGCCTTGGTGAAGGTCTTCTCGACCGACTTCGCGCCCGGGCCGTCGGCGTAGCGGCACTTGACCTCGACGCTGTGGATGGGCAGGTCGTCGAAGTCCGCGTTCACACGGACGTTGACAAGGATCGTCTTGAGGAACTCGTCGACACTGATCTTGGAGTAGTAGTCCTCCCACTTGAGTGCGTTGCCCTCGGGGTCCTTGAGGCTGGTGACCGTAGGGAGCGAGCCCTGGGGATGGACGACCATGACGACCGCCTTGGCCTCCTTCCACTCCACCGACACGTTGGCGATCTGCGTCTTGTTGACGGTCCGCCGGATGTCCTCGATGTCCTGGTCCTCGTTGAGGTTCTTGACGTTCGGGTCGACGTCGGCGATGGACTGCATGAGGTTGCGCTTGACCGCCTCCGCAAGCTGGTTGTTGATCGTGTTGCGGATCGTCGCCTCGAACTCGGCCTGCTGCTCGGGCGGGATGTTGGGGTCGGCGACGAAGGAGAACTCGGTCTTGGTGACATCAGACTTGTAGCGCGAGCTCGAGATCACCTCGGTGTAGCTGTCTTCGCTCCAGAAGTTGTCCTCGGTGTTGACGTCCTGGAAAAAGGAATAGAACTCCGAGGCGTTCCAGGTGCCGGTGGCGTGCATCTCCGGAAGCCTGCAGTAGTAGTCAAGGTCGTAGATGACCTGGATGCCGGACGAGACGCCATTGCTCAGCGTCTCCTTGAAGATCGCGGTGCCGAGCTGGGTGAGCTCCATGAGGAAGCAGGCCACATTGTTGCCGGCCAGCGACGGCGTGGCCGCGCCGGAGACCTTCTCAACGACCCTGTCGTTCTCGGTCAGCAGCAGTTTCACTGCGCCGCCCAGCCACGGGACGGGGGCCAGGGAGGCCTTTGGTGGCTCGCCGCCGGGGAACTGCTGGGCGAGCTCGTCGTCGAGCGCCGCCTTGACGGCGTCCATGGTGGCCTGCGGGATGGCGAGGTCGACGTCGAAGGCAACGAAGCCGCCGAAGGTGTTGCCACCCTCCTCACGCAGGGCGCTGTACTCGACGAACCGCAGCCCCAGCCCACCGTTCTCCAGCCGGGCCAGTCGAGGGAACCTCGGCAGGATGTAGAACGTCGAGGGGCTGGTGTCGTCTCCGTGCACCTGGTGCTCGTTGATAATGCGGACGTTGTCGAGCTTGAGCATGGGCCGTGCCTTCCTAAAAGGGGGTATGTGCGGTTCTTGTCGATGTCCTGCGATGTGGCGGGAAGGAGTCAGGCCGCCGGCCCGAGCTCCCACGACGACGCGTCGGTGGTGACCGTCCAGGCGGTCTCGTGGGGGGCGGCCGACCTCGCGGCTGTCGTGGTCTCTTCGTCGTGGTGCGCGGTCGTGCTGGTGGCTGGGTCCGACCCCGATGAGGAGGACCGGGTCGTCGTCACCGTGATGCTGCTGGTGGTCGTGCTGCTGCTCGTTGAGCTGGACGAGCTGCGGGCACTGCTGCTCCCGCCGTCCGCCGAGGCGGCTGCGCGAGGGCGGCTCTCGAGCTTGTAGGTGACGCGAAGCAGGTCCGCCTGACCCTGCGTGGCGCGGAGTACGGCGTCGAGCTGCCCCGCGTCCAGGGGCACGGAGAAGGCGCACTCCTGCAGGAAGGTCCCGGACGGTTCTCCCGTGGCAAGGGTCGTCCACGTCCCGTCGGGGCCGCGCAGCAGGAGCGAGACGCTGGCCGCCTGGACGTCCTCGGGGACCAGCGTCAGCACGTGGTCGTCGCCGTGGTGGTCGCGGACGAGGGTAGTGCGTGCCAAGTCCTGCTGTGCGTCGGTGGCCAGGAGGGTGGTCGTGACGGCGAGGTGCCCGGTGTCGCCGGTCTCCATCAGGGTGAGCTGGGGCCGGCCGTCCGGCGTCCGGGCCACCCCCGACGTGAGGGGCGCGAACGCCCACTCGGTCCCGCTCAAGGCGGTCAGCCGCAGGCCGGCGATCTGCAGTGACGTCATCGTGGGCTCCATGGGGGGTGAGGTGCCGGGGCCGGTCGCCCAGGGCGGGTCAGTGAAGGTGAAGAGGTCTAGCAGGACCCCGCCGACGGGAAGGCTCAGTGCCTGCGTGGCGCGTTGCGTGGCGCGGTCGACGGCCACGGCCACGACGGACGGGTCTGTGGCCGTCACCGGGAGCGCCAGGTGGGAGATCCGGCCGGCGATGCCCAGGCGTGCGGTCGCCTCGTACCTCACGCCGGCCAAATCGGCGGTCAGAGTGACGGTCACGTCAGCGCGGTCGAGCAGTGACGCGGTCGCCTGCACGGGCAGGAACCGCAGTGCGAGGTCGTCAGGGGTGACTACCGGGGTGCTGTCGTCGGTGACCTGGCGGGCCGGGCCCTCGATGGGGACGAGTCCGGAGGAGGTCTGCAGGATGCTGGTGGCGCGCAGCGCGTAGGTGAGGGGTTCTCCGGGGGCCAGCGCGAGCTCGACCTCCGTCGTCCGCGTCGGTGCTGCCCACACGTCCGCGAGTCGCACGCCGGCCTGCGCTGGGAAGGGCCGGTCCGGTGGCGCGGCCGCCGCGGTCAGGTCGACGCCGACGTCGAGCACCCCGACGGGGGAGTCGGGCACGGTGGCGCGGACAGTGATCCGGTGCCGCCCGTCCGGCAGCCCAGCCGCGTCGTGCCGGCGTACGTCGACCGAGGCGGGCCCGGTCCCGGCACTGTCGATCACGGGGTCGGTGGCAACGCGAACCGACCGCGGCGCGAGGATCGGGCGGGCCAGGTCCCAGGTTACGGTCGCCGCAGCGCCGGGCTCCGGGAGGCTCCACGCGCCGGCGGTGCCGGCGTCTAGGGGCGGCACGAAGGTGCCGAGGTGACCGACGAGGCGGTCGACTACCGCGTCGGTGAGCGCCCGGGCGATGCGGGCATCGTTGGGGTCGTTCGTCGTCGTCATCACCAGTGCGGGGGAGCCGGCGTCGACGAAGACGGTCAGTTCGTCTCGCGTCATAACGCCGTCGGGCCGGACCTCGCGCACCGCGGCGAGAAAGCGGTGAACATCGACGGTCAGGGCACCGGACGTCCGCTCGGCGGCGCCCGGCATCTCGATCCAGGCCGTGGCCCCCAGTGCCCGCAGGTCGCGCTGCAGTGCGGCCACCAAGATCTCTGCCTCGGTCCCGCCCAGGCGGAGTGTGGTGGTCAGGGTCTGTCCGGCGGCGGGCAGAAACTCCTCCGGCGCCAGCAGGCTCTCGGGCAGGCCGAGGTCGCCGGGTGCGGTTAGGCAGACCAGCCCCCGGCCCACGGGCGCGAGCCGGGCGCGAAGGTCGCCGGTCACGTCCGGCGCATGGTGGGGCGACAGCGCGAAGCCGACCGTCACCAGGCCGAACTCGACGATGCCAATCTCGCCCTGGTCCTGGCCGAACACGTCGACGGTCACGTCGGCCGTGGGCAGCACAGGCACCGCGGTGATGGCAGCGTAGGGGAGGAGCACGACCCCGGGCTCCTCGAACGCGGCCCAGCCCGGGGCATCGCCGATCCGCATCGGCAGACCCCAGTCCGGATAGCCGCGCATGCTCATGACACCGGCACCCCCAGAAGACCTCGGTCGGTCGAGCGCCAGTCGTCGTCCCCGGTGGGGTCGCCCGCCTTGGGGAAGAGGGTTTGCCGGAACCGGTAGGTGCCGGCACTTCGGCCGAGCAGGAGGTCGACCATCGCCACGGGGACCAGGACGTCCACGCTGAGGTGCGTGGCATCGACGGTGACGGGCTCCGCGTCCTCGAACTCCACGGCGATGGCGCTCAGGTCACGCTGCGTCAGCGTGTCGAGGGTCGTCATGGCGCGCACGCTGCGCGGGAGCCGGGTGACGCGGCGGTCCAGGGTGCGCTCGACAGCCATCTCCGGCGTGACCTCGACGCGGACAGCGGTCAGGTCGAGCGCCACCGTGCCGCCCTGATCGTCACCGCCAGGACCAGACGTTTCTTCTACCTGGAGAGCCAGGGCGAGCTCGGCGCCGGCCGCCAGCGTCACCGGCCACCCGGGGTCAGCGACCGCCGCGGGCACCAGGTCGTCCTCGCGGTTCAGCCAGGCGGCCACGGACGGGATCTCGACCGGGTCGGGCCCGACGTTGCGAAGGGTGACGGCGATGCCTCCATCCGCGTCCCGGGTGGACGTCCAGGTCAGGGCGGGCACTGCCGGCCGGTCGAGGCGCACCTCGAGGGGGATCGGGATTGGCTGGTCATCGACGTCGACGGTGACGTGGCCACGGAGGAGGGCGCTGGCGGTGTCGCTGGTGGACAGCACGGCGTACGCCTCCTGCAGGGAGTCATAGTCGAAGGTCTCGGAGATCCACCACCCGTTAATCAGGTCGAGATCGTCGTCGTCAATCTCGGTGCCGCCAGGGAGCTGAAGACGCCCCTGCGCGGCGACCAACATCGGCTCGAGCTGTGGCCGATCCTGCACGCCCGACCGGATCGGTACATGGGACGCAAGCTGTTTACGGGCGTCCGCCAAACGTTCGAGCGAGGTCTGGGGAACGGCGTGGGCGCTCATGACCGCAATCGACCGGGTGGGGTCGCGCTCGTCACGGCCGACGCTGAACAGAAGCTCAGGTCCGTGGGGCGGTTGCGCCAGGGTTCCGATAAGGAAGGCGTCGGGCAGGTAGAGGAACAGGTCGGGTCTGGACAGGTCCTGACAGTAGACGTGCTGACGCCCACCTGGTCCGTCGCCCTCCCACGGGAGAGCGACAAGCTGGTACTCCGACGCGACCGCTTCGGCACGCCCACTGGGGAACAAGTAGGGGTGCGTCGCCACGTCGAAGCGCAGCGGCACCGGGTGGCTGACGATCGTCGTCGTGGTCGTGAAGAGCTCGGGCGGCGGCGTCGGCTGCGGAGAAGACAGGCCTTCGACGACGGGGACACCCTCGACGACGAACTCGCTGAACGGGTCGAAGACGTCGGCGCGGCCCCGGGCAGAAAGCGCTTGCTTGAACCCGAGGGTGCGAGCCCGTGGCTGCACGGCGATCAGGTCGGGGTTCGCCTCCAGGCGAGTCATCCGCACCTCCGACAGTGGCCTCGCGACCCGCAGCAGCTCCACGTCGGCGGTGACTTCTGCAGTCGCCTCGGCCGCGATGATTGGCTGAATGTCGGGCGCGGGCGGGAACGGGATTGCCGGAGGCTCCACGTGCTCGATCGGGACGAAGATCGGGCCCAGGAGGATCTTCGCGTTGATGACCGGGAGCAGCACCGAGGCTTCGTTGCCCCCCGGCATCAGCGGCCCCACCATAGGCCCGTCGTCGGCCGCTGGTGTCGGCAGCACCGGGGCTGCCACGGTGATCTCCCGCCTGACTTCGATCGAGGCCCGCTCGTCGTCGCTGGTGAAGGCGCGCAGCAACGCGTCCCGCTCCTCGAGCGCCAGCCGCAACGACAACGTCCAGCCCCGGTCGTCGGGATCTAGCCCGGCCACGGTGTAGGTGCGCACCACGCTCGACCCGCTCGTCACCACCATCGTCAACTTGTGTGGAAAGACCGCCGCTGCCGCGGCGGCCGCCTCAACCTCCGGGGCCGGGTACGTCTCCAGGCCGAAGCGGACCGACCAGAGCCCGTCGATCAGCTCGTACCCGACCTCGTAGTGGTCGTCGGGGGTGGTGCGCAGACGGTAGCGGGGCAGCCAGAACAGCCGCGTCGGATCGGCGGCGTCCTGGTAGGTGACGGTGTCGGAGAAGAGACCCGTCGCGCTGATCGGGACCGTGACGGCCGAGCGCTCCACCGGCTGGGGCGCGGCCACCAGGATCAGGGGTCCCAGGTGCACGAGCACATCGAAACTGATGAACGGCTTGCCAACGGCAAGGCCCTCACCCACTGCAGCGGCCGCGGCGCCGGACTCGAGCACCCGAGCCGTGGCGAGTCGGCGGCCGACGAACATGTCGCTCTTGCCGAAGACGTCGTCGGCCATCCCGAAACCCCCTAGACCCTTGAGATCTTGGTCCTCGACGTTACTTGGTCGTCGCGTGCTCGGCGTGGTGGCCTAGTCCACCCTTGTGGTTGCCGACGTCAGGAACATTATGGAAAGCGACGACCCTGTCGACGTGCCCACGGGAGGACCACATGACGACACTGTCAGCCGACCAGGGGTCCGACGGCGCCTTCGCCCGTAGCGCCGAGCCGGTGAGTCATCCGGGCCCGTTCGCCGACGATGACGGCGCTCCCGGCGAGGGGATGGCGCTGTGCCTCTCGGGCGGCGGCTACCGGGCGATGGTGTTCCACCTCGGTGTGCTCTGGCGGCTGAACGACGCCGGACTGCTGGGCCGGTTGGCCAGGGTATCGAGCGTCTCTGGCGGCTCCATTACTGCGGCAGCGTTGGCGGCCCGTTGGGGCGACCTCGGCTTCGACGAGTCGGGCCGGGCGGCCAACTTCGAGGAGAACGTCGTCGAACCGGTCCGGGAGATGGCCCGCCAAGACGTCGACGTCCCCTCGGTCCTCGGTGGCGCGCTGTCGCCGTGGCACAGCGCGTCGGGGCGGGTCGCTGAGGCCTACCGCGACCATCTCTTCGGTGACGCGACGCTCCAGGACATGCCCGACGAGCCAAGGTTCGTGATCAACGCGACGAACCTGGAATCCGGGGTGCTGATGCGGTTCATGAAATCGTATCTGGCCGACTACCGAGTGGGCCGGGTGGAGTCGCCGCGGGTTTCGCTGGCCACAGCCGTCGCGGCGTCGTCCGCGTTCCCGCCGTTCCTCTCACCCTGCATCCTCGACCTGCGAGACGCCGCCTGGGTCGACGAGCGCGGTAATGACCTGGCGACCAGCGAATACCGCGGTGAGCTGTCGCTGAGCGACGGCGGTGTCTACGACAACCTCGGCCTGGAGACCGCCTGGAAGCGGCACGACACCATCCTCGTCAGCGACGCCGGCGGTCACTTCTCGGCCGACGCCAGCCCTCCCTCGGACTGGGGACGGCACCTCCTCCGGGTGCTCGGCGTGATCGACAACCAGGTGCGGTCGCTGCGCAAGCGCCAGGTGATCGACGCCTTCCGCCGGGGTGACCGGTCCGGCGCGTACTTCGGCATCCGCAGCCACGTCGCGGACTACCCCGTTGCGGACCCGTTCGACTGCGACGAGGCCACAACCCTGGCGCTGGCCGGCATCTCGACGCGGCTCGAGGGGATGGACGACGCCCGGCAGGAATCTCTGGTCAACTGGGGCTACGCCATCTGCGACACCGGGCTGCGCAGCTACGTGACCAAGGGCACGTCGCGCCCACCGCAGCTGCCCTACCCCGACCGCCCGCTCTCCCGCTGAATGTTGACGCGCTGGCACAGCAGCCGTCTGCGGCTCACCCATAACCCGACGTGATGGTAAGAACGCTCCCGCGACAGCGACGGTGTGCAACGACGCCACAGCTACGCGACATCACTCGGTGGCCGGCACCAAATCGCGGACGCGCTGCCTGACCCCGCAAGTGTGCATCTCACTCCGAACCACGCGAGAAGAGTCCCCGCCAGGTGCTGTTACCGCCCGGGTCAGGCGCCAGCGAGGGGGTTGAGGCCTGAGACCTTGTTGGCGAAGGCGAACAGCAGCAGGTCGGTCATCTCGAAGGTGGTGCCGCGGCCGAGGTCGGGCACGAAGCTTGGGGTGCGCACGAGGGAGAACTTGCTGCCCTCCATGGCCCGGTGGAATGTCTCGGCGACGAGGCGGGCGCCGACACCGTGGAGCCGACCGGCGTTGATCTCGGCCTCTCGCAGGACGTAGAACCACAGGGGGGTCTTGTCGACCAGGGCGTTCTTCTGTGCGGCGTCGAGGTCACCCAGCACGGCACCCCCGTCGCCGTTGAGAATCTGGTTGCGAGTGAGCGGCGTCACGGCGACACCCTTGGCCGCAAGCTTCTGTGCCAGCTGCGGGCCGGTGGCCAGCGTGACCATCTTGGCTCTGGTGAGGTTGCGGAACGCCAGGTTGCGACGGACGTCGTCGAAGGGCATCCCGGCGGGACCGGCGAACGTGCTGGGTGGCAGGTTCTTCAGGGGGTCGGTGAGCAGGGTGTCGATCCGCATGGCCATGTTGACGTTGTTGCCCGGGGGTGCGAGCTCGGGGTGGCCGCCCGCGGTGAAGTCGTACATGCGGCGCCAGTCCGCAAGTCAGTTGCTCAGCAGTTCCTGCTTCCCGCCCAGGGAGCCCCCGAGGCCGGAGAAGTCGAACATGTACTCCAGCCCACCGGCCTGTCGGGGGAAGCGCCGGTTCCAGTTGTAGGCGGCGCGAATCATGCTGTGCCCGAGCCGGAAGGCCGCGATCGAGAACTCGATCGGCATGGTCGGGACGTCCGTAGGCCCGGCGTCGGGCTCCACCAGCGCCCGACCGTTGGTGAACACGTCCTCAAGAACAGCGGGGTCCACGATCCGGGGCAGGTAGTCGTGCCGCAGCAGCCACTGGTAGTGCAGGGTGACCCGCTTGCGTGCCTCGCGGAACCGTTGCGCGGTGGGCACGGAGGCGGGCAGGGCGTCCACGACCGCGTTGTGGAAACGGATCATCGCCAGGTGGGTCTGGGCCACGATGAGGTTCTCGTCATTGCGCGGGTCGGGGATCAGCGCGGTCCGCTCCCCCTGCACCCGTGGCAGGTCATGACCTGTCTTCTTCGCGTCCGCGCCGAACCGCAACGTGTTACCCACCTTCAGGTGCAGGCCGTCGGCCTTCTAGAACTTCGCGGAGCCCGGGTTGGCCGGACCGGCGCCGTACAGGGAGTCCAGGTCTAGTCGAGGTGAACGGCCCTGCACCAGCTCGGCGGGAGTGATGTCGTCGCCTAACCGCAGGTCGGTGTCGTCCATGGTCAGGTCGTGGTCGACGAACTGTCCCACGTAGGTGTAGCCCGCAGGAATAGTGCCGGACCCGCCTCCGCCGCCCACCATGGCCAGCGCGAGCTTCTTGGTAAGCGCCGGGCCGAGCGGTGCTCCCTTCGGGCCGACTCGCGAAAACCGGAACGGAGGTGCCGCACGCGCCGCCAGCGCAGTGGGGGCAGGGACACGCGCGTCCTCGGACGCAGTTACCGGATCCGGGTGGCGGCCATCGCGGCCACCGGCCTGCTGGCCGACGATCCCCTCACCCTCGATGAAGAACGTCTCGGCACCGTGCTGTCTGGGCATGCCCATCAACATAAACCCGAGACACGCCGCCCGGCCGGCGGTCTAGTCCGGCCAACGACTGGCGCATCGAGGACAACACCTACAGCCCCACGGCTCACTCGACGACCTCACCCCCGAGGCCTTCAACCAGCAGTGGACCGAATCCCAACCAGCACTCCTCGCCGCACCCGATCCGACGACCCGGACCGGACGACGCGATCACGCGCTCCTGGCCATGACCGTGCAGACCGGCCTTCGTATCAGCGAGGTCTGCGCACTCGTGGTCGACGACATCCACCTCGGCACCGGCCCACACGTCACCTGCACCGGCAAGGGACGAAGACAGCGCATCACGCCCTTGACCAGCGCAACCGTGAGCGTCATGACGGCCTACCTGACCGAGCGGACCGCCCGTCCCGGGACCGCCCTGTTCTGCGGCCCCCGCGGACTGTCCCTGTCCCGCGATGCCCTCGAGCATCGCCT
>JBDSLK010000113.1:0-6274 GCA_039916425.1 Nocardioides sp.
CCAGCAGCCCGGCAAGACGGGTAAGGCGGTGGGCCTCGGCGCGGGTGAGGTTCGTGTGGTGGGACCACCAGTTCGCCGTACTGGTCGCACCCTCATCACACCCGACCCCGGTAGCCCGGGCGTGGGCAGCGACCCGGAGCTCGAGCTCGGCGACCTGCGCCCTCAACCGGGTCAACCCCACCAACGTCGACGCCGTCTCCTGGGCGTTCATCGACCACACCGGCACGTCCGCGAGACCCCTCAGGTGGGAATGCGCCGCCGCCACGAACACCGCGACACGGTGCCGCGGACCGTGAGTGCGGGCGTCTTCGGACATGACCCCAGTCAAGCACTGACCACCGACAAGCCCACGACCCACAACCCCATACTCCGCAAGGGTTTCGAGGGCTCTCTTCGCTCGCACCCCAACCAGCGGGGACACCGCGCTACGCTCACATCCCAACGAGCGGCAGCGGCCAACAGTCGACGGCCGCCTGGCCGAATCCGGACACCGGGCGCGTGGATTCGGGCCGGCGACGAAGGGCCGGGGTCAGCCGAAGAAGACCTGCGCCTCCGCGTACTCCTTCTCGGAGACGAGCTTGAGCTTGCCGGTGCCCTCGATCAGCTTGAGCCGCTCGATCTTCGTGCCGCGCAGCGCCATCATCGTGCCGAAGTCGCCCTCGGCGACCGCGTCGATGGCCTGCAGGCCGAAGCGGGTGGCGAGCCAGCGGTCGAACGCCGTGGGCGTGCCGCCGCGCTGGATGTGGCCGAGGACCACCGCGCGCGCCTCCTTGCCGGTGCGGGCCTCGATCTCGCCTGCGAGCCGGTCGCCGATGCCACCGAGACGGACGTGACCGAAGGCGTCCGTCTCACCGCTGACCAGCGTCATTCCGCCGTCACCCTCGACCTCCTTGGGCACCGCGCCCTCGGAGACGACCAGGATCGGGGAGAATCGCGACTCGAAGCGCGACTCGACGAGCCGGCAGACCTCGTCGATGTCGAAGGGCATCTCGGGGATCAGCACGATGTTGGCGCCGCCGGCGATCCCGGAGTGCAGGGCGATCCAGCCCGCGTGGCGGCCCATCACCTCGACGACGAGGACCCGGTGGTGCGACTCGGCCGTCGTGTGGAGCCGGTCGATCGCCTCGGTCGCGATGTTGACCGCGGTGTCGAAACCGAAGGTGAAGTCGGTGCCGGAGAGGTCGTTGTCGATCGTCTTGGGCACGCCGACCACGTTGACACCCAGGTCGGCGAGCTTGGTGGCGACCCCGAGGGTGTCCTCCCCACCGATCGCGACGAGCGCGTCGACGCCGTCGCGGGCGAGGTTGTCCTTGATCCGCTCGACGCCGCCCTCGATCTTGAAGGGGTTGGTCCGCGACGAGCCGAGGATGGTGCCGCCACGCGGGAGGATGCCGCGGACCTCGGGCACGCCGAGCTCCATGGTGACGCCCTCGAGCGGGCCCTTCCAGCCGTCGCGGTAGCCGACGAACTCGATGTCGTGGACCTTGACGCCCTTGCGGACGACGGCGCGGATCACGGCATTGAGGCCGGGGCAGTCTCCGCCACCGGTGAGGACTCCGACGCGCATGCAGCTCACTCCTTGGATCGTTCCAACGATGTCGGAGCGACCCTATCGACGCGGACCCGCAGGGGCCACCCCTCCCGGTGACCATCCCACACCCGTCTCAACCGGCGGGCGCACCGACCGCGTCGGCCCGGGCCGAGACCCGCTCGGCGGCCTGCGGCAGCACCGCGCCGAGACGCAGGCTCACCAAGGTGAAGGCGCCGGCCACGGCCAGCATTACCCACCACAACGGGGAGGCGCCGCGTTCCAGCAACCAGGCGAAGAGCACCGGCGCGATGGTGCCGGAGAGATTCCAGGCGAGCTGGACGAGCGAGAGGTAGCGACCCCGCAGGTGCTCGGGCGCCGCCTCCGCCGCGAGCGCGGCCAGCACCGGGCCGCCGGTGAGCTCGGCCAGCGTGTAGACCACTCCCCCGACGACCATCACCGCGACCCCCCACCACGCCGAGAGCAGGCTGCCACCGAGGAAGACGACGTACGACGCGGCGAAGGCCGCCTGCGTCACCAGTAGCAGGCGGTAGCGCACCCGCCCCGTCATCGCGTCGACCACGAGCCCTTGGCCGAAGCCGATCATCAGGCAGTTGATCGTGAAGACGACACCGGTGCTCCAGCCGGGCAGGCCGAGCACGGCGACCATGTAGACCGGCAGTGCGAAGTTCAAGATCATCATCGGCATGGAGTAGCCGACCTGTGCCAGCACGAGCAGGCGGTAGGGCCGGTCCCGCAGGACCGTCGCCCACGAGCCCGCCAACGCCTCCCGTCCGCTCGGCCGCGCGTCCGGCACGGCGACCAGGAGCCACAGAGCGACAAGGTACGACGCGGCGTTGACCGCGACGACGGCCTTGAAGGCGACATCGGTGCCGATCGAGATCGCTACCCCCGAGGCCAGCCCGCCCACCGCGAAGCCGACGTTGCGCAGCGCCCCGAGGAAGCCGAACCACCGCTCCCGCTCCCCCGGCTGCGAGATAGCGGCGACGATGTTGCCGTAGGAGCCCCAGAACGCCGTCCGGCCGACCGTGACCACGATCGTCCAGAGCAGCACCGCCGCGAACGAGTCGGTGACGAGGTACGCCAGGAACCCGGCCGCCTGGAGGACGTTGCCGGCGAGCAGGACGCTCTTGGCTCCGAGCCGGTCGACCACGGCGCCGACCAGCGGTCCCACGGGGAGCGAGACCGCCGACGCGATCGAGATCGCCGCCCCCACCTGGAGCAGCGTCAACGGCGTGACCGCGAGGAAGTACAGCATCGTGAGCGGCATGAAGACCCCGCCTCCCAGCGCGTCGACGCCGATCGCGGTGACGAAGCGCCGATGCGTGCCGATCGCGGGGAACCCGAGGCGGTCTGCGACGGACGAGAGGCGAGAGGTCACCCGCCCATCATCGGACCTCCACGGTGGTTGAGCACAAACGAGATTCCGATACCGGCGAGCACACACCAATTCACACCCCACCCGGCGCCACTTACTCGCCCACCCGGCGCCACTTACTCGCCGACCGTGAACTCACGCCGGGTCGTCGGTGAACTGGCGCCGGGTCGACGTACTAGGGTCGGGAGGCATGACCCTCTCGATCGTGGCCCGGTCCGACGACGGCGAGTCGTGGGGCGTGGCAGTGGCCTCCAAGTTCCTGGCGGTGGGGTCGGCGGTGCCGGCCGCCGTCGCCGGCGTCGGCGCCATCGCGACCCAGGCCGACGCCAACGTGGCCTACAAGGGCCAGGCCCTCGCCCACCTCGACGACGGGGCCACCGCGTCGGTCGCGCTCCAGCGCCTGATCGAGGACGACGAGGCGCGCGACCACCGCCAGGTCGGCATCGTCGACGTCGAGGGCAACGCCGCCACCCACACCGGGCACGCCTGTCTGGACTGGGCCGGCGGGCGCACCGGATCTGGATTCGCCATCCAGGGCAACATCCTGGCCGGCGAGGAGGTCGTCGAGGCGATGCAGCGCTCCTGGGAGACCGCGGACCCCGAGGTCGACCTGGCCCGTCGCATGCTCGCGGCGCTGGCCGCCGGTGACGCCGCCGGCGGCGACAGTCGCGGACGCCAGTCGGCCGCGCTCCTGGTGGTCCGCGAGGGTGCGGGGTACGGCGGCAACGAGGACATCGCGGTCGACCTGCGGGTCGACGACCACGCCGCGCCGATCGACGAGCTGGGGCGGCTGCTCGACCTCAACGACCTCTACCTGACCGCCTCCACCGAGGAGGAGAAGGTGTTCCTCACCCCTGATCTCGAGCGCGAGCTCGACGAACGGGTGCGCGCCCTCGGCTACCCCGACCTGGCGACCTGGGTCGGGTCGGAGAACTACGAGATGCGGGTGGCCGACGACGGCGCCTGGATCGACCAGCGCATCCTCGCGATCCTCCGCGGCGAGGCCGCGTGAGCGTCCTCGCCATCGATGCCGGCACCACCGGCGTCACCGCCGTGGTGGTCAGCCCGGAGGGCGCGATCGTCGCCAAGGGCTACCAGGAGTTCGCCCAGCACTTCCCCCACCCCGGCTGGGTCGAGCACGCCCCGGAGGAGATCTGGCAGGCCACCATCGAGGCCACCCGCGAGGTCCTCGGCAAGGTCGACGCCGACGAGCTGCGCGCGGTCGGCATCACCAACCAGCGTGAGACGGTGCTGCTGTGGGACCGCGAGACGCTCGGGTCCCCGCGCCGGGCGATCGTCTGGCAGGACCGGCGAACGGCGGACATCTGCGAGCGGCTGCGCGACGAGGGCCACGAGGACCGGGTCACCGAGCTGACCGGGCTGCGGCTGGACCCGTACTTCTCCGGCACCAAGCTGATGTGGCTCGCCGAGCACGAGCCCCGCACGTGGGGTCTGGTCGCTCAGGGCCGCTACGCGGTCGGGACGGTCGACTCCTACCTGGTGGCCCGGATGACGCGTGGCACCTGGCACGTCACCGACGTCTCCAACGCCTCCCGCACGCTGCTCTTCGACCTCGAGACGGGCGACTGGTCCGACGAGCTGTGCGCGCTGTTCGGGGTGCCCCGCGACTCGCTGCCCGACATCGTCGCCAGCTGGGGCGAGATCGGCACCACCGACCCGGCGGCGTTCTGCGGCCTCGATCTCCCCATCGCCGGCATCGCCGGCGACCAGCAGTCGGCGCTCTTCGGCCAGACCTGCTTCGATCCCGGCGACTCCAAGTGCACCTACGGCACCGGGTCGTTCATCCTGACCAACACCGGCACCACCCTCGAGCGCTCCGACGCCGGGCTGCTCAGCACTGCGGCCTGGCGCAGCCCCGATGGCACGCTGACCTACGCCAACGAGGGCGCCATCTTCGTCACCGGTGCGGCGGTGCAGTGGCTACGCGACGGCCTCCAGATCGTCGGGTCGGCAACGGAGACAGCCGCGATCGCCGCCACGGTCGCCGACACCGAGGGCGTCGTCTTCGTGCCCGCGCTGACCGGCCTGGGCGCACCGCACTGGGACCCGCACGCGCGGGGCCTGATCATCGGGATCACCCGCGGCACTACCCGGGCCCACCTCGTCCGGGCCACCCTGGAGGCGATCGCCTTCGAGGTCCGCGACGTCCTTGAGACGATGCCGGCGGCTACATCCCTGCGCGTGGACGGCGGGGCGTCGGCCAACGACCTGCTCTGCCAGATCCAGGCCGACCAGATCGGCGTACCCGTCGAGCGGCCCCAGATCGTGGAGACCACCGCACTGGGTGCGGCCTTCCTGGCCGGGCTCGGCGTCGGGGTCTGGGACTCGACCGACGACCTGCGCGACACCTGGTCGCTCGACCGCCGCTTCGAGCCCGCTGGCGACCGGGGCAGGGCCGACGAGGCGCACCGACGCTGGACCGACGCCGTCGGCCGCGCCAAGGGCTGGGCCCCCTAGGAGAGCCCGTCGAGGGCGGACCCGGCCGCGTCGCGGACCTTGGTCGCCGACGCCAGCGCAGACTCGGCCTCGCCGCGGGCGTCCTCGGCGTCGCCGAGCTCGTCGTCGTTCTCCTCGTACGTCGCCTCCAGCTCGGCCAGCCTGCGTCGCAGCTCGTCGAGCTCGGACTGGAGCTGCAGGCCGCGTGCCTCGAGCTCGGAGACGGACTCGTGGGCGGCCCTGAGCTGCGTGGTGGCGTCGCCGACCGCCTCCTCCGCGGCGGCCAGTGCCTCCTGGGCCTCCCGGCGGGCCCGCTCGTCCGGCTCCGGGTCGGGTACGACGTGCAGGTCGGGCCGCCGGGCCGGCTCGGCGTCGCGCGGCGTGGCGGTGAAGCCGAGCGCCTCGGGGACCGCGACCGCGGCGGCGACGTCGACGGCGTCGACCCCCGAGGGAGCCAGCGCGGCCACCAGGAGCCCGCTGCGGACGGCCTCGGCGGCGCCGGCGTCGAGCATCGCAGCCGTCAGGGTGGCCTCGACCTGGTCGGCGACCGCCTGGGTGACCTTGACCCCGGCGTCGGCGGCGACGCCGCGGGCCCGCGCGGTGACGGCGGCGGTGAGCTGGCGACGCTGCCGGGTGAGCGCCCGCAGCTCGTCACCGTCGAGCGACGCCTGCGCGTCGCGGAGTGCCCGCCCGACCGACAGCACCTGCGCGACCTGGTCGGCCTCGCGGCGCACCAGCAGGTTGACGACCCAGGCGGAGAGCGACGGCTTGCGCAACGCCTTCACCGCGGCGGCCAGCGGCTTGTCGGCCTTGAGCTCCTTGACCCGGGCGTCCCGCGCGGGGGTGAAGTCGCCCAGCGGCGCGGCGTACAGCGCATCGGCGATCGTGAG
>JBDSLK010000114.1:0-8504 GCA_039916425.1 Nocardioides sp.
GAGAGCTTCGCCGACTACGTCAACGAGACCCTCGGCTTCGGGCTCACCAACACCACCGTGGTCTTCTCGGTGGCGCTGGTCGTCGTGTGGGTGGCCCAGTTCCGGTCGCGCGGCTACGTGCCGGGGATCTACTGGCTGGCGGTGGTCCTGGTCTCCGTGGTCGGCACCCTGCTCACCGACAACCTGACCGACGCGCGTGGCGTGCCGTTGTGGCTGAGCTCCTCGGTCTTCGCCGTGCTCCTCGCCGCTGTGTTCGGGGTCTGGTACGCCCGGGAGCGGACCCTGTCGATCCACACCATCGTGACCACCCCGCGCGAGAGCTTCTACTGGCTGACGGTGCTGGTGACCTTCGCGCTGGGCACCGCGGTCGGTGACTGGACCCTGGAGCTGACGGGCTGGTCCGCGGGCGTCTCGGTGCTGCTCCCGCTGGGCCTGATCGTGGCCGTCCTCGGGGCCTGGCGGCTGGGCGCCGGGCCGGTGCTGTCGTTCTGGCTGGCCTACATCCTGACCCGCCCCCTGGGCGCCAACATCGGGGACTTCCTCGCCTCCTCTCGCGCCGACGGCGGCCTGGGTCTCGGCACCTTCGGCACCAGCGTGGTCTTCCTGGGCACGATCCTCCTCGTGGTGGTCTACCTGACCGTCTCGCAGCGCGACCGCACCGACTCCGCACACCTGGCAGCAACCGACCAGCCGGCCGCGCCGGAGCCGACGGCTGTCCGCGAAGGCTGAGACCTCCGGCGCGCCGGCGATCGGCTGCCGGGACGCGGGCGGGCGACGTAGGCTGGTAGAACCCCCCGACCCTCGAAGGCGCCCCATGAGCCCCGTGACCCAGCCCGATCTCCGTCCCCGTCTTACCCCGGTTCGTCCTCGGCCCACGCCCACCGACGAGACGCGCGGGGAACGCTTCGACCGGGTGGTGAGGCTGGCCCAGCAGCTGTTCGGCGTGCCCGTGGTCGCGGTGAACCTCGTGGACGAGCGCACCCAGTCGAGCCTGGCCATCGTCGGCTTCGAGCACCTCGAGGTGCCCCGGGGCGACACCTTCTGCGCCATCACCGTCGACTCCGGCGAGGCACTCGTGGTGACGGACGCCGCCGCCGACGAGCGGTTCAAGGACAACCCCTACGTCACCGGCTTCCCCTTCGTCAGGTTCTACGCCGGCCAGCCGCTCTTCGAGCCCGGTGGCCGGGCCGTCGGGACGCTGTGCCTCATCGACCAGCACCCCCGGCCGTTCTCCAAGCTGGAGGCGCGGCTGCTGCGCGACCTGGCCGACTGGGTCGAGCAGGAGCTCGTCGCCGACGCTGACGGCGCGCAGGCCCGCGAGGTCCAGCGCCGGCTGCTGCCACGCCACGAGATCGTGGTGCCGGGCTACGACCTCGCCGGGGAGAGCGTGCCGGCCCGCAACGTCGGGGGCGACTACTTCGACTGGCAGATCCTCTCCGACGACGTGGTGCAGGTCGTGGTCGCGGACGTGATGGGCAAGGGCATGGAGGCCGCCGTCGTCGCGGCCGGCCTGCGCACGGTGATCCGCGGGAGCTCGCGCTTCAACGACCTCGCCCAGAGCATCGGGCGGGCGGCGTTGAGCATGGAGGACGACTTCACCGACACCGGCACGTTCGTCACCCTCTTCGCGGCTCGGCTGACCCCGTCGACCGGCGACCTCGAGTACGTCGACGCCGGGCACGGCCTGGCCCTGGTCATCGAGGCGGGCGGCGACGTACGGCGGCTGGTGTCCCACGACCTGCCGGTCGGCGCAGTGCCGGGCGGGACCTGGGAGCCCAAGCACGACCGGCTCGAGCCGGGCGACACCCTGCTGGTCGTCAGCGACGGCATCCTCGACCTGTTCCCCGACGCACGGGCCGCGGTCAAGGCCGGCATCGCCCTGAGCGCCGACGCTCGGGACGCCCACGAGATGGCCCGACGGATCGCCGGGGTGGGCAACGGGTCGCTGCTGGACGACGACATCACGGTGGTCGCGGTCCGCCGCGACGCGCAGTGACGTCCCCGGCTACCACGCCGAGGTCCTCGCGGACCCGTGGCTGGAGCGGATCGGGCGCCGGGGTAGGCAGGACCGCCCGCGACACGGTGCGCGAGATCGTCGCGCGGCCAGGGGATGACCAGGCCCGTGACGGCTCGGCGCATGGCCCGCCCGGGCCCGGGTACGGACGTTGATGTCGCTGGGGCTGACCGGCCGGGCGAAATCGATGGGAAGGACCGACCTGTGCCTGAGGTCACCGCAAACTCTGGACTGCTGAGCAAGACGAAGGTCCATGTCGACGACACCGGGGGGACCGGACGCCCGGTCGTGCTGATCCACGGCTGGCCGCTGTCGGGCGAGTCGTGGCAGGGGCAGGTCCCGGCGCTGGCCGCGGCCGGCTACCGCGTGGTGGCCTACGACCGGCGTGGCTTCGGCCGCAGCGACAAGCCGAGCCGCGGATACGACTACGACACGCTGGCCGAGGACCTCGAGGGCGTGCTCGACGAGCTCGACCTCCACGACGTGACGCTGGTGGGCTTCTCGATGGGTGGCGGCGAGGTGGCCCGCTACATCTCCAAGTACGGCGAGGGGCGCCTGCACAGCGTCGTCTTCGCGGCGGCCGTGCCGCCGT
This sequence comes from Nocardioides sp., assembly GCA_039916425.1. Lineage (GTDB taxonomy): Bacteria > Actinomycetota > Actinomycetes > Propionibacteriales > Nocardioidaceae > Nocardioides. The sequence continues at coordinate 2,607 of JBDSLK010000114.1, forward strand.
ACCTCCTCCAGACCGACGACAACCCCGACGGCCCGCTCACCAAGGACGCGGCCGACGAGATGACCGCGGGGCTGAAGGAGGACCGGACGGTGTTCTTCGACCAGTTCACGACCCAGTTCTTCTCGGTCGACGGTGACCTCAAGGTCACCGAGCAGGAGCGCCAGGACGCCATCGCGCTGTGCCACCAGTCGGACGAGAAGGCGGCGCTCGGCGCCATGGGGGCCTTCGGCACCACCGACTTCCGCGACGACCTGACCAAGGTCTCCGTGCCTACCCTGGTGCTGCACGGCGCCGGCGACGGCACCGTCCCCTACGACGGCTCGGGCGCTCGCACCCACCAGGCGGTCCCGCACAGCGAGCTCGTCGTGGTGCCGGACGCACCGCACGGCTTCAACGTGAGCCATCGCGACGAGTTCAACTCGGCGCTGCTGGACTTCCTGGCCCGCTGACCTGTCTCCACGCAGCACCACGCAGCACCACGGACGACGTCACCGCCAGTCGAAGTACTCGCGGTGTACGTGGCGCGAGCGCACCCCGGCGTCTCGCAGGCCCTTCTGGAAGTCGCGCAGCATCGCCTCGGGACCGCACAGGAAGGCCGACAGCCGCGCCGGCTCCACCCCGGTGTCGGCGAGGATCCGCGCCACGGTCAGGCGGCCGTCGGCCCGTGAGTCCACCAGGTGCACCCGCACCGCGGGGTGCCGGCCGGCGATCGCGACCAGCTCGTCGGCGAAGGGCGCCGGCCCGCCCGTGAAGGCGTAGTACAGGTCGACCTCGCCCGGGGGTGGATGCTCCTCGAGACCTCGCATCCAGCTCAGGAACGGCGCGATGCCGACGCCGCCGGCGATCCACACCTGGTCGGGGGTGCCCTTGGCGTGGTCGAAGCGCCCGTGCGGTCCACCGACGACGGCCGGCATCCCTGGCTCCAGCAGCTCGCGCAGGCGGGAGGTGTAGTCGCCCAGCGACTTGACCGTGACCCGCAGCAGGCCCTCCGCCGGCGCGCTGGCGATCGTGAAGGGGTGCCGGTGCCAGCCGTCCTTCGCCTCGATGTAGACCAGGGCGAACTGGCCGGGCACGAAGTCCACCGGGCGACCGAGCGGCCGCAGGCTGATCTCGACGAGCCCGTCGCCGACGACGGCCACGTCGTGCACCTCGTAGTCGTGCAGGGAGAGGAAGAAGCGCGCGAGGAGCTCGCGGTAGAGGTAGAACGCCAGGCCGGTGCCGCCGACCGCGACGTAGGTCCACCGCAGCACCGGGGACGCGGGGAACGGCGACCCGTCCAGGAGCCCGTGGAGGAAGGCTGCGGCGACGAAGAGCCCGGTCAGCCGGTGCAGCTGACGCCACCGGTCGTAGCCGCCGAAGACCCGTCGCACCTGACGGACGACCGGCACGTCCTTGAGCCCCCGGATGGGTCCCCGCAGCGGACCCGGCACCACCGACTGCCACCGGGGCAGGATCGCCCAGAGCGCGAGCGCCACCATGCCGATGGCGCCGACCGCGCCGAGCGGTCCACCGAGCCTGGTGTGGATCGGGCTCGACGAGAGCGGGATGTGGGCCACGAGCAGCAGCAGTCCCGAGATGGCCATCCGGCGGTGCCAGATGGCGGCCCGGTCGATCCCGTCGAACCACTCCTCCACCCACGGCAGCGAGCTGATCAGCACCAGGGCGGCCGACAGCAGGAGCACCGACACCGCCCCGACGAGCTGCCCGACGTACGCCGTGGTGGGCTCTCCGGGTGGCCGGAGGAGCAGCCACACCGCGGTGTAGGCCACGACCAGGCCGACGACCGTCGCGGGCCCGAGGTTGCGGACCAGGGGTGTGCCACGCAGTGCCATGGCCCGACGCTAGCGGCGTGACAACGTCGGGAGAGGGGCCACACGTCACGCCGTGATGGCCGACCCACCCTCGTCGGCGTGCGAGGCCGCGCCCAGGAGCCGCTCCCGCAGCATCACCAGGTCGGCCACGGCGTCGAGGAACCGGGCGGTGCTGTCACCGATCTGGAGGTCGTCGAAGTAGTAGTGGCGCATCGCCACCCGGGCGAGGTGGTGCTCGTCGTGCTCGAGGCGGGCGGCGACGAGCGCGGCCAGGTCGCCCGCGTCGACCTTGTCGATGACGTCCGCGCAGCGGCTCACCGGCACCTCCTCGCGGAGTCGCTCCGCATCGTGGTGACGGTCCGTGACGAAGATCGGCTTGTCGGTGCGCAGGTAGAGCCAGTCGAGGCCCACCGACGACACGTCGGTGACCATCGCGTCGCACCCCGGGATGATCGCGAGGATGTCGCCGGTGACGATGGAGACGTGCCCCGCGTCGGGATCGCGTCGTCCTGCCTCGGCCACCAGCGTGAGCACCTCGTGGTGGGCCTCGAGCACGGCCGGCTTGGGGCTCGTCGCGACCTTGGGGTGGGGCTTGTAGACCAGGCGCACGTCGGGCACGGCCAAGATGGCGCGGACGATCTCGGCGCCGACGCTGTCGAGAGAGGTGTAGTCGTTGTAGTCGGCGTCGCCCTCCCAGGTCGGGGCGTAGAGGACCGTGCGCCGCGCGCTCGGCGCCAGCATGGACGGCGGTTGCAGGTCGAGCTGCGGGCGGCCCACCCGCACCAGGCGGCTGGTGTCGAACTCCAGCAGGCCGGCCACGTGGCGGCGTACCGCGGCCCGGCCGGCCACGAACACCCGGTCGTAGGCCTTGGCGTTGTTGCTGGCCATGCTCTGCTTGTCGCTCTCGCCGTGATTGATGTGGGCGTGCAGCATCCGGCCGTCGATGAGCGACTGGAAGTTGAGCATGGAGTTGTTGCAGTAGAGGACGACCTTGGCGTCCAGCTCGGCGTAGAGCGCCGTCAGCTCGGGGAACGACGGTGCCGAGAGGACCGGCAGGGCAGTCCGGGCGCGCAGGACCTCGGCGGACTCCGGGTCGCGGACGACGATGCTCACCGGGTGCTGCTGGTGCAGCAGGTCGAGCACGGGCAGCCACTGGATCAGCTGGTAGGTGCGTGAGGGGTCGTCGGCGAAGTAGGCGATGACGGAGACCTCGGGCACCGGTCGATTCTAGTCCCGTCACCGCCCGTGGGAGCGGGCGACCACCGGGACCCGCGGATCAGCCCGTCGATGCGGGGGACGGGTCTGCGTCCGCGGCGTCGAGGGGGACCAGGAGCGCGAGGAACGTCTCCTCCACGAAGACGCGCTGCCCGTCGAGGGCCCTGCTCACCTCGGCCCGGTCGGCGCGTCGGGGTCGGTGCGGGGAGGGAGAGCGGCAAGCGCCGACTGCACCAGGGCCGTGCGTGCCTTGACCATGACCGCGCGGCGCAGCCGCCCCAGCTCCGTGCCGGCGAGGGCCTCGACGACCTCGGCGACCTCGCGGTCGGAGTACGACGGCCGCGTGCCCAGCGCGACCTCGACGTCAGGCAGCGCGACCAGGACGGGCAGGACCTGGTCGCCGAGCCCGTCGAGCAGCACGAACCGCGCGTGGCGGTCCATCTGCTCCCACACCGTGTCGATGTCGACCCGACCGCGGCGCACGTCCCTGCGTCGTGCCGCCAGGACGGTCTTGGCGGCGCCGGTGAGGGCCGCGGTCATCTCGTGCTCGGTGAACCGCATGGGACCAGCATGGCGCGACAAGTCTTCCTCTGCTCGGGCAATGCCTGACGCTTCCGCTCCTGTCGCGTGGCGGAGTTGTCACCTATCTAGCCCCGGGCCCTGGCGGGAGCAGGCGTCGATGGCGCCACCGTGGTCGGAGGGTCGGTCGGGTCCTGGTCGTTACGGCCACGGCGGAGCAGCGCCGGGATGAGGGTGAGGAGTGCGACGAGCGCGTAGACCAGGGCGAGCAGCGTGCCCAGGCGGTCCTTGTCGGCACCGGTGACCATCGTGAAGAAGAAGGCGCCGCCGAAGGCGTTCAACATCGCGTGCCAGACCGCGGCGTGGGTCCACGCACCCCGGCGCTGGCGCATCATCTGGAGCACGATCAGCTGGAAGCCCGCGTTGCCGAGGAGACCGATCGCCAGGGGCATGTCGCCGGTGATCATCAGCGGCAGGTGCCAGAAGATCCGCAAAGGCGCCAGGACCGCGAAGGCCCCCCACAGGCCGTGCCGGCGCAGCAGGATCGGGGCCGCGAACGCGGTCCAGCCCGCCTCCTCGCCGAGCCCGACCAGGACCAGCATCGCCAGGAAGGTGACCGGGACCTCGGGCCAGGCGCCGAGCTGTTCGGCCGTCGGCAGCGGTGCTCCGAACATGTGGTTCACCAGCACGATGAGCACGTGCAGTGCGATCGGTGCGCCGATGGCGACGACGTACAGCCACGGTGATGCCAGCCATCGCCGCAGCGTCCGCCCCCAGGCGAAGAGCGCCGCGCGACCCTGGCAGGAGCTGACGACCAGGGCGGCCATTGCGGGACCGAGCGGCATGTTCTCCGGGTTCGAGCCGATGCCGAGTGCGGCAAGACCGTAGACCATCCAGCCGAACAGGCAAGCGAGGACGGCGAACGCAGACAACGGGTGTCTCCGGACGAGCTGGACGCGCGAGGACATGTCGTCTCCCTGGGTAGTGACGCCACCGGTCGGGCGTCTAGGACAACGATGGCGCTGGAAGGGAGTCGGAGGCATCGCCCGCGGGACTCGACCCTGACCGGTACCGCGGACCCGGTCCGCGTGGCCGATCTCCTCCTCCAGACCGACGAGCAGGCGACCTCCGCGCGCCTAGGGTGAGGGACCACGCGAAGTCAGGAACCGATGATCACCACCGCCGCGCCGCCCACGGACTCCGCTGGTCCTGTCCCCGCGCTGTCTGGACGCCAAGCCGCCTTCGACGTGCTGCTGGCCGTTGTCTGCGTGGCGGTCACGCTGGCCGTTAACCTCAGCGGCTCCGAGTCCGTCACCGCCAACCGCGACTCGGACGCGGTCACCGTCGCCCTGACCGTGCTGTCGGTCGGCAGCATCGCCCTGCGGCGGAGGCTACCGCTGACGATCCTGGCGGTGACCCTGGCCGGCGTCCTGGGACTGGTTCTGGTGAGGGGGACCGTCGGAATGGCCACGATCGGGCCCTTCATCGCGGCGTACACCGCCGTCACGCTCGGCAGCGCCCGCAACTCCCGGCGTGCGATCGCGCTCGTGATCCTCGCGTTGGCCCTGACGGCGGTTCTCGACCCGGTCGACCTGAGCGGCGAAGGTGCCGTGGTCAGCGGTGCGGCGTTCGCCGGAGTCATCCTGCTCGCCACCTCCACCCGGGCCCGCCGGGAGCGCGCCGAGGCCGACGTGAGCGCGGCGGAGCACCGGGTCGCCCTCGAGCGGGAGAGGGCCGATGCCGAGCGGGAGCGGGCCTCCCTGACCGCCACCCAGGAGCGACTGCGGATCACCCGGGAGCTGCACGACGTGATCGGCCACGCGATGAGCGTGATGGTCGTGCAGGCGGGCGCCGCGGGGCGGCTCCTGGACACCGCCGACCCCGGTCGGGCGCGGACCGCGGTGGCCGAGATCGAGAACACCGGGCGCCGGGCGATGGCCGAGATGCGCAACCTTCTCGGCGTCCTGCGCGACGGTGAGACCGAGGGCGACCAGTCCCCGCGGGCCCCGGCACCCACCCTGGACGATGTGCGCCCGCTCGTGGTCCGGGTCGGGCAGGCGGGGCTGCCCACCACCATGGCGGTGCACGGGGCGCCGCTCGTGGTGACCCCCGGGGTCGGCCTGGCGGCCTACCGGATCGTGCAGGAGGCCCTCACCAACTGCCTCAAGCACTCCGGCGCCACCTGTGCCTCCGTCGACGTGACGTACCGGCCGACCGAGGTCGAGATCCAGGTCACCGACGACGGCACGGGACTGGCCCGCGGCACCGTCGAGCCCGCTGCGGGACACGGCGTGGCCGGGATGCGCGAACGGGTGGCGTACGGCGGCGACCTCACGATCGGTGACCGGCCCGA
>JBDSLK010000115.1:0-3486 GCA_039916425.1 Nocardioides sp.
TAGGCCCGCAGCACCGCACGGCGCTGTGGGTCATCCCCGTCGGGGCGCTCGCGGGCGTCGCCCGGCATGCCCTCGACGTCGCTGCCGCCGGTGTCCCCGGCTGGGAGTTAGCCTTCCTCTGCCCACCGGGACCGCTCGCCGGCGCCCTGCGCGCGCGGGGGGCCCGCGTCCACGAGGCCCCGTTCGGCCCCGACCACGGCCTGCCTGCCTCGGTGCGTAGCTTGCGCCGGTCGATCAGCGAGGTCCACCCGGCTGTGGTCCACACTCACCTGTCGTACGCCGACATCGTCGCGGCGCTGGCCACCCCGCGGCGGGTCCGGCTGGTGACCACCGAGCACGGCATCGCCGCCGACGACCTCGTCTACCACCGCTCGAGCCGCAAGGCACGGGTGATGGCCCAGGTGCACCGCCAGCGCTTCCGCCGCGTCGACGCCGCCATCGCGGTGTCGGAGGCGACGGCGGTCGCGATGCGCACCAAGTGGGGGGTCACCGTCCCAATCCAAGTGGTCCGCAACGGGGTCGACCGCCAGCCCCGGGAAGCCCGGGCCAGGGCCGGGCTGCGGGTGCTCTCGCTCGCCCGGCTAGCGCCTGAGAAGCGCATCCCCGACCTCCTGCGCTCATTCGCCCTGGTCCTGGAGTCCCACCCTGATGCCACGCTGACGGTGGCCGGGGTGGGCGACCTGGACGCCTCGCTCGTCAGGCTCGCTGGCGACCTCGGTCTTGACCACCGACTGTCCTTCCCCGGCTTCGTTGACCCCGGGCCTGCGCTGGCCGGCGCCGACGTGGTGGCGATGCTCTCGGTGTGGGAGAACTGCTCCTACACCCTGCTCGACGCCGCGGCAGCCGGTCTCGGCGTGGTGGCATCCCCGGTCGGTGGCAACCCGGAGATCCTCCCCTTGCGGTGTCTCGCGAACCCCGACGACCACCGGGCCGTGGCCGCGGCCCTGGTACGCCAGGGGCGCAACCTCGCCCAGCGACCGATCCTGGCGGACTGGCCCTCCGTGGCGTCCATGTGTGCCAGCATCGGCGGGGTGTACGACGGCGACGGGCGCCGCCCGTGAAGATCGAGACCGCGTGGGAGGTCGCGCCCGAGGAGTCCTCGGGTGAGCGAGCCGACCGCGAGACCCGGATCAGCGACTTCGCCCTGTTCGCCTGCCTCCCCCTCGCCGGGCTCGCCGTGCCGGGGCTCGGGCTGCCGGTCAACGAGATCGCGGCGCTCGCCGTCGTTGGCCTGTGCGCGTTCCGCACTCCCCGGGCCGGGCCGCGACCCCCATGGTGGTTCGCCGGGCTGCTCGTCGCGATGCTGCTGTTCATGGCCGTGTCGGCCCAGCTCAACGGGATCGATGCGAGCCGGCGCCTGGTCCACCTCGTGGGCTACGTCGGCATCGCTGTCTGCCTTGCCTCGGGGCGGGTGTCGATGCTGTCCGCGGCCCGCGGGCTGGCGATCGCCCTGGCCGGTGCGGTGGCCTACGGCGCCGCCGTTCTGCCGACCAGCACCTACACCGGCCGCCTGACGGGCGCCTTTGACGACCCCAACGTGGGCGCGCTCCTGCTCACCACCCTCGGGGCCGTCTCGGTCCCCCATGTCCAGAAGACCTGGCTGCGCCGGCTCCTCCTCCTCGCGGTGGCCGCCGGGGTGCTGCTGACGTTCTCCAGGACCGGGCTGCTGGCCCTCGCGTTCGGGCTGCTCTGGCTGCTGCTCGGCCGGCGCCTGCGGCTCGCCGGCGGCGGCCTGCTCGTGGTCGCCCTCGTCTGGGTCGTCGACAACATCCCCCAGGACCTCCGGCTGCTCGGGCCGTTCTCGGACCGCACCGGCAGCGACGCGTTGCGCGGCCGGATCATCGACCAGGAGACGTCCTTGCTGGCGTCGGCGCCGTGGTACGGCAACGGACCCGGCACCGCCCGGGTCTCGGTCGGCAACCAGCAGTTCTTCTTCCACAACTCCTACCTCGCCGTGCGCCAGGAGGGCGGGTGGGTGACCTTGGGTATCGTGGTCGTCCTCCTGGGCGCCTGCTTCGTCTACCTGAGCCGGGCCGACGCGGGTGCCGGCATCACCGAGCGCACCTGGATGCAGACCGGTATCATCGCCGTCCTGGCGATGGGCGTGTCCCTGGGCGAAGTCCTCCTCGACCTCCCGACGGCTGTGGTGCTCGGCTTCGCCATGAGCAGCGCCCTCTCTGCCGCCCGGTCGGCAGTCATAAGACCAGCGGCCCTGCCTGCGGCCGCGGGCGTCTCGTGACGCGGCTCCACCTGGCCGCCAACCAGGGACAGATCGGCGGCGGCGAGGTGATGCTGCTGCGCGCGGCTGGGGCGGCCCGTGACGCGGGCCTCGACGTCACCGTGATCGCTCCGGATGACCCCGACGAGACCCTCGCGTCCGCTCGTGCCGCGGGATTCGACGTGGTGGCGGTCCCGGGCGAGGGACGGGCGGGGTACGCCCGGGGGCTTCGGCGCTGGGACCGCGACCGGCACGGGGTCCTGTGGTGCCACGGCCTACTCCCGGCCCTCGCGACTGCGGGTCGACCCGGCCGTCTCGTCCACCTCCACCAGCTGCCCACCGGCGCGGCCCAGCGGCTCAGCCTCGCGGTCGCGCGACGCCGGGCCCTCGCCGTCCTCGTGCCCTCGGCCTTCCTGGCCCACCGGGTCCCGGGGAGCCGGGTGTTCGCCAACTGGACCGACCCCCCGGCTCGCCCGCGCGCCGCGCCCACACCCGGCCGCAACCCGGTGTTGGGGTTCCTCGGACGACACTCCCAGGACAAGGGGCTCGACGTGCTCGCCGACGCCATTGCGCTGCTCGGCACCGGCACCGGAGACGACCCACGGCTCCTGGCCGCCGGGGACGACCGGTTCGTCCCCGAGCCGCAACGCCGGGCCGTGGCCACCGCCCTCGCCCGTATCGCCGGGCGGGTCGACCTTCCGGGCTGGATCGAGCGCACCGACTTCTTCGACGCAGTGGACCTAGTCGTCGTACCGAGCGTCTTCGCGGAGTCCTTCGGCCTGGCTGTCGCCGAGGCGATGGCGGCGAGGGTCCCGTTCGTCGTCACCGACGCAGGGGCGTTGCTCGAGGTGGCCGGTCCCGGGCATCCCTGGGTGGCTCGGGCGGGCGACGCTGTCGCCCTCGCCGGCGTGCTCGCCGAGGCGTTGCGCGCCGACCTGGCGGCGGACCTGGATCAGGCCCGCGCCCGCTGGGAGCGGGAGTACTCCCCGGCTGCCGGTCTGCTCCGGGTGGCCTCGCTGCTGGCCGAGCTCGGCCTCCCGGTGACGGAGCCCGGGTCGTGACCCCGGAGAAGTCCGTCGGACTGGTGGGCCACCGGGCTGGCCGAGCAGCCGGACGGATCTGACCCGGTGACCCGGCCGACCGTGGCGATCGCCCACGACTACCTGACCCAACGCGGCGGCGCCGAGCGTGTGGTGCTCTGCATGCTCGAGGCCTTCCCCGACGCCACCATCCACACCACGCTCTACGACCCCGAGGGCACCTATCCG
>JBDSLK010000116.1:0-9187 GCA_039916425.1 Nocardioides sp.
CCCGATGATCGCCTCCCCGATCGTCGCGTTCGGCCTGGGCTTCGCGCTGATGCTGCTGATCATGTGGCTCTTCCGGCACTCCAACCCGCACAAGGTGGGTCGTGGCTTCCGGATCGCCCAGACGGTCTCCGCGGCGGCGATGGCGCTCGGCCACGGCCTCCAGGACGCCCAGAAGACGATGGGCGTGATCTTCCTGGCCCTGCTCACCGGCGGCTTCGTCACCGAGGGCGACGACCTCCCCTTCTGGGTGATCATCGCCGCGGCGACCGCGATCTCCCTGGGCACCTACTCGGGCGGCTGGCGGATCATGCGCACCCTCGGTCGTCGGATCATCCACCTCGACCCGGCCCGCGGCTTCGCCGCCGAGTCGATCGCGGCGTCGGTGCTCTACACGACCGCCTTCGTGTGGGAGGCCCCGATCTCGACGACCCACACGATCACGTCCGCGGTGATGGGCGTGGGGGCCACCAAGCGCCTGTCGGCCGTCCGCTGGGGCGTGGTCCGCTCGATCCTGGTCGCCTGGGTGCTTACCTTCCCCATGGCCGGCCTGGTCGCGGCCCTGTTCTACTGGGTGTCGCACTTCCTGCTCGAGGTCGTCATCTGATGGATAGTCCCCCACCTTCGGGTTGCCCGGAGAGCGCGTCGACAACCCGAACGACGGGGACTATCCCGACAGTCAGCCTGCCTTCCGGCGGATCCTGAGGAGCCTGGCTCGCTGGTCGTCGTCCAGTGCCCGCCGGTGGGCGACGGTGTCGGTGCGGATCCACCACGCCGGCAGCCGCGTCGTCCACGCGCGACGGGACTCCGGCTCGCGAAGACAGCGCCGGTACGCCGCCAGGATGCGGCTCGCCAGCCGGTCACGGTCCACGAGGTCTCCCGAGAAGATCGTGACCACCTCCAGTCCCAGGCTGCGATAGATCTCGAGTCGGTCCCGGTCACGACGCCGTTGGCGGCCCTCGAGGTGCAGCGAACCGTCGTACTCCCCCACGAGGCCGGCCTCGACGTCGAGGAGGTCGGGCGTGAGCAGATGGCGACCGGCCCGGTCGAAGATCGGCGCGTTGCACAGTGGTGGGGCCAGTCCCGCGTCGAGCACCCAGACCAGCCGTGCCCGCGTCTCCAGGGGTGACCAGCTGTTCTCCTCGACCAAGGGCAGCGCCTGCCGCAGCCGAGGCACCCCGGTCCAGCCGTTGAGGTAGCCGGCGTAGGCGACGCACTCCGCGACCGAGCACAGGTCGGAGTACGCCGCCATGTCCAACCAGGTCACGGCGTCCCGCACCCCGACGGCATACCTCGCCTCGAAGCAGACCGAACGCACCGGTTCGGTCACGCGCAGACCGTCGACGACCAGGATGTCGCGGGGCAGGAGGCGTTCGGCAGACAGCGCGAACGACTCCTGCACGCGGACCTTGCTGTTGCCGATCGCGAGCGGGACCAGGAGCGTGGTGCCGTCGGGCCGCCGCCCGTCGAACCACGCACCTCCCTGCCATCGCAGCGATGCCCAGCCCGTGACGCCGCCGTACGCCGGGAGCACGACGCCGGCCTCGACGATCCGCTGCTCGGCGGTGTCGCCGGTGTCGCGCGGGACGTAGAAGCCACGGCTGGTCCTGCGCCAACCGGGGCCGCGGGCCGCCATCGGTGTCGGTCCGCGACTCCCGGAAGGATCCCGCCGGACCGGGACGACCAGACCCGGTCGGCGCACGACCAAGCCGAGATCAGGCTCAGCTGCGACGGGGACGGCACGGACGGCGGGCACCCCCCGAGAGTGCCCCGTTGTCCGCGCCGACGTCGGCGCTCCTCCACAGCCGCCCCCCGCCGGGTAGTCCCCTACCTTCGGGTTGCCGACGACGGGTCGAAGCAACCCGAAGGTAGGGGACTATCGGCTCAGCCGAAACGACCGGAGATGTAGTCCTCGGTGCGCTTGTCGGAGGGGTTCGCGAAGATCTTGCCGGTCTGATTGAACTCCACGAGCAATCCGGTCCGGTTGCCAGTCGTCTCGTCGGGCCGCGCCGTGAAGAAGGCGGTGCGGTCGGAGACCCGTGCCGCTTGCTGCATGTTGTGAGTGACGATGATGATCGTGTAGTCCTCGCGCAACCCGACCATCAGGTCCTCGATGCGGGCAGTGGCGATGGGGTCGAGGGCCGAGCAGGGCTCGTCCATCAAGATCAGATCGGGCCGGGTCGCAATGGTGCGGGCGATGCACAGTCGCTGCTGCTGACCCCCTGAGAGTCCGTAGGCCGACTGCTTCAGCTTGTCCTTGACCTCGTCCCAGAGGGCGGCCGCCTGGAGCGCCTCCTCGACCAGGTCATCCATGTTGTCGACCTTCATCCCGGTCACGCGGGGACCATAGGCGATGTTGTCGTAAATGGACTTGGGGAACGGGTTCGGCTTCTGGAACACCATGCCGATGTGGGTGCGCACCGCGATCGGGTCCACAGCCTTGGCGTAGATGTTCTGTCCGTGGTAGGTGACCTCACCCTCGACGCGACACCCGGCCACCAGGTCGTTCATGCGGTTGAGGCACCGCAGGACCGTCGACTTGCCGCAGCCGGACGGACCGATCAGCGCCGTGATCTCGTTGCGCCCGAAAGCCAGGTTGACCTTCTGGACGGCCTGGAAGTTGCCGTAGTACACGTTGAGGCCCACGGCTTCCATGACCGGGTCCGGCGGAAGGTCGGGAAGCGATCGATGGTCGGCCTCGTGTGCTTCAGCGAAAGATCCGCTGAGACTGACCGTGCTTGTCGTGGCGGTGCTCGGAGAGATAGGCATCAGGATGGTTTCCTCACCAGGATCGCTGGAACTTGTTGCGGATGAAGATGGCGAGCGCGTTGAGACCGAGGATCATCACCAGGAGGACGATGATCGCAGCCGAGGCCGCTGTCTGGAAGGCCTCCTGGGACTGCGACGTGAGCGAGTAGATCTGCATCGGCAGCGCGGTGATCTCGCTCAGGATTCCCGTGGGGTCGAATCTCACGGCCCCGGCCAGACCGACCACGATGAGCGGCGCGGCCTCGCCGATGGCCCGGGAAAGTCCGAGAATGGTCCCGGTCGCGATGCCGGGGATGGCCGACGGCAACGTCTGACGCCACGTGGTCTGCCAGACCGTTGCCCCGAGCGCGAGCGAGCCCTGCCGAATCTCCTGAGGCACAGCTCGCACCGCTTCGCGGGTGGTGATGATGATGACCGGAAGGATGAGCAGGGCCAGCGCGATCGCGCCGCCCAGCACGATGCCGGACCGTCCGAACCCCAGCAGCGCCATGACGGCGACGGCGAGCAGGCCGTAGACGATCGAGGGGACGGCCGCGAGGTTCTGGAGGTTGACCTCGATAAGGCGGTTCCACCATCGGTCCTTGTCGGCGAACTCCTCGAGATACAGCGCCGCGCCGATGCCGAGCGGCACCGCGAAGAGCGCCGTGAAGGCCATCAGCCAGGCGGTGCCCAGGATGCCGGCCCGGAAGCCGCTCGTCTCTGGTCTGACCCGGGAGGTGTACTCCGTGAGCAGTGCAGCGTCGAAGCGCGAGGATCCGTCGATCGCGGTGCTGATGATGAGCACGAGCAGGACCATCACGCCGAAGAACAATGAGAACCACAGCAGTCCGAGGAACACCACCGACAAGAGGCTCTTGTCCTTGCTCCGCCCGGTCGCGACCGTCGCGGTCATCGTCCGAGCGGTGTGAGTTGCCACGCTCATCAGTACTCCTGCCTGAAGCGCCGCACCAGGGTGATGCTGACGATGTTGATCACGAGAGTGATCACGAACAAGAGCAGGCCGACCGCGAACAGAGTGTTGTAGGAGGTGGATCCGACGGCGTTCTCGCCGCCCGCGGTGGTGGCGATGAACCCGGTCATGGTCTGCATTCCCTCGCGAGGGTCGAACGACAGGTTCTTCTGCGCACCCGCGGCGAGAGCGACGATCATCGTCTCGCCCACGGCGCGCGACATGCCGAGAACGATCGCCGCCGCGACTCCGGAGAGAGCCGCCGGCAGTACGACGCGCAGGGTCGTCTGCATCCGGTTGGCGCCCATGGCCAGCGATCCTTGCCGCATCGCCTGCGGAACAGCTGACAGCGCGTCCTCCGAGAGCGACGCGACGGTCGGGATGATCATCACCCCGAGCACGAGGCCGGCGGCCAGCGCGTTGGTGAAGCCAACCTTCAAGCCGAGAATGTCCTGGAGCAGGGTCGGCGTCACGAAGCTGAGAGCGAAGAAGCCGTAGACGACCGAGGGCACCCCGGCCAGTAGCTCCACCGTTGGCTTGAGCACCTTGCGCGACCGCTGCGAGGCGTACTCCGAGAGGTACATCGCCGCGCCGAGGCCGAGCGGCACGGCGACGACCAGGGCGATGACGGTCGTCATGGCGGTCCCCGCGACGAGCGGGAGGACGGCGAACTGTCCCTCGGTCGCGAAGAAGTCACTGACGGCGACCTCGCCGAAGAAGTCCACCACGGGCTGGATCAGCGCCAGGATGATCCCGACGGTGACCATCACCGACAACATCGCCGAGAGCATCAGCACGACGCGGATCGCCGACTCGCCGGGGCGGGATCTCTGACTCAGGTCGAGAGCCGCGGGCGGACCCGTCCCGGAGGACGGGCCCGCACCGGTGCTCGAAAGGGTGCTCATGGGGTGGACCAGGGAACCTTCCAGTCAGCTCGTGATGCCCTCGAGGTTGGACTGGGTCTCAGCGTAGAGGTCGTCGCTGAGCGGGATGAACTTCCCGACCTCGGCGATGTCGGCGAGGTTCTCGATGTAGAAGTCGACGTAGGCCTTCACCGCTTCGTTGTCGTTGTACTTGGCGGTGTTCACGTAGACGAACAGCGGGCGGGCCAGCGGCGTGTACTCCCCGGCCTGCGCGGTCTCGGCCGACGGGGCGACACAGCCGTCGCCGTTGTCGATCTCGAGGGCCTTCAGCGAGTCGGTGTTCTCCTCGTAGTAGGTGTAGCCGAAGTAGCCAGTGGCACCTTCGGTGCCGGCGACGCCCTGCACCAGCACGTTGTCGTCCTCGGACGCCTCGTAGTCGTCGCGGGTGGCAGGCTCTTCGGCGTCGGGGTCGACGACCTCACCGGCCATGTAGTCGTAGGTGCCGGAGTCGGTGCCGGGACCGAAGAGCGAGATCTCCTGGTCGGGGAAGCTGGGGTCGAGCTCGTTCCAGTTCTTCACCGTGGAGTCGGGCGCCCACAGCTCGACGAGCTGGTCCACTGTGAGGCAGTCGACCTCGAGGTCGGGGTGGACGACGACCGTCAGGGCGTCCGTGGCGACCTGGAGCTCGGTGTACTCGATGCCCGCGTCCTTGCAGATCGCGACCTCGTCTTCCTCGATCGGTCGCGAGGCGTCGGAGATGTCGGTCTGGTCGGCGCAGAAGGCTTCGAAGCCGCCGCCGGTGCCGGACTCCCCCACGGTGACCTTGATGTCGGGGTTCTCCTCGCTCAGCAGCTCTGCCGCGGCGTCACTCATCGGGAACACGGTCGAGGACCCGTCCACGGCGACGGACCCGCTGGCGCCGGAACCACTGGCGGTGGTCTCGTTGCCAGCGTCGGCGCCTCCGCAGGCCGAGAGAGCGAGGGCAAGTACTGCGATGCCGGGCACGAAGGCGCGGCGAATGGAAGTGATCTTCACTTCGAGGTCTCCTGAGGTGTTCAGTAGGTGCTGACGTCAGTGACGTTAGGGAGCAGAGGTGACCGGACCGCTGGCCGACGGTGAACGAGGAGTG
Source organism: Nocardioides sp. (assembly GCA_039916425.1). Classification (GTDB taxonomy): domain Bacteria; phylum Actinomycetota; class Actinomycetes; order Propionibacteriales; family Nocardioidaceae; genus Nocardioides. The sequence continues at coordinate 5,708 of JBDSLK010000116.1, forward strand.
AACTCACGACGCCCGCTTGGCATCGTGCTCGGGTACATGAGACGGACGCCACATGAACGGCGGCATTCTCGACGCTCAGGGACGGTGCTTCTCCACGGCCACGATCCGGCCGTGCCGGTGGTGGACCACCAACATCGCGGCCGGTTCCAACCTGGTGTCCTCGATGCCCAACGCGTCCCACACCAGGGGCAGCACGGGGCGGTGCGTGCACAGCACCGAGCCGTCCTTGAGGGCCAGCAGGCGGTTGACGACCGCCTTCACGGAGCTCGGCGTGGCGTCCTCCTCGGACAGCCCGTCCTCGCTGGAGCGGTCGAAGCCCGTGGTCTCGGCGTACGACTGGACCGTCTCCTGGCAACGCCTGCTGCTCGACGAGGCGATCCGGGTGACGTCGTAGGCCGCGAGCAGCGGCACCAGCCGATCGGCCTGGAGGATGCCCTGTCGGACCAGGGGCCGCTCCCGGTCGTCGCGGCGCCACGACTTCCGGACCCGGGACTGGCCGTGGCGGAGCACGACCAGGGCACGCGTCTTGCGGCGGAACCGGCGCGCCTCCCGGTAGGTCTCGCGGTCGTACTCGTGGCTGAGCTTGTCGAGCGCGAGGTCCGCGGACACCCACGCGACGTCGTCGATCTCCTCGTTGACGAAGTAGCCACTGACGTCGTCGTCGCCGACGGCGCGCCCGACCCAGTAGTGCACCGTCTTGTAGCGGCCGCCGGCCACGGGGTAGCGCTGAGACATCAGGGGCGGTCCCAGCCGGACGTGTACCCCGGTCTCCTCCGCGACTTCGCGGACGGCCGCCGCGACTGCGTGCTCGCCCGGGTCGAGCTTGCCCTTGGGGAACGCCCAGTCGTCGTAGCGTGGGCGGTGCACCAGGAGCACCTGCTGACCAGGACGGTGGACCACGGCACCCGCGGCGATGACGTCGGGGCGGCCTCGGGGCTCCGGCATGGGGTTAGTCTCACACCACTTCGCCTCCGGAAGGGAGCCCGGCCACCGTGCGTGCACGTCTGCTGCTGGCCGGTGCCCTGGTGGCGGTCCTGGTGGTCGGTGGTCTCGTGGTCTGGCGGGTCACCGACCGGGGCACCGAGTTCGCCCGCGCCGTCTCCCTCGCCCCGGCCGGCAGCGTCCGGTTGGGCTGGACCGACTGGGCGGCTGTGCGCACCGAGGTGGGTCTCGCCGACGGCGCGCAGACGTCGCCGGCTGCGCTCGACCGGCTCCTCACCGAGGCCTACGACCGCGACCTCAGCTCGGCCTCGGCACTGGGCACCTCAGCCGAGACCCTTCAGGACTCGCTCGGCATCTCGCCGGCCACCCTCGACTGGGAGCTGTACGCCCAGTCGCCGGACGGGGCGGCGCTGGTGCTGAAGGTGCCCGACTCGCTCTCCTTCGCCGACCTCGCCGACGGGCTGGAGCGGCTGGGCTTCGCGCGGCCCGACGACTCCGACGGCACCTGGCGCGGCGGTCCTGACGTGCTCGCTGGGGTCGACGGCGAGCTGACCCCCGAGCTCCAGTACTGGACGCTCCTGGAGGACGAGGGTGTGGTGGTCACGTCCGACGCGGCGGCGTACGTCGCGACGGCGGCCGAGGCGGTCACCGGCGACGGCGAACGGGTCGACGGCCTCGACGACGTCGTCGACCCGCTGGGCGCGCCGGTGAGCGGATTGGTCTACACCGGCGGCTACGCCTGCGAGCACTTGGCGATGGCCCAGGCAGACGCGACCGACCAGGCCACGGCCGACCAGCTCGTGGTGGCGGCCGGCACCGTGAGTCCACTGACGGGCCTGGCGCTGGCAGCCCGGCCGGGCGGACGGGTGCTGGTGACGATGTCGTTCGAGAGCGACGACCAGGCCCGTGCCAACGCCGACTCACGCTCGGTGCTCGCCACGGGACCGGCCATCGGCCAGGGAGGACGCTTCGGCGACCGCTTCACCCTCGACTCCGCGACCGCGGACGAGTCAGTGGTCACCCTGCGGCTCACCCCCGTCGAGGGCGCCTATGTGCTCTCGGACCTCAGCAGCGGCCCGGTGCTGTTCGCCACCTGTTGAGCGGCGGCGGTGGGCTCAGTCGCGTCCGGTCGAGACGCCGAGGATGCGGTCGATCTCGTCGTCGCTGAGGCGCCCGTCAGCCTCGCTCGCCGCGATGATCAGATTCGTGGTGAGCTCCACCTCGCCCAGGAGATCACTGTCCTCGAGCGTGACGTCGAACTGATCGTGCACGCGGACTCCTCCTTCGCGGGCGGACAGGGCGCCAAGCCCCTTGTTCCCACTTCTGATGATGGCCAAACCTGGTGACTCTGCGACAGGTCTTCGCGATGATTTCACTTTGTGGGACGAAGACTCGCGGCCCAGGTGGGGAGATGACGACGGGGCCCCACCCGATGGATGGAACCCCGTCGTACTGGATCGAAGCCGTCACAACTGTGCGTGGGGCCTCAGCTCTGCGATCAGAGAGCGCGAACGTTCTCCGCCTGCGGACCCTTCGGGCCCTGCGTGACGTCGAACTCGACCTTCTGGTTCTCGTCGAGGGACTTGTAGCCCTGCGACTGAATCGCCGAGTAGTGCACGAAGACGTCGTCGCCGCCGTCCTCCTGCGCAATGAAGCCGAAACCCTTCTCGGCGTTGAACCACTTCACGGTGCCTTGAGCCATTGCTCGTTACTCCTATGTGGGGCGAGAAGCCGTCACTTCGACGGCCCCGCATCAGATGCGGTGACACGTCGCTCCCACCCTGGATTGGCACCCATGAGAAGAAACGCCGTTGGATCACAAAACTCCGCGGGCGTCAGACCTGCTGAGAACTTGCACCTGTTGCACTGAAGACATTACCAACACATCGGCTGCGGCCCACCATCCGCCCCCGTGGTTTCTCCGACGTGTCCATCCCGCGGGACGAATTCGATCCGCCCACGACGTGGCACGAGCTCTCCCGGGCGGACCCCCGGGGTCCGCCGCCAAAGGCGTGGGTCGGGTCGACTACTGCGTCATACTGAGCGTCGTTCGGCAGCGGCGGGCACGCCACTGCGGGGGCCTCTAGCTCAATTGGCAGAGCAGCGGACTTTTAATCCGTTGGTTGTGGGTTCGAGTCCCACGGGGCCTACACCACGGGCCGCCATCACGACAATTGCGCTGCCCACGAGGCGCCCCTGGTCGCGGCACTACCTGGAGCCGGACCTGGTGTCGCCACCGCGCAACTGGGCTCGCCAGCTGCCCCACGCGAGGTACGCCGAACCGTTCGAGGTGATCCGCGCCAGCGACGCTGCGCAGGGGTGAGCGTCGAACACCCTGGGGACAGAGATTTGCCAACACGCCCACAAGGAGCCCGTGCGGCGCTAGATTTTACGTGTGAGCAACGCCCGGTCCGGTGGAGGCGACTCCGCCTCGGAACTTTTCGATGCGTGGATGGCGCATCGAGACGCTCCGGGCACGCCCGAGGAAGATGAGGCCGAGACAGCGCCTTCGCCCCCCGAGCTGCCCAAGGCCTCGCC
>JBDSLK010000117.1:0-5799 GCA_039916425.1 Nocardioides sp.
CCGGCCAGTCCGTCGACGTGGGCGTCAAGCACGCCCACCGCATCATCAACGAGCACGACGAGGAGCTGGTCATCATCGAGATCCAGCGCGGTTCCTACCTCGGCGAGGACGACATCGTCCGCCTCCAGGACGACTACGGTCGCGAGGAGGCTTCCTCCTCCGGCACGCCGCGCTAGGCGCGCTTGCGCCGACCGGGCCGGGACCCGGTCGACTTGATGGTCGACGACCGTGTAGCGGTTGCCTGGGGCTCGGCCCCGTAGCCGTAGCCGTAGCCGTAGCCGTAGCCACCTGAGCTGCGGCTGGTCGGCGCACGGTTCACCACGACCCCGAGACACCGCGCGTCCACCGCCTCGAGGCGTTCCAAGGAGTGCATCAGCTGGTCACGCGTGGTCTTGCCGTGGCGAACGACGAGCAGGGCACCGTCGGCCTCGCGGGCGAGCACGGCGGCGTCGGTGACCGGCAGCAGCGGCGGAGCGTCCAGGATCACGATCTCGAACCGCTGCTTGAGCTCGATCAGCAGCTTCTCCATGGTCGTGGACTGCAGGAGCTCGGACGGGTTGGGCGGGATGTGGCCGCAGACGAGCACCTGGAGGCCGGTGTCGGTGTACTCCTGGAGCGCGTCGTCGAGCGAGATCCGTCCGATCAGCACCCCCGTCGTGCCGACGCTGTCGTCGAGGCCCAGCCGGCGAGCGAGCTGGGGCTTGCGCAGATCACACTCGACGAGGGCCACCCGGTGGTCTGCGAGCGCCAGGGTGATGGCCAGGCTGGCGGCGATGGTCGACTTCCCCTCCCCGGGCAGCGAGCTCGACACCACGAAGACCTTCTTGTCGGTGTCGACGTCGACGTACTGCATGTTGGTGCGCAACACCCGGAAAGCCTCGGCCCAGGGGCTCGTGCCGCCCAGCGCCTCCCTCGGGAGTGCCTGCGCGGACTCGCTATCCGTGGTGATGTTGGCCAGGATCGGGGTGGGGGTGATCGCGGCGACGTCGTCACTGGAGCCGATCGTGGTGTCGAGCAGATGACGCACGACCGCCAGCCCGATGCCGAGCAGCAGACCCAGCACGCCCGCGAGGGCCAGGTTGCGGACGGGTTGGGGAGACACAGCGCTGTTGGACACCTGGGCGTCGTCGACGATCGAGGCCTTGATCAGGGCGTCCCGCTGGCCACTCGGCGTCTCCAGGTCGACGACGAGATCACTGAGACCCTCGGCATAGGCCTGCGCCACGGCCCGCGCTCGCTCCGGGTCGGGGTCAGTCGCGCTGATCTCGAGGATGACGGTCTCGGGCACTACCGACGCCGTCACCTGGCCGCGGAGCACGGACTCGTCCGCGCCGCCTCCCAGCGCAGCACCTACCCGCTCAGCGAGCTGGGTCGACTGCACGAGGTCTGCGTAGGACGCGACCCGCTGGGTGGCGAACAGGCCCCCGGTGTAGGCGTCGTTGGTGTCGGACGGGCTCGTCGACACGAAGAGTCGCGCGGTCGACGAGTACAGAGGGGTGGTCTGCCACGTCAGCAGGGCGGCCACCGCCATCGCACCCACCAGGCAGGCCACCACCTGAAGCCAACGCCGGCGGATGACGAACCAGTATTCCTTGAGCTCCACGACCAACCCGTCTCGTGACATCGATGAATCGCCGCAACCCTAACGGTTGATCGCTCGTTCGCAGCATGCACAGACTCCTGAGGATGAGGCCCAGCCGGCCTCGCCGACTTACACTGTTCCAACACGTCCGCGACGCACGTCGCGAAGGCACCACGGGAGTCTCGGGATATGTCGCAGCAAATTGCCGCCTTGCGCCGCCACCGCACCTGGCTGCTGATCTCGTTCGACGTCGTCAGCTGGTTGGCCGCCACGTTCGGCGCCGCCCTGATGCGCTACTCCGAGCCCGGGGTGATCCCGTGGCCCGAGGTGCTCGTCGTCGGAGTGTCCCTCGCCGCGCTCCACGTCGGTGTCGGGTCGCTGGTGCGACTGCACGAGGGGCGAGCAAGGACGGCGAGCCTGGAGGAGATGTTGCTGCTCGGGCCCGTGGCCCTGCTGACGGGGCTGGTCGTCTCGCTCATCAACGCGCTGTCGCAGGATGTCGCCAGGAGCCTCCCGCTCATCGCCACCCTGGGCTTCGTGGCGTTCGCAGCCTGGGGGCGAGGTGCGTGGCGGCGGATGGTCGAGCGCGGTTTCCAGGCCGGCGACGCGCGAGGCGGCACCCGGGTGCTCCTCGTGGGAGCCGGAGAGGCGGCGCGTGAGCTGATCGGCTCCATGCTCAGGGACCCCGAGTCTCGCTGGCGTCCGGTCGGGATGATCGACGACGACCTGAACAAGCGGCACCTGCGGATCCGAGGCGTGCCGGTCCTGGGGACCATCTCCGACCTCGGTGACGCCGTCGACAAGGTCACGGTCGCGTCGGTGATCCTGGCCATCCCCAGCGCCGGCAAGGAACTGGTTCGGGAGGTCACCGACCTGTCCCGCGAGCTCGACATCGACCTGAAGGTACTTCCTGCCGCGACGCAGCTGTTGAGCCAGCACGTCGGGGTGCGAGACATCCGCGACCTCGACCTCACCGACCTCCTCGGACGCAGCCAGCTCGACACCGACATCAACTCGATCGCCGGCTACGTGACCGGCCGCCGGGTCCTCGTCACCGGCGCCGGTGGATCCATCGGATCGGAGCTGTGTCGCCAGATCAACCGCTTCGGTCCCGCGGAGCTCATCATGCTCGACCGCGATGAATCGGCCCTGCACGCTGTCCAGCTCTCGCTGAACGGGCGAGCCATGCTGGACTCCGATGACGTCGTCCTCTGCGACATCCGCGACTCCCAGTCGCTGACCCGCATCTTCGTCGACCGCCGGCCTGAGGTCGTGTTCCATGCCGCGGCGTTGAAGCACCTCCCCATGCTCGAGCAGTACCCCGCCGAGGCCGTCAAGACCAATGTGATCGGCACTCGCAACGTCCTGGAGGCCGCCCGCGCCGCCGGGGTCGGTCGCTTCGTCAACATCTCGACCGACAAGGCAGCCAACCCCGCCAGCGTCCTGGGCTACTCCAAGCGCGTCGCGGAGAGGATCACCGCCTCCTACGCACGTGACGTCCACGACGCGACCTACGTGTCGGTGCGCTTCGGGAACGTGCTGGGGAGCAGGGGGTCGGTGCTGACGGCCTTCGCCGACCAGATCTCGCGAGGTGGCCCGGTCACGGTGACCCATCCCGATGTGACGCGCTACTTCATGACCATCGAGGAAGCCTGCCAGCTCGTGGTGCAGGCGGGCGCGATCGGCTCGCCCGGTGAAGCGCTCGTGCTCGACATGGGCGATGCGGTGCCGATCCTCGACGTGGCCAACCAGATGATCAGTCTCTCGGGCGAGCGGATCGAGATCGAGTTCACCGGCCTGCGCGGCGGGGAGAAGCTGCACGAGGACCTCTTCGGCACCGGCGAGCCCCAGGACGTGCGTCGCGGGCACCCGTTGATCTCGCACGTGCCCGTGCCGGACCTCGACCTCGGCTCGCTCGACGACCTGCCGGTGTGCGGCTCGGTCGCGATGGTCACAGCGGCGATGGCAGACGTCTGCGAGGACAACTGGACAGCTCAGGCCGTGGGCACCGGGTCCCGGTCCTGATCGCGACCCGCCGTCCCTCAGAGGGCGGCGCAGTAGCGCTCGAGCGCGAGCCGGGCGTCCTCCGGCTCGAAGCCGGTGGCCTCGATCTTGGCCAGTGACATCAGGCTTCGCAGCGGTCGCGGTGCCATCGCCCTGCCCACGGCGTACTCCGCGGTCGTGGTCGGGGTGACGTCGCCCGGGTCGCGGCCGCTCAACTCGTAGACCATCTTCGCGAGGTCGGCCCAGGACGTGGCCGGCCCGCCGTTGCTGAGCTGGTAGGTGCCGTACGCCGCTCCGCCGTCGACGAGGTGCCGGGTCGCGCGCGCGAGCTCGCTCGCGAAGGTGATCCGGCCGACCTGGTCGTCGACGACGCTCGGGGACACGCCCTTCTCCGCAAGCGAGCGCATGGTGCGCACGAAGTTGTGGCCGTCACCGATGACCCACGAGGTGCGGAGCAGGTAGTGACGCGGTGTCGTGCCGACCGCGAGGTCGCCGGCCGCCTTGGTCTGTGCATAGACGCCCAGGGGGGACAGCGGCTCGTCCTCGGTGTGCGGGTCGCGCGTGCCGTCGAAGACGTACTCCGAGGAGTAGTGCACCAGCGTGAGGTGGTGCTCGGCGGCGACCCGGGCGAGCACCGCGGGGGCGGTCGCGTTGGCGGCCCAGGCCGCGACCCGGCCCTCGGCCGTCTCGGCCGCGTCGACCGCGGTGTAGGCGGCGGCGTTGAGCACCACGGCGTACTCGTGCCACGGCCAGGCAGTCACCGCCTCGGCGTCGGTCACGTCGACCGCGTCCACCCCCGGGGCGGCGACGAGGTCGACGAGGTCGGAGCCCGGGAAGTCCACCTGGAGCGCCCGACCCAGCTGGCCGAGGGCGCCGATGATCAGGGTGCGCTTCGGCTTCATCGGCACCACGGCGTCGAGGCGCGGGTTGTGCCGGTCCTTCTCGGAGACCTCCGACTCCGCCAGCGGGATCGGCCAGTCGATCGCCACCGTCTCGTCGGCGAGGTCGAGCGCCGGGTAGGCCACGCCGGGGCGCCAGTGCTCGTTGACGAGGTAGGTGTAGGCGGTGCCGTCCTCGAGGGTCTGGTAGCTGTTGCCGACACCCCGCGGCACGAAGACCGCGACGGACGGGTCGATCTCGATGGTGAAGGTCGTCGCGAAGGAGTCGCCCTCGCGCATGTCGACCCAGGCGGCGAAGACCCGGCCGGTGGCCAGCGTGACGAACTTGTCCCACGGCTCGGTGTGGATGCCGCGGGTCGCGCCGCGGTTGGTGTTGAAGGAGACGTTGTTCTGCACCGGGCCGAAGTCGGGGAGCCCCAGGCCGACCATCTTCTCGCGCTGCCAGTTCTCCTTGAACCAGCCGCGGGCGTCCTCGCGGACGTCGAGCCGCAGCACGACCAGTCCGGGGATGGGGGTCGTCTCCAGCGAGAGGCCCGTCATCACTGGCCCTTCGCGGCGTACGTCGCCTCGGTCTGCTCCTTGGCGGGGCGCCACCAGTCCTCGTGGGTGCGGTACCACTCGATCGTGTCGGCCAGCCCGGACTCGAAGTCGCCGAACTGCGGCAGCCAGCCCAGCTGGTTGCGCAGCTTGCCGGAGTCGATGGCGTAGCGCAGGTCGTGGCCGGCCCGGTCGGTGACGTGGTCGAAGGCGTCGGCGGGCCGGCCCATCAGCGTGAGGATGAGCCGGACCACCTCGAGGTTGTTCTTCTCCCCGTCGGCGCCGATCAGGTAGGTCTCGCCCATCTCGCCCTTGTCGAGGATGGTCAGCACCGCCGAGCTGTGGTCGTCGGCGTGGATCCAGTCGCGGACGTTCTCACCGGAGCCGTAGAGCTTGGGGCGGATGCCGTCGATGACGTTGGTGATCTGGCGCGGGATGAACTTCTCGACGTGCTGCCACGGGCCGTAGTTGTTGGAGCAGTTGGAGATCGTCGCCCGCACGCCAAACGACCGCACCCACGCCCGGACCAACAGGTCGGAGCCGGCCTTGGTGGAGGAGTAGGGACTGCTCGGGTTGTAGGGCGTGTCCTCGGTGAAGCGCTTGGGGTCGTCGAGCTCGAGGTCGCCGTACACCTCGTCGGTCGAGATGTGGTGGTAGCGCACGTCGTGGCGGCGGACCGCCTCGAGCAGCGTGTAGGTGCCGATCAGGTTGGTCTGCACGAACGGCGAGGGGTCCGACAGCGAGTTGTCGTTGTGCGACTCCGCCGCGTAGTGGATC
>JBDSLK010000118.1:0-27247 GCA_039916425.1 Nocardioides sp.
CATGTTCGGCCTGGTCCTGCTCGCGGTGTTCACCGGGACGGTGCTCAAGTGGGACCAGGAGGGTTTTGAGGCTCTGGGTCACAACGTCGAGTTGGGTGACCTGCTCGGCGGCGTCGGCATCTGGTTCTCCCCGGACTTTGCCGACCGGGTCCCGATCCTGGTGCGGCTCTACGGCGCGCACGTGGTGATGATTCCCGGCATCCTTCTCGTGCTGATGATGCTGCACGGCCTGCTCGTGAAGCGGCACAAGATCTCGCCGCACCCCTCGCTGCCGACGAGTGTCTCCGGCGACCAGGCGCCGGAGGACGAACCGACCGAGCCGTTCACCCACCACCTACGCCGGATCGGGGCGTTCGGCCTCGCGCTCCTCGGCGTCCTCGGCGTCCTCTCGGTGCTGTGGCCACCGGCCGTCGGCCCCGCGCCGGTCGAAGGGCTGGAGATCACCAGGCCCCCCTGGAACTTCTGGTGGATGTTCACCCTGGAGAACTGGATCGGCCTGCCCGGGATCCTGTACGGCGGCGCCGTGTTGTTCCTGCTCCTCAGTGCCGTGCCGTTCGTCGACCGCAACCCGAACCGGTCCTGGCGGGCCAGGCCGGTCGCGATGGCGCTGGGGCTGCTCGTGCTGTTGACGCTCGCCGCGCTCACCATCCTGATGTTGTACACGACCCCCCAGATCCACTTGGGCATGTGAGACAAGTGGCTGTCACCAGCACCAGCACCAGCGCGTCGGGGACCGGCGGCTCGTTGCGCCGAGCCGTGCGAACCTTCAGGATCCTGGTCGCGATCGCGGTCCTGGCCGCCGGCTGGCTGAATGCAGCCCTCGCCGCGCCCGCGAGCGCCCTCACCGGTCTGCAGGTCGCCACCAGCGGGCTGGTTCTCGTCTCCGCCGTGGTCCTGGCGGCCCGGGTCCTGGCCGCGGTCGAACGAGCGCGACGCAGATCGACCGACTAACCATCCAAGAGGGAGTAACCATGTCCAAACTGAAGATGCGCACGGCAACAGCGATCGCGAGCCTCGGAGCCGGCATCGCCCTCACGGCGCTCCCGGCCGCACCGGCGACCGCAGGAGACTTCGGCCAGCGCGTCCGTACCTGCGCGCAGACCCACGGCTTCAACGCCGACGTCAATCCAGGCATGCACAGGGGCATCACAGGGTGGGACCCCACGCACGAGTGCTGAAAGTTCTGGGTCCGCCCAGTTGCGTCAGAGCGGGCGCGTGTGGCGCCCGCTGGATCGCAACGCACCGCGGGGAAGGGGCCACGCGGTCGCGTCATCGGAAGCAGTGCCGCGCTGTCGGCGCGGGGTGACAAGGTGGGGCCCGTGACCCGGGTCTCGCTCTCCCGCCGGCCCGGCGACCGGGTGCTGGTCGTGGACGGTGCCGGGGAGCGCGAGGTCGCGGTCGCCGACCTGGCGGCGTACGTCGGGGAGCGTGAGGCCGACGCGCCGCGGTGGGTGTGGGACGACACCGCGCGGTGGTACCCCGTGCTGTTGGCGGCCGGCGTGCGGGTCGAGCGCTGCCACGACCTGCGGCTGGGCCACCACCTGTTGCGGCGGGCGCCCGCAGTGGACGAGCGGCTGCTGGTGGGGGAGCAGTCGGAGCACTGGGACCGGTTGGGGCCGAGCGCGCCCTCCGACCCGCCCTTGTTCTGGCTCGACGACACGGCCGAGCACCTGCGCGCCGACCTCGAGGACGCCCGACAGCGGGCGGCCGTGGCGGCGTCGACCGACGGCGCGCGGCTCGGGCTGCTGCTCGCGGCGGAGTCGGCCGGCGCCCTGGTCGCGGCCGAGATGACCCAGGCCGGCGTGCCGTGGCGGGTCGACGTCCACGAGCGCCTGCTCGTCGACCTGCTCGGGCCACGGCCACCGCGGGGCGCCCGGCCGCAGCAACTGGAGGCGTTGGTGGCCGAGGTGCGTGCCGCGTTCCACGCGCCGGGCCTCAACCCCGACTCACGGCCGGAGCTGTTGGCCGCGCTGCGCCGAGCCGGCGTCGACATCCAGGACACCCGGGCGTCCTCCCTGCGCGGAGTCGACCACCCGGGGATCGCGCCGCTGCTGCGCTACAAGCAGCTCGCCCACCTGTTCCAGACCAACGGCTGGGCCTGGATCGACCGCTGGGTGAGCGGCGGCCGGTTCCGGCCGTCGTACCAGCCGGCCGGTTCCACGACCGGCCGGTGGTCCTCGGCCGGCGGCGGGGCGCTGTCGTTCCCGGCCCAGGTCCGGCCCGCGGCCGTGGCCGACGACGGCTGGCTGTTCGTGGTCGCCGACGTCGCCCAGCTCGAGCCACGCGTGCTCGCGGGCCTGAGTGGTGACCGTGCCCTGGCCCGCTCGGCGCGGGGCGCCGACCTCTACCAGGGCATGGTCGACGACGGCGCGGTCGTCAGCCGCAACGACGCCAAGCTCGGTCTGCTCGGCGCGATGTACGGCGCCACCAGCGGTGAGAGCGGCCGGATGGTCGCCGGGCTCACCCAGCGCTACCCCGACGCCTTCGGCCTGGTCGAGGAGGCGGCCCGGGCCGGCGAGCGGGGCCAGGTGGTGCGCACGCTGCTCGGACGTGGGTCGCCGGGCCTGGGCGAGGCGTGGGACCGCGACCCCGACGACCCGCCGGTCGATGCCGACAGCCAGGCCCGCAACCGGCGCGCCTACGGCCGCTTCACCCGCAACTTCGTGGTGCAGGGCACGGGCGCCGAGTGGGCGTTGTGCTGGATCGCCGACCTCCGCAACCGCCTGTGGCGGCTCGGTGAGACTGGTCCCCTCGCCTCGCGACCGCACCTGGTCTTCTTCCTCCACGACGAGGTGGTCGTCCACACGCCGGCCGCTCTCGCCGACGCCGTCGTCGAGCAGGCCACCGAGGCGGCCGCCACCGCAGCCGGCCTGCTGTTCCGCGACCTCGCCATCGACTTCCCGCTCACCACCTCGGTCGTGCGCTCGTACGCCGACGCGGGCAAGCCCGGCGTCGAACCGTGACCGGCGCCCAGCTGCCGGGGCTCAGGCGCTCGTGACCAGCTCGGTGGAGAACTCCCACAGCCGGCGGGCGGTGTCGGGGTCGAGGGCGTGGGGGACGACACCGTGCAGCCCGTCCACGACGGACGGCACGACCGCGGCGGGGCCGCAGTCCTCGTAGTACACGGGGCCGTCGGCGGTGATCTCCGGGCTGGTCGCCACCACTAGCGACGTGGCCGCTCCCTGCTCGGGCGACTTGCCGGGGTAGGTCGCCTTCATCGAGGCCAGCACGGAGGGGTCCCAGTGTCGCTGCAGGTTGGTCCAGATGCCGCCGGGCATGACGGCCTTGGCGACAACGCCGTCGGTCGCCCACCGGCGGGTGGCCTCGAGGGCGAACAGGACGTTGGCGGTCTTGGACTGTCCGTAGGCCAGAGCCGGGTCGTAGGCCCTTCGCTCGAAGAAGAGGTCGTCGAGGACGAGGGGGCTGGCCGCGTGGCCGCTCGAGCTGACCGACACCACCCGGGCCGTGCCGGCCGCGGCCAGGGCCGCGTGCAGGCCGGTCGCGAGCGCGAAGTGCCCCAGGTGGTTGACCGCGAGCTGCAGCTCCCAGCCGCGAGGTGTCCGGCGCTCGGGGGTGTTCATGATGCCGGCGTTGTTGACCAGGACGTCGAGAGGTCCGCGCCAGTCGTCGACGAAGCCGCGCACCGAGGTCAGGTCGGCCAGGTCGAGGTGGCGCACGGCGACCGCGTCGTTGCCGGTGGCGCCGATGATGTCGGCCGCGACCGTCTGCCCCGCGCGTATGTCGCGCACGGCCAGCACCACGCTCGCGCCTGCGGAGGCCAGGGCACGGGCGGTCTCGATGCCGATGCCGGACGCCGCGCCGGTGACGACCGCCGAGCGGCCGGTCAGGTCGACGCCGTCGACCACCTCGAGGGCGGTGGTCTCGGAGGACCAGGGGCGCGTCGTCATCGGGGGTCTCCGTCGTCTGAGGGGTCGTGGGTGAGCAGGCGGACCGCCTCCACGAGGGCGGCCCGGTGGGTCGCGATGCGGGCGGGGTCGGAAGGGTCCGAACCGTCCGCGGTCAGCAGGTCCGGGGGGCTGATCAGCCAGGCGCCGGCCATGCCCTGCACCAGGACGAGCAGATCGGTCGGAGGGATGGTCCGGCCGGGCGCCATCAGGCTTGTCGAGCGGTGCAGGGCGGCGACCTTCTCGGTGTAGACGGCGGCCGCCTCGGGCCCGGCCTCGGGACGCTCGAGCTGGCGCCACATCGTCAGCCGCAGCGCGTCGGGGTGGACGAGCAGATAGTCGAAGAGGGCGCCGGCGTACGCCGGGAGGTCGTCCTCGGTGATCGGCACCTCGGTGACCAGGTCGCCGACCACCTTCTCGAGGGTGGCGGCGAACAGCCCCTCCTTGTCGGTGAAGTAGACGTAGATCATCCGCTTGTTGGAGCCGGACAGCTCGGCGATGCGGTCGATACGGGCACCGGAGAGGCCCAGCCGGGAGAACTCGTGCACCGCGGCGTCGAGGATCCGGGTCCGGGTGGCGGCAGCGTCGCGAACCATGGGAGGACCGTAAGTCACTAACTGGTTAGTGACAAGATGGGTCCTGTCGGTGCTGCACGGCACCATCGTCGCCGTGACCTGGGTCAGCGAGCGGATCCGCGATGACGTGCTCCGGGACGGCTACGCCGCGGTGGAGCACCTTGCGGGGTGGTCGGAGTGGGCGCCGATGCCGACCGCGAGCGCCCCGCGGCTGCCCGGGGTCTACCTGCTGCGGGAGCCCGACACCCACGTGATCCGGCACGTCGGCCTGGCGGGCGAAAGGGCGGGCGGCGGCCGGCCGCAGGGGCTGGCGGGGCGACTGAACGCCTACCGCAGCGGCTCTGGTGCCGTCGGCGGGTTCGCCGAGGCCGCTCTGGACCGGACGCTCGCCGACCCGGCCTGGGTGCGCGCGCAGCTGACCAGGGTGCCGCCGCCGCGACGGGTCCGGCAGTGGGCCGCCGACGCCGTCGAGCACGTCGGCCCCGAGGTGAGCTGGGCGGCCTGCCACGAGCGCCCCGACGCGGCGTACCTCGAGAGCCAGGTGCTCGGACTCCTCCGCCCACACGGTCTCTGGAGCCGCTGAGGACTGCTCAGTCGGTGGGGCCGAGGCCCACCGCGGCCTCGTCGTCGCCGTCCCGCTCGGGGAGGTCGTCCTCGCTCTGGACGAGCGCGGCCACCGACGGACCCTCGGCGCTGGCGACGCCGTGGACGTCGGACGTCTCGCCCGACGGCACGGTCGGGTCCTCCTCGGCGGCGTTCACCGGCTTCTCGGGCGGAGTGCTCATGGCCGCAGACGTACCCGCCGCACCCTCGAGGCAGCCGTCCCGGGCGGACGGCGGGAGGCCAAGTGGCCGGTCAGACGTCCCGCTCGAAGTCCCACACGACCAGGCAACGCCGGCGCCCGTGCACCGCGTGGGCGGCTTCTGGCACCCAGGCGTGCAATGCCCAGATGCTGGGCGGCTCGCCGGGGACCGGGAGCGCGGGCGGGGCGGGCGGCTCGGTCGGCTCGTCCTGCTGGGCGGCGCCGACCTCGAGCTCACGGCAGTCGCGCACCAGGAAGCCGGCGGGGATGGCGGCCTGCAGGTAGTGGCTGGTGGGGTGGCTCCACGACCGCATGTAGCCCAGCTCCCCGGTCGTCGTCTCCTCGACCAGTGGGGTGAGGTCGGAGCCGGGGAAGTAGCCGCGCACGTCGGAGACCAGCAGGTGCCCACCCGGCCGCAGCACCCGCGCCGCCTCGTCGAAGACGGGGCCGAGGTCCTCGACATGGGTCATCGCCAGCGTGTTGACGACGAGGTCGACCGACCCGTCGGCGAGCGGCAGGTCCGCCATGTCGGCGAGTCCCACCACCGCTGCGGGCACCTTGGCGCGGGCCACTGCGATCATGCCCGGCGAGGTGTCGAAGCCGTGGACGCGATGACCGAGGGCCGCCAGGTGCGCGGCGTACCGACCGGTGCCGCAGGCCGCGTCGACGGCGACGCCGACAGGGAGCCGGTCGATCATCGGCAGCAGTGCGGCCTCGTCCATCGCGAAGTAGCCGTTGTCGGGGTCGTCGTAGGTGGAGGACCACCCGTCGTACGCGTCGGGCGTGGACAGGGGCGCCAGCTCGACACCGTCCCCCCACCGTTCCGGGGAGTCGAGGAGCCGTCTGACCTCGGCGAGGCGCGCGTGGGTGAAGTCGCGGTCGTACTCGCCGGCGAAGGCCTTCATCAAGGCCACGCCCTCGAGGCCGACGAGGTAGGCGAGCGGGTGCAGGTAGAGCGACGACATGCGATGTCCTTGTCCCGGGCACGACTGTGGTTGGGCGACTGTGGTTGGGCGACTGGGGATGGGCGATTGGGGGTGAGAGCGACGGAGCGGGGTGGCACGCCACCGCGGCAGACGGGTCGACGTCTTGCACGCGCGGGCGGCGGGGCTCAGGTCACAGGGAATCACGGGGGGTCACGGGGGGTCACACGCCGGTCAGCCTGACGGGTGCCGATCGGGGCGTCAACGGGATTCCGGGGCGGATGGCCGTACCGGGTTGTCCGCGCGTTCACGTCGGCGTCGCCGGTGCCTCACCCGCCGCCGTCACGCTGGGGTCGTGACGGTCCTCGACTCGCGTGCCCGCCTGCACCCCACCCCGGAGGACGTCCTCGTGGCCTGGGGCGACCGGGTGCTGCCTGAGGCGCCGGACTTCCGGCCCTGGCGGCACACCGCGACGGCGGCCGCGGCCCAGGTGGGCTACGGCATCGACCGTCTCGGCCTCCTCCCGCTCAGCAGCAAGAAGGCCCTGCTCGTGCTGGGGCACGCGCACCTCCGCGACGGCCTGCCGCTCACCGGTGTGAGCGACGCCGACGAGGCCGTCCGGATCTCGATGGCCTCGCACGGTCTCTCCATCGTCGGGCTCCGCCGCCGGCGCCGCAGCGGCGAGTGGGCCGTGGTCGACCCGGCCGGGTCGACCTACAACCGACGCGTCCACGCCGGCACCGTGTGCAAGCTCACCGGTCCGGCCGCCCGGGACCCGAGGCTCCAGGCGGTGGGTGACGTGTCGGGCCGACACGTCCGCGGCACGCTAGGTCACAGCGTGGGCACGATCACCCCATGGGGGTCGTTGCTGTCCGGCGAGGGACGGTTCATGGACTACTTCGAGTCGTCGGGACCGGTCGAGCCGGCCCTGGCGTCGTCGTTCTCCCGCTACGCCCTGGTCGGTCCCGGCCGCGGCTGGGCGGCGGTCGACCCGCGCTTCGACCTGGCCAGGCACCCGGCGGAGGCGTTCCGCTTCGGCTGGGTGGTCGCGATAGACCCGCGGCGGCCCGGCTCGCGGCCCCGCAAGCTCACCATGCTCGGCCGCCTCGCCCACGAACGGACCAGCGCCGGCATCGCCGACGACGGGCGTGCCGTGGTACGGCTCCGCGACGGGCTGCCGGGCGGCCACGACTACGTCTACGTCTCGCGGGACCTGGTCGACCACGGCCCGGGACCGGTCTCGGGGCGCAGCAACATCAAGCTTCTCGCCACCGGCACGCTCTACGTCGTACCCCCCCAGCCGGAGCGCCGCCCCCTCGACGAACGAGCCTCCTGGGTGCCACTGGTGTCCGACTCGACCTCCCACGTCCCCGGCATGTCGGCGGCGGGGGTCCTCCTGGACACCCGGCTCGCCGCGCAACGGCTCCTCGGCGCCTGACAGGGGATTGACACCACCTCGGGCGGGACTAGCGTGCGAGGGAAAGGAGCGGCTCGGGCGGTCCCCGACCCTCAAGGAGCAGAACATGCTGAACGACAGCAAGGTGACGGCCAACATCCCCGCCGCAGACCTCGCTCGTGCGCGAGGTTTCTACGCGGACGTGCTGGGGCTCAGCCCGGTGCAGGAGAACGATGGCGGGCTCGTCTACACGACCGACGGTGGCACGACGTTCTTCGTCTACCAGACCGAGTTCGCCGGCCAGGCGGGCCACACGATCGCTCAGTGGCACGTCGGCGACGTGGCGAAGGAGGTGGAGGGCCTGCGCGCGCGCGGGCTGGCCTTCGAGCATTACGACATGCCCGGCGTGACCTGGGACGGCGACGTCGCGTCGATACCCTCGATGGGTCATGCCGCGTGGTTCAAGGACAGCGAGGGCAACATCATGTGCCTCGACGACGCCTGACCGCCCCGCCTCGCCGGGGGCGGTCACGGAGGAACCGGGCCTGCCAGTGTCGGGTCCGGCGCTCGTGCTGGCATCGCGCGCTGCGCCGGGTTGAACCGTGTCACGACGGGGTACTCCCATGACGACGGGGAGAGCGTGACAGGAGGAGCACCAGGTGGAGCCCATGCCGGAGACCGACGAGGCCCTCGACGAGCTCGTGGGTCACGACGATCGCGACCTGCGCGCCCAGCTCCTCGACCTCGGCCATCGCGTGCAGCAGATCGTGCCTCGGTGCGTCGGGGTGAGCCTGACCCTGGTGCGCGAGCGACTCACCCTGACCCTGGTGTCCAAGCGCCACGACGAACCTCCTCCCCACCCCGGGGCGGTCGGTCCCGATGGCGGCGACGACCCGCTCAGCGAGGACCTGTGGAGCCGTGACGCACTGGCGGACGCGGCCGAGGGCGTCCTGAGCACCCTGTCCCTGCCGATGCGCCGAGGTGGCGAGGTCGTGGGGGGAGTGACGATGTACGCCGCGACCTTGGAGGCGTTCGACGGGCACCACGCGGAGCTGGCGACGGCGCTCGGCGCCTTGGCGACGGACGCCGTGACGAACGCGGACCTGTCGTTCAGCTCTCGAGCCGCCGCTCGGCTGGCGCCGGCCACGGTCGCGGACATGCGCGACATCGACGTCGCGGTAGGGACGCTCGCCGCCTGGCAGTCCCGCGACGTCGAAGCGGTCCGCGACAGCCTCGAGGAGGCGGCGCGGTGGGGTGGGATCAGCCTCGTGCACGCGGCCCGGCTCGTGCTGCGCCTGCGCCGCCCCTGAAGGAGACGTCCGAGCCTGCCGACGGCAGCCTGACGACGGGCTCGTGCTCGCCCCAGGTGTCGCCCGGGCACATGTCGTAGCTCTCGCCGGGCTCGGCGTCGATCCACCCGATGTCGCTGACGTGCACGATCGACCGGTGGCAGTGCCGACACACCCGCGGGGGGCCTGCGGCCCTCTCCACGCGCACGAGTTGTTTCACGCCCCCAGGGTGGTCCCGCGCGCGTCGGCAGAGCAGGGGAGAAGGTCCCGACAGGGCCGGCCACTTGCCAAGACCCTCGCGTGCGAGCACTATGGGCACAGACAAAACCTCAACAGTTTGTTGATGGTCCATGTGTAGGTCTTGAAGGAGACGCACCACCATGAGCACAAGCAGCCAGAACCCCGACGGCACCACCGACGAGGTGGTCGACTGGACCGACCTCGGGCGCAAGATGTGGTCGTTCCTCACCGGACGTGAGGCGGCGATCAACTACCGCCTCATCGACATGACCGTCGAGGTGCCGCGCGACACCGGCAGCAACTCCCCGCGAGCCACCTGGAAGTTCGACGGCACGCTCCAGATCACCACCGAGGACAACGCGACACGACCCGACGCGTCCGCGCGGGACCGCTGACCATGTCCGGTCAGGTGTCGGTCCGGGCCCACCTCGACTTCGAGGTCGAGGTCGCGGGTCGGGGGGTGGTCCGGGGCACGGTGCGCGGGGACGGCACCGAGCTCACGCTCGACGTGGACCGTCCCGAGGTGTTCGCCGGACGGGCCGACGCGGGGACCGTGGGTCTGTTCGCGGACGGGCTGGCCCGTCGCGGCCTCACCGTGAAGGTCGTGCGCGGCCCGACGCACCTGGTCACCCTCGGCGACACCCGGGCGCCGTGGTGGCAGCGTCGGGCGACCGGCTCACGCCACATCAGACTGGGCAGCGTGCGTGGCGCCTGGGCGTCCGGTCGCACCCGGCTCAGCCGGGACGCCACGCCGGTGCTGCCCGATGGCGGGCTGGTGCCGCCGTTGCCGATGTTCCCCCTCGCGCCGACGTTCATGCGGCGGTCCCGGCGCCCGGTGACCACCACCCACGACCCGGCCCGGGGCGGCAGCCCGAGGCTCGTCCTGGTGGCTCAGGGCAGCTATCTGCCCGGTGAACGGCAGCCGATCTACTGGCTCACCGGCGAGACCACGACGCTGGGCTCGGGGCAGGACTGCGACATCGTGCTCCCGGGCCTCGCCGGGCTGCACGTCCGGATCGTCCACGACGAGCGTGACGAGTACGTCGTCCAGGCACTGGACCCCGACACCAG
This sequence comes from Nocardioides sp., assembly GCA_039916425.1. Classification (GTDB taxonomy): domain Bacteria; phylum Actinomycetota; class Actinomycetes; order Propionibacteriales; family Nocardioidaceae; genus Nocardioides. Next base: position 10,202 of record JBDSLK010000118.1, read on the forward strand.
GGTCAACGGTGCTCGCGTGGACCAGCAATTCCTCCGGACGGGCTCGCGCCTGCGAGTCGGTCGGTGGACCTTGGCCTACAGTCGGGACGAGTACGCCGACCACGGCCGGCCCCATGGTGGTCGGATCGGCGGCGAGCTCGGTCGCCAGCAGCCCCAACCGCCACGACGGCGACCGCAGGACGACGATGCAGGGGAGAGTCCATGAACGACGTCGGCACCGTCTTGGTCACAGGAGCCTCGGGCTTCGTCGGTCGGCGACTCACCGTGGCTCTCGTCGAGGCCGGTCACGACGTGCGTGCGATGACCCGTCGCCCCGAGTCCTACCAGGGCCCCGGCAAGGCCGTCTACGGTGACGTGCACGACGCGGGATCGCTGACCGACGCGCTCGTGGGGTGCACCCACGCCTACTACCTGGTGCATTCCCTGGACTCTGAGGACTTCAAGCGGCTCGACGCCGAGGCGGCGACGGCCTTCGGTCGGGCGGCGGCGGCGGCCGGCGTCCGCCAGATCGTCTACCTCGGTGGCCTGGGACGCAGCGAGGACGAGCTCTCCGACCACCTGCGCAGTCGGCGTGAGGTGGAGCAGCTGCTGGGCTGTGGTGGCGTGCCCGTCACCGTGCTCCGTGCCGGCATCGTGGTCGGCGCCGGCGGCGTCTCCTGGGAGATGACCCGTCAGCTGGTCCACCACCTGCCCGTGATGGTGACGCCCAAGTGGGTGCGCACGCGCACCCAGCCGATCGCGGTCCACGACGTGGTCCGCTACCTCGCCGGAGTGCTCGGTCGCGAGGAGGCCAGCGACCAGGTCTACGAGGTCGGGGGCCCCGAGGTGATGCGCTATGCCGACATGATGCGACGCGTGGCCGCGACCCGTAACCGTCCGCTGCTGCTGATCCCGGTGCCGCTGCTCACGCCGGGCCTGTCCTCACGTTGGCTGTCGCTGGTGACCGACGTCGACGTCCAGACGGGACGCTCGCTGATCGACTCGATGACCAACGAGGTGATCGTCGCCGACGACCGGATCCGCGACCTGGTGCCCTTCGAGCCCGTCGGCTTCGAGGAAGCCGTCCGCATCGCGCTCGCGGAGGGTTGAGGCGTCAGTTCACCAGCACGGGCAGCAGCAACAGCATGCTCAGCGACCAGATGACGTGGATAAGCATCGGGCCGAGGACCCCCCCGGTCACGCGGCGCTGCAACCCGACGACCAGGCCGAGCAGGGCCGCCGCGAAGACCAGCATCGGGTTGCCCGTGGCGACCGTCGCCAGCGTGTAGAGCACCGTCGACCACAGCACCTGGCGTCCACGCAGGGCGGCGAAGAGTGCCCCGCGGAAGAACAGCTCCTCGGCGAGGCCGTTGACGAGCGTGATGAGGGCGACGACTGTCAGCGAGGCGAAGCGGGCGTGGTCGAGGACCTCGATGGTCTGCTCTCGCAGGAACGGGACGCGCGCCACCACCAACCCCCCTCCGGCGGCGAACACCCCCACCATCAGCAGTCCGAGCACCAGGGGCTGCACCACCGGGCGGGCCTGCCTGCTCGGCGTCCGCGTGTGCGCCCAACCGAGGTGGACCGGCCCGGCCAGGACGGTGCCGAGGACCCAGGTCAGAGCCAGGGCGACGGTCAACACGTAGAAGCGGTTGTCACCGGGCCGCAGGCTCAGCGACACCCCCAGCAGCGACGCCCCGATCACGATGGTGACGGCCACCACGATCCGGCGGCGCCGGAAGGCGGCGGTCGTCTCCAGGTGGTCGCGGGGGACAGGGTCGACCAGGGCCGCATGCACGAAGCGGCCGAGCTCGAAGCGGTCCCACCGCGCGGGGTGCGGGCTGCCCTCGGGGGGCACGTCGGTGCTCATCGGCGTTCCCTTCTCATGGCGGGCCCAGGACCTGGATCGTCAGCGATTCGGCGCCACACAGTCCATGCGGCTTTCCTGCACATCTTGTTTAGGTTACCCTCGCCTACTATGACGGTCCGTGCGCTCGAGCAGCAAGTGGGCGAGACGCCCCATCTCTCGATCGGCGACGTGGCCGAGCAGTCCGGCGTCAGTCCGGGGCTGCTGCGCATGTGGGAGACCCGCTTCGGCTTCCCCGAGCCCACCCGGCTGCCGAGCGGCCACCGGCGCTACAGCGCCGCCGACGTCGAAGCCGTCAAGGACGTGCTCGCGCGGCAGCAGTCGGGGCTGAGGCTGGAGAAGGCGATCGCGACCGTCCGGTCGTCCCTGCTCGCCAGGGAGCCGTCGATCTTCGCGGCCGTCCGGACCGCCGATCCCCGGATCCCCCGTCAGCGGCTGCGCAAGTCGACGCTGATCGCGCTCTCCTGGGCGATCGAGGACGAGCTGTGCGCCCGCGGCCAGCGCGGGTTCGCGTTCGGCGCCTTCCAGCGCGGTGAGTTCTTCCGTCCAGCCGCCGAGCGTTGGCAGGACATCGCCCGACGGTCCCACTTCGCGATGGTGCTAGCCGACTTCCCGGCCGGGCTGCCGACCGAGGGGACCGGGCCCGGCGAGCCGGTGTTCGTCCCGCTCTCGAAGGGCGCTCCGCTGCGCGAGGAGTGGGCGGTCGTCTGCGACTCACCTGCGTTCGCGGCCGTCCTGACCGCCTGGCAGCCACCCGGCCAGGCCGGGGTGCCGCAGGCCGACCGCGAGTTCGAGGCGGTGTGGACGCTCGATCCGGGTCCGGTGCGCAGCGCCGCCCAGGTCTGCCTCGACGCCGCCGACGCCTCCGGCGTGGTGCCGGCTGCGGCCGACCTGCGCCGTCGCCTCGATGTGTCGCCCCTGGCCACGCCGCCCTCGCCCCTCGCGGTCACCGAGTTCTGTGACCGGGTCATCGGCTACCTCGACCGGCGCCGATGAGCGGTACGCCGGACTGCGACGTCGTCGTCGTGGGGGCCGGTCTGGCAGGGCTGCGCTGTGCCACCAGGCTGGCTGACGCCGGCCTCGAGACGGTCGTGGTGGAGGGCGGCGACGCGGTCGGTGGACGGGTCCGCACCGACCACGTCGACGGCTTCCTGTGCGACCGGGGCTTCCAGCTCCTCAACCCGGCCTATCCCGCCGTGCGCCGGTGGGTCGACGTCGGCGCGCTGGGCCTCCAGTCCTTCGGAGCCGGGGTCGCCGTGCGGCGTCGCGCCGGGCTGCGCGTGGTGGCCGACCCGCGCCGGTCGCCGACCCGGCTGCCACGCACGCTCGCCAGCGGCCTGGTGACCCCGCGTGAGACTGTGGCGCTGCTCCGATGGCTCGGCCCGGCTCTCGCGCGCCCGCGGCACGCGCTCCACGGTCCGGACCAGCCGCTGACGGAGTCCCTCGACGCGGCGGGGGTGCGCGGTCCGCTGCGGGCGGAGGTCCTCGAGCCGTTCCTCGCCGGGGTGCTCGCCGACGCGTCGGGCCGCACCTCCGCGAACTTCGTCCAGATGCTGCTGCGCAGCTTCGTCCTCGGCACCCCCGGCCTGCCGCGCGGCGGCATGCAGGCACTGCCCGAGCAGCTCGCCGCCGGCCTCGGGGACCGGGTCAGTCTCGGTGAGCGCGTCCACGCCGTCACCGACGGTGCCGAGGAGGTCGCAGTGGCGTCCGGGGGCCGGACCCGCACCGCCCGTGCCGTCGTGGTCGCCGTCGGCCCCGAGGAGGTCGCCACCCTGACCGGGACGACCGCCCCGACGACCAATACCCTGATCACCTGGTGGTTCGAGGCGCCCACGGCGCCGTACTCCGAGGCCCTGTTGACCCTCGACGGCCGCTCGCCGGGGCGCCCGTCCGGCCCGGTCCAGCACGCCGCCGTCGTCAGCAACGCCGCGCCGACCTACGCACCGCCGGGGCGCCACCTAGTGGAGGCCACCTGCCTGGCGGGCCGGGGCGGGACCGCCGCCGCTGACGAGGGGGCCGTGCATCAGCACCTCGCCGAGCTCTGGGACCACCCGACCCGTGGCTGGGGGCTGCTGATGCGCCACGAGATCACCCACGCGCTTCCGGCCCAGCACGCGCCGCTGCGCCTGACCGCGCCGCCCCGGGTCGGGGAGCGGGTCTACGCCGCCGGCGACCACCGAGACACCGCCTCGATCCAGGGCGCCCTGGTCTCCGGCGACCGGGTGGCGCGCGCGGTCATCGCCGACCTGTGCGCGAACTAGACCCGGTGACAGTGCCGCGGTGACTCCTGCCGCAGCCACCGTCTCCCCGGACTCCGGCGCCCACTGGGCCGAGCCGGGAGCCTGGCCCGCGGCGCCGGGCGTGCACCGGATCCCGCTGCCGCTCCCCTTCGACGGGCATCACCCACGTGCACCGCGACCACCACACCCAGGCGGTGACCGTGCGCCCTGAGCTCGGCGCGCACATCACCCTCGGGGTCGGCGGCCGAGCCACCCTGGACCTCATCAACAGCCCGGCGGCCAGCGAGGACGCCTACGTCGGCATGCTGCGCGCCTGCGGTGCCCTCGACCTCGCGGAGCAGTGGCGCGACTTCACCGCGCGGTCGACCCCGGACCTCTCGCACTGGGAGTACCCCGACACCTGGCTGGAGGACGACCAGGTGATCGAGGTCGGCAGCCGCCGCCTCGAAGCGATCGCGACGCCCGGCCACCCAGGGCCACGTCGTCTTCGCCGACATCGCCGCCGGGCTGCTCTTCGCCGGCGACCACGTGCTGCCGACCATCACGCCGTCGATCGGGTTCGAGCCCGTGCCGCCGCCCCTGCCGCTCGGCGACCTGGCCTCCCTGACCAAGGTGCGCGGCCTCGACGACCTGCTGCTCCTGCCCGCCCACGGCCCCCGACGTCGCCGGCCTGCTGCCCTGTACCCGCCACGAGCACGACGTCGCCAACCGATGTCTTCGACGCCGCCCCGGCGACGCTGGAGACCCGGGCCCACCTCGAGCTGCTCGTCGCGCAGGGCCTGCTCACCGGCACCGAGGACGGCGACGGCGCGGTGCGCTACTCCCCGGCGGGCCGCTCCATCGGGGCGTGACGCACGCCGTCCTCGACGAACTCCGGGCCGGACACCGAGAAGCCGAAGCCGGCGTACCACCCGGTCAACCCGACCTGCGCGTCCAACCGCACCGGCCGTGCGCCGGTCTGGATCAGAGCCGCCTCCATCAGGGTCGCGGCCAGCCCGCGGCCGCGCGCCTGGCGGACGAGCACCACGCGCCCGATCCGGGCGGCGTCACCGTCGTCGAGGAGCCGCAGGTAGCCGACCAGCCGGTCGTCGTCGGTGAGCAGCAGGTGCCGGGTGGAGGGTTCGAGATCGCGACCGTCCAGGTCGGGGTAGGGCGAGTCCTGCTCCACGACGAACACCTGCTGGCGCAGCCGCCACACGTCGTACGCCGCGCGGGCGTCGAGGTCGTCGAAACGCGCGACCCGGATCAGCGCAGCCACGCCACGGTCCTGCGGAACGCGCGCCTGGCCTCCGGCAGCAACGGCATCAGTGAGTAGACGTGCAGCGCGTCGGGCTCGACCACCGTGGTCAGGTCCCACCCGGCCTCGCTGGCGCGGCGCACCAGCACGTCGCACCCGGGCGCGAGCAGGTCGCGCGTGCCGTAGAACATCAGGGCCGGCGGGAGGCCGCTGAGGTCCGCCAGTCCGGGTGACACCTCCGGACGGGCCAGGTCGTCGGGAGGACCGGCCCACCACGCGGCGTACGCCGTCGCCTTGCCGAGGAAGAGCCACGGGTCGACCGCGTCGCGCTCGGCCGTGCCCGGCGCGCTCATGGTGAGGTCGACCCACGGGGAGTGCAGCAGGAGATGGGTGGGTTGCGGACCGCCCCGGTCGCGCAGGGCGAGTCCGAGGGCCAGCGCGTAGCCGCCGCCCGCCGAATCGCCGGCCAGCACGGCGCCGCCGGGGGCGCCGGCCCACCGGGCCGTCAGCTCGGTCAGGGCCTCGAAGGAATCCCGCCAGGTGTGCTCGGGTGCCAGCGGGTAGTCCGGCAGCACCACCCGGGCTCCGAGGGCGTCTGCCAACCGGGTCGCGTAGCGGACGTGGAAGGGGTCGGTCGGCGCCATGAAGCCGCCGCCGTGCACGTAGACCAGCGTCCGGGTGGGCGGGCGCCGCCGCGGGGTGAGGACGTAGGACGCGAAGGTGGCGCCGGGTGGCCCGAGCTCCTCGGTGATCACGGAGAAGCGCCGCGCGAAGCCCGGCACCGCGCGCGTCGGCAGCGCCCGGTCGAGGCCGCGGTGCCAGCCCTCGACCCTCGCGCGCTCGGCGGGCTCGTCGTCCATCTCGCGCGCCTTGCGCAGCCGCGGAACTACGTAGGCGAAGGACTCATGCAGTCGGCTGGGCACGGACCACAGGCTAGGGCGCCGCTCGTCGTGGTCGGTGGCACGGGCCACAACCGGTCATTTCACCGATGCGGCGACGCAGCCGCGGCGCGACGCTGGGGACATGACCCTGCTGACGGCTGCTCCCCGGATCACGCACGAGACCACGCCTGGGGCGGACGTGCTGCAGGCCGTCGCCCGCTACCGACGACTCGGCACCCTGCTGCCCCGCACGGCCGTGCACTACGCGGTCCGCACCGACCCCCGCCCCGAGCTGCTCGACGCGCTCGCCTCGGCCGGGTGCGGCTTCGAGGTCGCGGGTGCGGAGGAGGTTCGGGCCTGCCTGAGCGCCGGGTCCACCCCCGATCACCTCGTCACCTCGGCCGTCGGGCGCGGCCGCGAGGACATCGGCGCCGCGGCCGACCTCCGCGTGCGCCTCTTCGTGGTGGCCTGCCCCGAGGACGTCTGCAACGTGGCGCTGGCCGCCGCCGGCAGCGCCGTCCTCTACCGGCTGATGACGTCGACCCCCGGACCGGACTGTGCCACCCGTCAGGCGGTCAAGGTGCTGCGCCAGGCCGCGGCCAGCGGGCTCGAGGTCGCCGGCCTCTCCTGCCATGTCGGCCCGCCGCCGATCGACCCGTTCGCCTGGCAGGCGCCGGTCGCCGCGGCCGGCCGGATCTTCGGAGCCCTGCGGGCCGAGGGACTGCGGCCGTGGGTGCTCGACCTGGGCAGCGGACTGCCCGCACCCGGCCGGCGGGGCACGCCGCCGTTGTCGCTGTACGGCGCGGCCATCGACCGCGCCCTGGCCCAGACCTTCGGACGCGCCCGCCCGCGCACCCTGGTCACGGCCGGCCGCACCCTCGTCGGCTGACGGCTGACGGCTGACGGCTGAACCCCGAGGACTACCTAGGTGTGAGGCCCCGTGCACCCCGGCCACGGCCCGACGCGGCCGACACCCGGTCCTCAGAGGCCAGCGTCAGCGGACACCGGGCTCCGGCAAAGCGGGTGGTTTCACCGATGCGCCGTCCTCGGTTCCGCGGCGACGCTGAGGACATGACACTCCTGGCCAGCGACGGCGTCCGTACCTTCGCCCCCAGCCCCACCCGGCCCACGCCGTACCTCGAGCTCGACGTGCGGCAGGCGGTCCGCAGCTACCGGCGGCTGGCGACCGTACTCCCGCGCACCGCGGTCCACTACGCCGTCAAGGCCAACCCCCACCCGGCGCTGCTCGCCGCGTTGACCGGCGCCGGCTGCCACTTCGACGTCGCCAGTCCCGCCGAGGTGCGGGCCTGCCTGGCCGCCGGGGCCCAGCCCGAGGACCTCGTCTACTCCAACCCGATCAAGCGCCGCGCCGACGTCGTCGAGGCCGCCGCGCTCGGTGTCCGGCTCTTCGTGATCGACTCCCTCGAGGAGACCCTGAAGGTCGCCGAGGCCGCCCCCGGCAGCGCCGTGCTCTGCCGGCTCGTCACCTCCGGCGACGGCTCGGACTGGCCGCTGTCGCGCAAGTACGGCTGCTCCACGAGCGAGGCCGTCACCGTCCTGCGGCGGGCGGCCGAGTGCGGCCTGGACCCCGCCGGCATCTCCTTCCACGTCGGCTCGCAGCAGCGCGACCCGCACGCGTGGGCGTCGCCGATCGCCGCGGCGGCCCGGGTCTTCGGGTGCCTGCGTGAGGCCGGCCTGCGGCCCTGGCTGCTGGATCTCGGGGGCGGCTTCCCGGCCGCGCTCGAGGGCGGAGCCCCGCCGCTGGCCCTGTACGGCGCGTCCATCGACCGCGCGCTCCGGCAGGAGTTCGGGGTCGACCGTCCCCGGACCCTGGTCGAGCCCGGGCGGGCCGTCGTCGGCGACGCGGGCCGGCTCGTGTCCACGGTGATCGCGGTCGTCGACCGGGGCGACACCAGGTGGGTCTACCTGGACGCGGGCGTCTTCACCGGTCTGGTGGAGACCCTCGACGAGGCGATCCGCTACCGGCTCGCCACGACCGTCGACGGCGGTCCCGTCGGCCCGTGCGTGCTGGCCGGGCCGACCTGCGACAGCGCCGACGTGCTCTACGAGAAGACGCCGGCACTGCTGCCGCTGGCGCTGGCCGAGGGCGACCAGGTCGTGCTCGCGGCGGCGGGGGCCTACACCACCTGCTACTCCACCGTGGGCTTCAACGGGTTCGACCCGCTGCCCACCAGCCTGGTCTCGTGATGAACGACCCGACCCGGCGAGCGCTGGTCAGCCACGCGCTCGCCGCGGTCGGGATGTCGCTGCCGTGGCCGCTGCTGCTGCTGGTCGTCTGGGAGCAGACCTCCGACGGGCTGCTCCTCGGGCTGGCCGGGGCCGCCCGGATGCTGCCGTACGTGCTCTTCTCGTGGTGTGCGGGCCGGTTGGCCGACCGCGTCCGCCGCGACCGGATCGTGGCGTGGACGCTCGGCGCCCGGATCGTCCTGCTGGCGCTCGCGGGGGTGGCGCTGGGGGACGGCCGGACGGTGGTCGCGGTGGTCGCGGCAGCGGCAGCGGTCGCCGTCGCGACCCCGGCCTACCCCGCCCTGGCCGCTGGGATGCCGGACGCCGCCGGCCCCCGGCAGCGCCGGGCCACCGACCTGCTCGTCACCGTCGAGGTCGCGTCGTTCGTAGTGGGGCCGGCGCTCGGAGGGCTGCTCCTACAGCCCGTGGCCCGGCCGCTGGTGCCGGTGCTCGCCGTGGCACTGACGGTGGCGGCCCTGGCGCTCTGGCGTGGGGTCAGCCTGCCGGCCCCCCTGCGGGGGCCTGGCTCCGGGTCGCGGCCCGCCGTGGTGGCGCTGCTACGCGCCTCGGCCCCGGTGCGGGCGGCGGTGGCCCTGGTGGCGCTGGTCAACCTCGTGCTCGCCGCGACCGCGCTGGCGCTGCTGCCGCTGGCCGAGGACGGCTGGGGCGCGGGCGGCTCGGCGTACGGGCTGGCGACGGGGGCGCTCGGCTTCGGTGCCCTGGCGGCCCCCTTGCTCGCCCGCACCGGTCGTGACAACGGCGGTCGGATCACGTCCGGGCTGCTGCTGATGGTTGCGTGCGGCGTCGCGGTGACCCTGTCGCCGGCGGCGGCGGCGGCGATGGTGCCGCTCGCCCTTGCCGGGGCCGCGGCGGTGGTCGTGGAGAGCGCGGCGACCGGCGTGATCCAGGAGCACGCCCCCGACCAGGTGCGAGCCACCGTGCTCGGGGTCACCGACACGGCCATGGTGGCGGCGGCGATGGCCGGCACGCTGTTAGCGCCGCTGGCCGCCGACATGGTCGGGCCCCGCGTGCTCTTGGCCGGAGCCGCGGTCCTCTGCCTCGTCGGCCTGCCCGCGGTCAGATCCGTCCGTGAGGGAGGAGCCGCGGTCGAGATGCCGGTGGTCGTGACGCGTCACCGGTCGGCGGCGATCAGGTAGCCGTCCCCCTGCCGCTGGAGCTGGAACGTCTGGCGCTCGACCGAGCGGGTGCCGTCGGTGCGCGTGTAGGCCACCTCGGCGGTCACCGTGGTGCCGGACACGGCGCGCACGTCGCTCACCGAGACGTCGCTGATGGTGGCCCAGAAGCCGTCGAAGCTGTCGCGTCCCACCCGCGCCTGCATCGAGGGCGCGAGCAACGCCCAGCCCGCGTCGAGGTCGCCGGGCACCGTGGCGAAGTAGGTCTCGATGGTGCCGACCGGGCCGCCCTGGGGAGCGGGGGCGGCCGTGGGAGCGCTGGGAGTGGCGGCGCTGGTGGCGGGCGCCGGGGAGGTCGAGCTGTCCGGCGTCGGCGATCTGGCGTCGGGGGACGGTGACCGGCTCTCCGGTGCGCTCGAGGTCGACCCCGACCGGGAGGGTTCGGGCTCGTTCGCGCCCGTCCGCTCGTCCGGGCCGGTGGCGGTGATGAGCACCACGGTGACGATGCCGAGCAGGAGCAGGGCGGCGACGCCCAGCGCCAGCGGGAAGAGGCGGGAGCGGTGAGAGCTCACGGCCGCGGACTCGAGGGGCTCAGGAGCGGCCGCGGGCGTGGGCACAGGGGTCGTCGGGGTGGGGGCGTCGACCGTGAGCGCACGCAGTGCCTGCTCCGCCCCGGCCATCGACCAGCGGGCGGCGGGGTCGGGCTCCATCAGGTGCCCGATCACGTCGGTCAGCACCCCGGCGCGCACCGGCCGGCGGACCGGTCCGGAGACGATCGCGGCGAGGGTGGCCACGGCGTTGGCCTGCCGGGGGTGGGGCGGGTGGCCCTCGACCGCGGCGTACAGGCTCGCGCCCAGCGCCCAGGCGTCCGACGCCGGGCCGGGGGTGCCGCCGCGGGCCACCTCGGGGGCGAAGTACGCCGGCGTGCCGATCACCAGGCCGGTCTGGGTGAGCTGGTCGTCGTGGGTGAGTCGGGCGATGCCGAAGTCGCTGATCTTCGCGATGTCGTCGTACCCGACGAGGATGTTGCCGGGCTTGACGTCGCGGTGGACGATGCCGGCTTCGTGCGCGCCCGCCAGCGCGGCGGCGACCTGGGCGCCGATCGCGGCCACCCGAAGAGCCGGCAGCGGCCCGTCGGCCAGCAGCTCGGAGAGTGTGTGCGACGGGAAGTACTCCATCACCAACCACGGCGCACCGTCGTGCTCCACCACGTCGTAGATCGACACCGCGTTGCGGTGGTTGAGAGCGGCCGCGGTGCGTGCCTCGCGCATCGCCCGTCGGGTGTCGTCCGCCGACTCGCCGGCGACCACGCCGACCTGCTTGACCGCGACGAGACGCTGCAACATCTCGTCGCGACACAGCCAGACGGTGCCCATGCCTCCCGCGCCCACGGCTCGGTCGACGCGGTAGCGCCCTGCGATCAGGTCTGGGGGCACGTGACGGCTCCCACCTCTCCGGTTCCTCGGCGACTGGTCGGGGGGGTTCGTACCCGATCCGACACCGCCCACGCGCCTCGCCGCACCCGGCCTCGCGGCACCGGCGTACCCTGGGGACACACAGACAGGGGAGCTCGCCCCGGGACACGTCCCGGGCCTACGGGCTGAGAGTGCGGATGAGCCGCAGACCCTACGAACCTGCTCCGGTTAGCACCGGCGAAGGGAGTCACCATGAGGTCCGTCCATGTCCGCGCCCGCGCCGGCGCCGTTGCGGCGATCACGCTGGCCCTGACCACGTCCTGCACGCTGGTCGGGAACGACGACGAGGCCCGCACGGCCGACGCACCGGGGGAGACCCCGTCGAGCGTCGTCCTGGTCACCCACGAGTCGTTCGCGCTGCCCGACAAGCTGCTGCGCAGGTTCGAGAGCGACACCGGCCTCACCCTCGACGTGCGGTCTTCCGGCGACGCCGGCACCGTCACCAACAAGCTGGTCCTCACCAAGGACGACCCCACTGGCGACGTGGCGTACGGCGTCGACAACACCTTCGCGTCCCGGGCCCTGGACGCCGGGGTCTTCGCCGACTCCGGGGTCGATCTGCCCGCCGGTGCCGACGCCTACGCCCTCGAGGACGGCACCGACCGGCTGGTCCCCGTCGACACCGGCAGCGTGTGCGTCAACGTGGACACCGGCTGGTTCGACCAGCGCGACCTCGACCCGCCGCAGACGCTCGACGACCTCCTCGACCCGGCGTACCGCGACCTCTTCGTCACCCCGGGCGCCGCCACCAGCTCGCCCGGCATGGCGTTCCTGCTGAGCACCATCGCGGAGTACGGCGACGCGTGGCCGGACTACTGGTCGGCGCTGATGGCCAACGGTGCCAAGCTGACCAGCGGCTGGAGCGACGCCTACTACGTCGACTTCACCCAGGGCGGCGGCGACGGCGACCGGCCGCTCGTGGTGTCCTACGACTCCTCGCCCGCCTTCACCCTCGCCGACGACAAGGCCTCCTCGACGACCGAGGCACTGCTCGACACCTGCTACCGCCAGGTGGAGTACGCCGGGGTCCTCGAGGGCGCGGCCAACCCCGAGGGGGCCCGGCAGCTGATCGACTTCCTGCTCTCACCCGAGGTGCAGGCGGCGCTGCCGGAGTCGATGTACGTCTTCCCGGTGGTCGACGGCGTCGCCCTGCCGCCCGACTGGGCCCGGTTCGCCGTCCAGCCCGACGACGCCTACGAGGTGGCCGCGGCCGACATCACCGACAACCGGGAGGACTGGCTCACCACGTGGTCCGACGTCACCTCACGCTAGCCGGGCTGGCGCTCGGTCCGCTGCTGGTCCTCGGCGTCTTCTTCGTCGTCCCTGTCGCCGGGATGGTCTCCCGCGGCTTCGTGGTCGACGGCAGCCTGGACGTCGGCGGTGTGCTGGAGGTGCTGGCCCGGCCCCGGGTGCACCGGGTGCTGTGGTTCACGCTGTGGTCCGCCGCCGCCGGCACGGCCGCGAGCCTGCTGCTCGGCCTGCCCGCGGCGTACGCCCTGCACCGCCTGGACCTGCCGCTGCGGCGCAGCGTCCGCGCCCTGCTGCTGGTGCCGTTCGTGCTGCCGACCGTGGTCGTCGGGGTGGCCTTCCGCCAGCTGCTGGGCGAGGCCGGCCCGCTCGGCTTCCTCGGCCTCGACGGCACCCCGGCCGCCATCGTCCTCGGCCTGACCTTCTTCAACGCCTCGGTGGTGATCCGGGCCGTCGGTGCCGCCTGGGAAGGACTCGACCCGCGGCCAGGTGAGGCCGCGGCGGCCCTGGGCGCGACGCCGCTCCAGGTGCTGCTCACCGTCACGCTCCCGGCACTGCGGCCGGCGCTGGTGTCCGCCGCCACCGTGGTCTTCCTCTTCTGCGCGACGGCGTTCGGGGTCGTGCTGACCCTCGGCGGGCTGCGCTACTCCACGATCGAGACCGAGATCTACCTGCTGACCACCAACCTGCTCGACCTCCAGGCCGCCGCCGCGCTCTCGGTGCTCCAGCTGGTCGTGATCGTGGTCCTGCTGGTGCTGGCCCAGCGGCTGCGCGCCACGGCCGACCCGACGGTGCAGCGGGTGCAGCCCCGCCCGCGACGTCCGCGCCGGAGCGACGCGGGGGTGCTGGCGGCGACCGGGCTGCTGCTCGCCTTCGTGCTCGCGCCGCTGCTCACCCTGCTCGCCGGTTCGCTGCGTGCCGGTGACGCCTGGAGCCTGGCCAACTACCGCGCCCTCGACACCACCGGTGAGAACCAGGCGCTACTGGTGCCGGTCACCGAGGCGCTGCTCAACTCCCTGCGCACCGCCGTCGACGCGACCTGGATGGCGCTGTCGGTCGGCCTGCTGATCACGGTCGTGGTCACCCGCCGCTCACAGACGGCGGCCGAGCGCCGGGTGCGCGCCGGCCTCGACGCGGTCTTCATGCTGCCGCTCGGCGTCTCGGCGGTGACCCTGGGCTTCGGGCTCCTGGTCACCCTGCACTCGGGGGTGCTCGACCTGCGCGACAGCCCGCTGCTGGTGCCGATCGCCCAGGCGCTGGTGGCGCTGCCCCTGGTCGTGCGCACCCTGGTGCCGGTGCTCGCGGGCATCGACGACCGGCAGCGCCAGGCCGCGGCCTCCCTCGGCGCCTCGCCGCTGCGGGCCATGCTCACCGTGGACCTGCCGGCGGTCCGCCGCCCGCTGCTGGCCGCCGCGGGGTTCGCCTTCGCGGTGTCGCTGGGGGAGTTCGGGGCCACGTCGTTCCTGGCCCGTGACGACCGGCCGACGCTGCCGGTGGTGATCTTCCGGCTGGTCGGCCATCCCGGCGAGCTCAACTACGGGATGGCGCTGGCCGCTTCCGTCGTCCTGGCCGCCACCACGGCCGTGGTGGTCCTCGCCGTCGAGCGGCTCCGGGTGCCGTCCGTGGGAGCGAGCTGACCGTGGCCCTCTCGCTGACCGACGTCACCGTGCAGTACGGCGACCTCCGCGCCGTCGACGACGTCTCCCTCGAGCTGCCGGCGGGGCAGGTGCTCGCGGTGCTCGGGCCGTCGGGCTGCGGCAAGTCGACGTTGCTGCGCGCGGTGGCCGGTCTCGAGCCGGTGCGGCACGGATCGATCTCGTTCGACGGCCGGGACCTCGCCGACGTGCCGACGCACCGGCGCGGCTTCGCGCTGATGTTCCAAGACGGCCAGCTCTTCGCCCACCTGACCGTGTCGCGCAACGTGGCCTACGCGCTGCGGCTCCGGAGGGTGCCCGCGGCCCGGAGGGCCGACCGGGTGCTCGAGCTGCTCGACCTGGTCGGGCTAGTGGGCTTCGAGGACCGGCTGCCGGCCACCCTGTCCGGCGGCGAGCGCCAGCGCGTCGCGCTGGCCAGGGCGCTCGCGGTGGAGCCCCGGCTGCTGCTGCTCGATGAGCCGCTGTCGGCGCTGGACACCGCGCTCCGCGGCCGGCTGGCCAGCGACCTGCGCCACATCCTCCGGGTGGCCGGCACCACCGCGTTGCTGGTCACCCACGACCACGAGGAGGCCTTCACCGTCGCCGACGAGATGGCCGTGATGCGCCAAGGCCGGATCGTGCAGCGCGGAGGTCTGGCCGAGGTGTGGCGGCGCCCCGTCGACGTCGACACCGCGCTCTTCCTCGGCTACTCCCGGGTGCTGACGGGTGCTGCGGCGCACCGGGTGCTCGCGGCCGCGGGGCTGCCCGCGGCCGACGCCCTCGCCGTACGCCGCTCGGCGCTGGTGGCGACTGCCACCGGTCCTCTTACTGGCCGCGTGGCCGCGGTCCGCTCCACGCCCGAGCAGCTCCGTCTGGTGGTCGACCTGCCCGGTCTCGGCGAGCTGGACGCCGTCGCTCCGCTCGATGCTCACCTCGCCCCGGGTGACCCGGTCGTCGTCCGGGTGGACCCGACCCGGGTAGCCCCGCTGGGCCGGGACGCGAGGGAGGATGGGGGAGTAGACGTCGGTCCCTAGACTGACCCTCGTGTATCGCCGGGCCTACGCACTCCTCATCGGCATCGCCGTGGCTATGGGGTCGTTGGCGGTCATCACGTCGTTGGCCCTGGACAAGAGGCTCGCCGACCCTGACGGGTTCCTCGGACCGGCCTGGGTGCGACTGCCCATGCTGTTGCTGGGCGCCTTCCTGCTCGACATCGCCCCGCGCGTGCTGATCTCGGTGCGGGCCGGTCCCGGGCACATCCTCGAGGTGATCCGCACCCGGATCGACGAGCACTGGACCCGTGAGCGGCTGACCCTGGTGGTGATGGGCGTCGTCTGCTTCTACATCACCTACGTGAGCTACCGGAACCTCAAGTCGTTCCTGCCGTTCGTGATCGACAAGACGTACGACCGCGAGCTCCACCTCATCGACCAGGCGCTCTTCTTCGGCAACGAGCCGGCCGTCTTGCTGCACGACCTGCTCGGCGGAGGCGTCGCGGCCCATCTGCTCTCGACCATCTACCTGTGGTTCCTGCCGTTGGTGCCCCTGGCCCTGACGGCCTGGCTGATCTGGTCACGCAACATCTCCTTCGGCTACTGGTTCGCCACCTCCCAGTGCATCGCCTGGACGCTGGGCACCGCGTCGTACTACGCCTTGCCGACCCTCGGCCCCGGCTTCGAGTACTCCTGGCTCTACTTCGGCCTCGACCAGACCGCCTCGTCCCAGCTCATGGACGCTCTGGACGGCGGCCGCAAGTCCCTGCTGACCGGCACCGTCCAGGACGCGGTCCAGTCGGTGGCCGGCTTCGCGTCGCTGCACTGCGCCATCACTCTCCTCGTCGCGCTGATGGCGCAGTACACCCTGCGCTCGCGCATCGTCCACTGGGTGCTGTGGGTCAACTTCGGGGTCACCGTTGTCGCCACGCTCTACTTCGGCTGGCACTACGTCGCCGACGACGTGGCCGGCATCGTGATCGCCCTCCTCGCCTTCTACCTCGGCGGTCTCGCCAGTGGTCAGAAGTTCGACAGACACGGGCTCGCCTCGCACCCGACGACCCAGTCCTCCCTGGTGCCGGTGGAGAAGGAGTCGCGAGTTACAAGGGTGTAGTTAGTCAAGGCGACACGCCGACGAGTTCGCAAAAGTTTGTGAAAACTGGTTCTCTTGTGACTGCTGAGCACTAGCGTGCTGGGAGTCGCCTTGAGGGAATGGGGTCCCCGGGGCGACGACTACGTCCAAGGGAGCCGAACTCGTGACTGCACCACGCCGCCCGTCGACCCGTCTGGTGTCGACGCTGCTGGTGGTGGTGCTCGGTGCGGCCTCGGCCGTCACCGGCACGCTGGCCTCCGGTGCCGCCGCCACCGCCGCCGACGACACCACGGGGCCCAGCGCCCAGGACGTCGCGCAGGCCAAGGCCGCCGCCGCTGCCCGGGCCCGCACCGTGGCAGCCGTGCGTACCGACCTGGTGCTCGCCGACCAGCGACTGCGCACCTCGTCCATCTCCGCCGCCCAGGCCGCCGAGGCCTTCAACACCGCGCGCTGGCAGCTCTCGCTGGCCCGCAACGCCTCGCGGGTCGCCGATCAGGCCCAGCAGATCGCGACCGAGGCGGTCGAGCGACAGCGCGCGGCGTACGAGTCGACGCTGACCTCGGCCTACCAGATGTCGCCCGAGCTGACCGCGCTGTCGGCCATCGTCAGGTCCGACGGGATCAGCACGGTCGTGGACCGGGCCACCACGCTGGGCAACGCCGAGCAGGCGCTCGACCAGCAGTACGACGACTTCCGCGCCGCCGCGACCGTCGCCGAGGTGACCGCCGACCAGGCGACCGAAGCCCGGACCGCGGCCGAGGAGCTGCGGACGCAGACCCGTGCCGCCCGCGACGAGGCCGCCGCGGCCGAGCAGGACGCCGCCGACGAGGCCGCCGCCGTCGCCGGTCAGCGCAGCTCCCTGATCGGCGAGCTGGCCGCCCTCCAGGGCGTCTCGGTGGACCTCGCCGGCCGCCGCCAGGCCGCCCTCGAGCGCCGGGCCGAGGAGCGCCGCCGGCGCCAGGAGGAGAAGAGGCGCCGGCGCGAGGCGGACGCGCCGACCCCGACGCCCCCGCCCACCCC
>JBDSLK010000119.1:0-3621 GCA_039916425.1 Nocardioides sp.
AGAGCCTGACACTTGCGGTGCCGGTGGTGTTCCTGGTCCTCCCGGTGACCATCCTCTTCGCCTTCTGGCCCGGCGCCGTCGGCATCGGCTTCACCACGCACTGACCATCAGGGGCACCGCACAGAGAATCGGGGAAACGCACATGGAGCACATCGCAACGCACCTCATCGGCCTCTACGCCCAGGTCACCGCGCGTGAGCGCCGCGACGAACGCGGCGACGTGCCGGGGTGGGTGATGATCACCGTGATGACGGTCGCCATCGTCGGCGCGATCTGGGCCGTCGCCGACGACCAGCTGACCCAGATGCTCAAGGACGCGCTCAACTCAGTCGGCAAGGGCTGACCGTGCCGCGGGCCCCCGGCCGCGGCGAGCAGGGGTCCGCGGTCGTGGACTTCGTGCTGGTCGTGGTGGTGCTGGTGCCGCTCTTCCTCGGCATCCTCCAGCTGGCCCTGGTGCTCCACGTCCGCAACACCCTGACCTCGGCGGCGTCCGAGGGTGCCCGCTACGCCGCCACGTCCGACCAGGGTCCCGCCGACGGCGCCGCGAAGACGCGCGAGCAGATCGGTGGCGTCCTCGGCCCGTCGTACGACGACCATGTCGTGGCCCGGGTCATCGACATCGGCGGTGCGCCCGGGGTCGAGGTCGTGGTCAGCGCGACCGTGCCCGCCCTCGGGCTCGGCGGCCTGGCGATCGACCTGACCGTCCGGGGGACCGCCATCGAGGAGCTCGCGCCGTGACATCGCGGCGCGGCGAGGAGGGCAGCGCCCTGGTCGAGCTGACCTGGCTCGGTGTGCTGCTGCTCGTGCCGCTGGTGTGGATCGTGGTCTCGGTCTTCGAGGTCCAGCGCGGCGCCTTCGCGACGGCCGGGGCGTCACGCGCCGCGGCGCGGGCGTTCGCCCTCGCGGGGGACGATGCCGAGGGCCGCGAGCGGGCGCGGGCCGCGGCCCGGCGGGTGATGGTCGACCAGGGCCTCGAGGACGCCGACCCCGCGGTGGTCGTCTCCTGCGTGCCGGCGGGGGACTGCCATGCCGGGGGAGCGGTGATCACCGTCCGGGTCGGCTCGTCGGTCGCGCTGCCGCTGCTGCCGGACCTCTTCGGCGAGCAGCGCTCCGGCTTCGCCCTCACCTCGACCCACACCGTGCCGATCGGCCGGTATCAGGAGGGTGGCTCGTGAGCCGCGACGAGCGCGGCCAGACCACGGTGCTGATCGTGGGGTTCGCGGTGGTGCTGATGATGACCGTCGCCGTGGTCGTCGATGTGAGCGCCGCCTACCTCCAGCGCCAAGGACTCGACAACCTCGCCGACGGTGCCGCCCTGGCGGGGGCGGACGCCGGCGCCCAGGGCGAGGACGTGTACGCCGGGGGGCTGGGCCAGGAGCGGCTCGCGCTGTTCGAGGCCGAGGCGCGCCGGGGTGTCGACGACTACCTGGCGCTGACCGGCGCCCGGGCGGCGTACCCCGGTCTGGGGCGCATCGTCGAGGTCGACCCCGCCACCCGCAGCGTCCGGGTCGAGATCAGCGCGCCGCTCGACCTGCCGCTGACCATCCCGGGCGCCCCGGAGCGGGCCACCGTCTCGGCCTCCGGCGCGGCCGCCGTCAGCCCCGACGACTGACCCGACGACTGACCCGACTACTGACCCGACTACGGATCACGCCCGGCCCACCGACCACCCGCGCCGGTCCCTGGGTACCGTCACGTCGTGACTGCTGACCTGGTGTACGTCGTGGCTGGGTTCAGCCTGCTGCTGGCGGTCGTGCTTCCCGACCTGCTGGGCCGCTGGGCGGTCTCCGCGCCGATGGTGCTCGTGGGGGTCGGGCTGCTGATCGGGCTCACCCCGCTGCCCGACCACATGCCGCTGGACCCGCAGACCAACCGCGCCACGATCGAGCACGTCACCGAGCTGACCGTGCTGGTGGCGCTGATGGGCGTGGGGCTGGCCCTCGACCGGCCGCTCCGGCTCGACCGGCGTGAGTCGTGGCGCACCTGGTCGCCCACCTGGCGGCTGCTGGCGATCGCGATGCCGCTCTGCATCGCGGCCGTGGCGTTGCTGGGCTGGTGGGCCGGGCTCGCCCCCGCCGCTGCCCTGCTGCTCGGGGCGGTGCTCGCGCCCACCGACCCGGTGCTCGCCTCGGACGTCCAGGTCGCCGGACCCAAAACCGGTGACCTCGAGGTCGGGGAGACCGACGAGGTCCGGTTCACCCTTACCTCCGAGGCCGGCCTCAACGACGGGCTCAGCTTCCCCTTCGTGTACGCCGCGATCCTGCTCGCCACGCAGGGCGCCTTCTCGGGCTGGTGGCTCGAGTGGATCGGCTTCTACCTGATCGGCAAGGTGGTCCTCGGCACCCTGGTCGGGATCGTCGTCGGCGTGGGGCTCGCGCGTGTCGCCTTCCGGTCCCGGGCCACCGCGCTGCGGTTGGCCGAGCGGGGCGAGTCGCTGCTGGCGGTCGCCGCCCTCGTGTCGGCGTACGGGCTCGGTGAGGTTGCCGGCGGCTACGGGTTCCTCTCGGTGTTCGCCTGCGCCATGTCCTTCCGGTCCGCCGAGCGCGCCCACGACTACCACGCGGCCATGCACCAGGTGGTCGAGCGGCTGGAGCGGCTGCTCACCCTCTTTGTGCTGCTGGTCCTCGGCATCGCTCTCACCCGCGGGCTGCTGGGCAGCCTCGACTGGCGCGGGGTGGGCATCGCGCTGGCGCTGATCTTCCTGGTCCGGCCGCTCGCCGGCATCGTCGCGCTCGGTGTCCGCCGCCGCCCGTCCGACCGCACTGGGGGGCTGATGCCGCGCGAGCAGTGGGCGGTCGCGTTCTTCGGCGTACGTGGGGTGGGCTCGCTCTACTACCTGGCGTACGCCGGGGGGAAGGACGACCTCTTCACCGCCGACTGGCTGTGGTCCACCGTCGCCTTCACCGTGGTCGCCTCGGTGCTCGTGCACGGGGTGCTCTCCAAGCCGGTGATGGACCGGCTCGACCGCCGCGCCGCGACTCTCAGAGGCTGAGCGGGACCGTCTGCCCGTCGGGCGGGGCTGCGGCCTCATGCCCGGGCGTCGTGGCGCTGGCAGCGTGAGGTGGGGCGCCGGCGGAGCGCGTGGGTTGCGGATCCGGTCCAGACCACCCGCACCTGTCCGCGAACCAACCGGTGTCCGACGGTGTCGCACCAAGCACACGTCACCACGATGTGGATGGAAGAGGGAGATTCATCATGAACAAGTCACGACTCACCGCCGCGACCGCGGTGCTGGCCCTGTCGCTCGCCGGGGCCGTCGCACCGGTGTCGGCCGGGGCGTCCGACACGGTCGTGCAGGCCGCTGCCTACCGCGTCTCACTGACGACCTCGACCGCCCAGGCCGTCCAGAGGGAGGACCGGGTCAAACTGACCGGCAGGGTCAGCCCGAAGGCCCCGGGCGCCCGTGTCACCGTCCAGCTGCAGTACGACGGCAAGCGGGCGTGGCGCACGATCGGCACGACCACCCTCAAGCGCGACGGGTCCTACGTGTTCAAGGACAAGCCCGTCTCGCGGCTCGACCGCCGCTACCGCGTCGTCAAGCCCGGAGACGATTCCGCCACCAAGGGCGTGAGTCGCGAGCGTGCCGTCGAGGTGTTCGGCTGGGACTGGCTCGACGCGCGG